>NZ_JBGIWG010000015.1:0-112515 GCF_041320715.1 Enterobacter sp. KB-221C9
GACTTAGACATTTTAAAGAAAGACCGGTCCATGTTGCTTGCCCGGTATGCGCATACAGAGCCAATCAGAAAGCAGGTAAACTAAGAAAAAATGCTGTTCTGGAATGTCCTGCCTGCGGACTGTTGTTCAGGCCATCAGAATGCTGGTGCATCGGCGGCTGAACAGTTCCTGCAACTTAACTGATATCTGTAAATGCCAACATTCCTTTTATAGTATAGTGGTAGAGGGCATTATGATGAAAGATAAAAAATCTGTTTTTATTGAAGGAGATATACTTTCGAACAGCTGTCATGGACAGATCGGTCAACATTTCTATATCCACAGAGTGAAATTTAGCAATGGTAAATATGCAATTGTTCGGGAAGCATCAGGGATATGTTTCAAGCCAGGCGAAGTTATTCAACGAAATGATTGCTATTGGTTTTATAACTTAATCCCAATTCGTCTTCTATCTTTTGAGTATGTTGGGGAGGATGAATCCAGAAGGCAATTCCTCGAATATCGTTAATAACCCATTGAGTCTTATAGAAAAAGAATTTTTTTCGCCTCACTAAACCATTTAGTGAGCATCCACTCCCACACGCAATCTGTCCCCCTGAATTCAGAAAAAAACTCAATTATCTAAATGAAACGTTCCGCTGAAAAACAAATTCTTCAAATTATCCATGTGCATTACAACCTTCATTAGCTTAGGGAAATTTATGTCACAACTCTTTACATACAAATTACTTCATCCCCGCCACTGGTTTTCCTGGGCAGGCTTGGCACTTCTGTGGGTTATAGTCCAACTTCCTTATCCGGTTTTATATACTCTTGGTTCCGGTCTTGGAAAAATCTCCAGGCCCTTTTTAAAACGTAGAGAAAGTATAGCGGTTAGGAATATTGAACTCTGTTTTCCCGATATGACTCCGATTGCCCGAAGCCAGATGATAAATAATAACTTTGTTTCTCTCGGGCTGGGACTGATGGAAACTGGCATGGCCTGGTTCTGGAGCGATGCGAGAGTCAAAAAGTGGTTTGACGTAGAAGGGATTGAAAACTTGGCTAACGCAACCGGAGGGGTAATGGTTGTCGGGATTCATTTCATGTCGCTTGAACTATGCGGAAGAGTAATGGGGTTATGCCATCCAATGATGGCAACATATCGGCCGCACAACAATCCATTGATGGAATGGGTTCAGACAAAAGGACGTATGCGTTCAAATAAAGCTATGATTGATCGACGTAATCTATCTCGCTTAGTTCATGCACTCAAGGCCGGTGAAGCTGTGTGGTTTGCACCAGATCAGGATTACGGGCCTAAGGGGAGCGTTTTCGCACCCTTTTTCTCGGTAAAAAAAGCAGCCACAACGAACGGAACGTACGCACTTTCAAAACTCGCTGGAGCAAATTTGATCACACTTAGCATGATTCGACGGAGCGATAAAAAAGGTTATCATATGTATATCAGTAATCCATTGTTAGGATATCCGGAGGACGATAATATCGCTGCAGCTGCTTATATGAATAAAATCATCGAGCGTGAAATCCTCCGCGCCCCTGAGCAATACCTGTGGATGCATCGAAGGTTCAAAACGCGCCCAGAAGGAGAAGACTCTTTATACAAATGAATTTTTCACAGAATTATTCAAATGATTGTCCAGTGGACCTTTCTCAACACCACTCGCACCTCATGCTAGCTTTCATCCGTTCATATTCCGTCCTTAGCAGTTCAGAGGTGTAGGATCCAATAGAGCGGCCAAAGCTAGGATTTCGTACTGCCTAATCCTCAAGATAAAAAAGGTACCATGGGAAAAGTGATTAATATGATTGAGTTATTAGACAACTATTTCTCCGCGCATCACTCAGTCAGCATCAGTCACTTCAGCTACGCTTTATGTGTTCAGCAATGAGCGTGTGGTATAAAAAATCTCTTTCGGCTCAATAGCAGTAGCGCTCACGCTTGCATCCCCTTTCCCCTTGCCAGGTTGATTCTGTCAACGCATTCCCTCAATGCTTTGACTTGCTCCGAAGAGAGTTCAGTTTCATCAATTGTGGCCAGAAGCGCGTTGAGGGAGCGCTCAATATCGTTTTTAGTCAACCGTAAACAGATAACCTTAACCCAACGTGGCGAGAACTTGCTGAGGCCGATTGCTCTTGTGATTCGTAATTTCATGCCATGCCTCTTTGTCGCCAGAGGAGGCGACTTGTAACTTGTTTATAACACGTTGTGGAAACAAAGCCTTCTACTCATTCGCTGTATGGTACGAATCTGAAGAATCTTTGCTCGCACAGTTAAACTCTCCCTTCATCTTTTAGGCGCGCGTATTTAGCCTTCAGAAGTTCAGCTGGCGTTGGCCCCCTCGGAGCCACTGGTGCTGCCAACGCACGACGAACAGGCGGGATTGGTTTCCCGGCCAGCACCCGCTTTTCCCACATATCCAGAATGTCGCCGGCTTCATGCTCAAGTTCTTTGTGGCACAGTTGACCATCAGTTCCCCGGCGCCGCAGTTCGAGGCATATATGGTAATAAACTGGCTTCGGCCACGGATAATGCTCACTGCTCGGGTACCGAAACACCAGCTTGCGCCACTTCCAGTACTCAGCCATAACGTCAGCGGTGGTGATCCCCAGTACGCTGCGCCCTTCCCTGCACCACTTGATGAACTGGCCTGGAGAAGGCAGGAACGGGCGATCCTGGCGACGCACCATGCGCATGCCGGCTTCAACCTGCTCCAGAGTGGTGATCCCGTTTTCTTTGAAGGCCAGCACCCACTGTCGACGGATCTCGTTCACGTCTTCCTGACTGCGATTAACCAGGCTTGCAGGGAACGCGGCCGCCAGCTGCACAAACAGGCCGTTGATAATCTGCGCCACCTGCTGTGTTTGCTCACGTTCGCTGTACTGTTCGGGCATTCCATGTGCCACACGCCGGGCCTGTTCCCGGTCAAAATTGCGAATGCTCTCGGCTATGTTTTTCATTCCAGCACCCCGTCAATCCAGTCGGTGTTATGCAGGTCGATGCCGCCCCGGGATGGCTTTGCCGCTCCGGTTGCGCGCAGCCGTTTGGTGGTGAGCTGATCCCACTGCTTGCGCAGACTCGAAGGGCTCAGGATGTTGTCTTTCCAGAACTCGTCCCGGTTGGCCCACTGGAACAGGTCACAAATTTCGTAGTGCGTGCGCTTGTCCTGGACACGCATCAGCCTGATGGTATTTGCCCATTCAACCCAGTTGGGTTCGGATAGCGATGCGTTGACGGTGAGAAGCCTGTCGTAAATCCAGCGTGCGGCCTTGAGGTCGTCAGCGGAGCCCCATGATTTACCTGCCGGGGTGTATATCCCGGCGGCAGCTTCTGGATGGCGTGAGAGAAACTTTTGAGTTTTCTGGTTTCGGGATTCGTCAGAATTCCGAGACGAGGATATTTTATTATTGTTCTTGTTATAGTCTTGGGTGTCTACCGTTTCCGGGAAGGTTTTTCCCGTTTTCGGTAACACTTTTCCCGATTTCGGGAAGACTTTTCCCGTTTTCGGTTTGTCTAAAATCCAGGCAGAAAGGTCAGTATTTATACCGACCGTTTTCATCACGCCCTGCTTCTGACTGAAGATAATTTTGCGATCTGCGAGCGATTTGAGCGCATCAGAAACATGCGAATCACTCAGCCCTGTAAGCTCGGCGATCACCGTGTTCGTAACGCGGTCTTGTTTCTTGTTCCAGCCGTAGGTAAGCCAGATCACCGCCTCAAAACACTGCCACTCCCGGCCTGACATTCTCAGACGAGGCTTGAGCTGTTGGATCTCGTTAGCGACCTTGGTATACCCATTCGACAGGTCGGCCATACGACCTCCCAGTTGTTCGGTTCTGTGGGGGAAATTGATAATTTCAGCTGTGTTTGACATACTTAGCTCCGCAATTACACTCCGTTTTTGCACCTGAAAGTCGGTTCTGTTCGCGCAGACCGGCTTTCGCCTTTTCTAGAGTATTCATATTGCCCCCAGCATGGTTGTGACCATCGCCAGCAGCGGCGCTGTAAGGTCCGGATCGACACGGAACATCTCAAAAATCCCCTCGCCTAACTCCTTCAGCTTTTCCTTCTTCGGTGCATCGAGCATCAGAGCTTGCTTCGCCTCACTCACCTCTTTTTCCAACCTAGCCATGCGAAATGCGAACGTGTCATTCTTTACGACGCGGTCGCGGTATCGAAGCGGTAATACAGACATGATCGCGGGCACCAACTGTTCGACGTTCTTTCGGTACGATGCGGAGTCTTCTTTGTTGTCGAGCCAGCGGAACAGCTTGACGTTCCAGACATCGGCCTGGCCTGAGAATTCCACGCCATCAAGTTGGAGTTCTTCCGCCGCTTCCTGGATTTGAAGCGCAACAGCTACGCGCCCTTCTGCCGCTGCCCACGCCCGGACTGCAGAACAAATATCACGGTGATCAATATCCTTCACTGCCGACTCGCTTTGATGACACTGGAATATCAGAGGATTAGAGGAAGCTCTGCTACTCTGTTGATGTGAAACAGTCTGCATAGTTAAGGTTCCTGTTTGGGTAAACCGTCTGTGGGATTTGGATACAGATCTGGGCGCAGTTCATGGGGCGTTACACCGGTAACCCCGTAAATTGACAACACTCGTTCAGCAGGAATCCCCTTGCGGCGCCAAAGCGAAACAGCCATTTTTGAAACACCGATCAGAGCACCTAGCCCGCTTGCCGAGCCGGATCGAAGAATTGCAAGTTCAATTCCAGTCATAGGACCTCCTTAAGTGCAAGCGAGTAAAGCATCAATTTACCAATCAGTCAAGAACCACCTGCCTATCAAGTGGTAAAGCTATTGTTTACAATCCATATATGAATAGAAAAGAACCTAACCAGAGCCTGATTTCTAGGCTGACTGAATTGAATAAAAAAGGCTTCTCAAAAACAGAGATGGCCAAAGTAGCTAATGTCAGCAAGCAAGCGGTGACCGGATGGTTTCGAACCGGTAAGATGAGCAAAGAATCGGCACTTGCCTTAGCTGATGCAGCTGGAGTGTCGGTCCCCTGGCTCCTTGGTGAGGACGTTGGTGAGAAAGACGGTCTCAAGGCAGACGAACAACGTCTGCTGGAGCTATATCGCCAACTGCCCGAAGAAGAACAACGGAACATGCTCCGCATCTTCTCGCTTCGCCTGAAGGAGTTGGATGAGCTTTATGAGAAGTACATGAAGGGCCGGATAAAGGGTCGAGAAGATTAGGGTAAATTGCTTCATTCCATTCTCTAAAATTCGCATCGGATATTAGTAAATTACAATCAATTCTTGGTGATTAAGGTCGCAGGCACGCGGCCTTTTTTCTTGCAAGAAAATAATTTGCACGTTGCTACTTGCATGTGATTAAATCGCTAGTAAATCACAACACGAGAAACGCTCATGCAAGAAAATAATGAACCAAAGGGAAAGGCCAAAGGTGGTAAAGCTCGCGCAGCCAAAATGACAGCCGATGAAAAGAAAGCTCAATCACTAAAAATGGTGCAAGCAAAAGCTGAATTAGCAAGCATGCCAAAAGTGATTGCTGGTTCTAACGATGAGCCATTAAAGATCGGTGAAATAGAATTAGAGTGTTACGTCTTAGATGATGAAAATAAGACAAGGGTTTTCTCTCAGCGTGGCTTAGCATCAGCCCTTGGCTGGGACCCTAGCCAAGCTGCCGCGCGACTTGCAAACTTTACTGAGGGCGGTTTCTTAAACCCATTTGTAAACAATGAGATACCAGATTTACTTCGTGGCGCGCTTAAATTCAAAAACCCTCATACTCCAGGCTACATGATCGGCTATCCTGCCACAATTCTTGCTGATTTATGCGATGCGATTTTGGCCGCTGATGCAAAAGGAGTATTAAAGAAAGGGCAAGAAGAGCTAGCTCGCAGGGCACTACTCCTGGTTCGAGGTTTTGCAAGAGTAGGTATTGTAGCCCTTGTTGACGAAGCTACTGGTTATCAAAGAATTAGAGAAAGGGACTCATTAGCTAAGATTCTTGAAGCTTTTGTTGCTAAAGAGTTACAACCGTGGGTGCATACTTTTAGTCCTGATTATTACGAGCAATTATGTCGCCTCAGAGGGATCCCATACCCTCCTCAAAAAAGGAATTTTCCAGCATACTTTGGTACCTTAACAAACAAAATTGTTTATGACCGACTTGCACCAGGATTGAGGGAAGAGCTTAAACTAGCTGCTTCTAAAAGCAAAAAAAGTGGAAGACTACACCAGCATTTAACTCAAGAAATCGGGCATCCAAAGCTTAGAGAACATCTTTCGTCAGTAGTTACGGTAATGAAACTAAGCAACAATTACGAGGATTTCGAAACTAAGTTCGAGGTTGTTCACCCTGAATTGCCGAAACCTTCCATACGAAAGTAAATTTTAACCTCAACACCACGACGGTTTTTAGTCCTCAAACAAGTCTGCCTCAAAGCCCTGCCCTTTATTTAAAGATCCCGACCTTAGCGTCGGGATTTTTTTGCGCACGATAACTCATTTTCGTACACCAGATGGTCAAGGTAAAGAATTGCTGTACTTTTGAGTAATTCCACACTTGACCTATAGGTAAAGTAGTGATTTACTAACATCACCAAGACGCACTACGAACCACCAAGGCAGGACGCCCACGAAGTAGCCGCCGACGGCATACGAATAGTCGGATGAGGTGGAGAGATTAACGCGCATCAGGTTTAAACGTTCCGCTGGCCGGCGTTACAGGCGCATATAGGGGGAAAAATTGTGGATGACACGGTCATAAGAAAGAGTGAGCTTTATGCACATTGCAACAGCTCACTCTGGAGAAATAGGTCTAGCTGGGGAAGCATATAACCCTATTTCCATTCGTCTTCTGAGAGTTTCTGGTCAAGAAAGACTTCGAATTTTGCATAGATTTTTTCTATCTCTTCCACCGGATCGTGGGGGTCAGAAAGATTCCGGCCAGAAGAGATTTGAGCAGAACGGTAAGAGTTATATGTATCAACCGCTAAGCGAGTTAAATACAAGACTTTCTCTTCTTTTTCCACAGTTAACTCCCTCATTAGAGTGCGGGAATAACCACAATAGCACTGAAGTTAGGACCGCGATACGACAGTCAGAATTAAAAGGAAAGATAAATGATCGACTTTGCACGAACACCTTCAAGACAACAAGCTATCCGCCTCAGTGCGGCGGAAGTATGGATTCGCAAGCTTTGCTACTTACTGGCGCAAAAAGGCAATCCAGAGCTAAAAGCATGAGCTCTCTCTTTGCGCTGATCGTTACCGTCTGCGCCCTCACCGGGGAATGCTCAGACATCATGCTCGGTGTATACCAGACCGAAGCTGGCTGTGATGCAGCTGCCAAAGAGCAGCACATTAAAGGAGAGTGTCACCCATATAAACCGGCTGAAGACCAACAGCCTGCTTTCTAATTTTAATCGAGTTATGACCAATGGCTGTTACCAGCCCCTAAAAGCACAAAACCCGCGCAAGGCGGGTTAAGTACCCGGTCAGCCGACCAAAGCTTTCCGGAATCGAGTTTTGACCAATGACCACTACCCAAGGCGGCAATCATTAGCTGCGGGTATCTTACAACCAAAATTAAGGACCCGATATGGAATTCTTTCATTTTATCAAGGCAACCCAGAAATCCGGCAAAGAAGATGCCGTTATCTGGTTCACGGCTAAATCAGAAGCACGAGCCAATTTGCAGCTGGATGTAGAGCTAGAAGATGCTGGCATTGAAACCGGCCGGGGCACGGATTATGCCAAACCAGTTCGGACCGATTTCCCCGTGTATAACGACCTGCCGGAAGAAAGTGCGGTGGATTACACCTGGTGCAAACGCTACGAACTGCAGGAAGATGGACGCACCTGGCTGCCAAAGGCTGGTGCTGAGTTGACTGGACCTGTGGACACCACTGCCGCACCGGAAACGTCCGTTAATGTCGAAACTACCGTCGAGAGTGTCCCGCTTGAAAACCGCACTCCAGCGGTCCGTTTTGCCGTCCACCTGACCAGCGACAAATACCAGTCACACATCACTAAAGAGCAGCAGCTGTCTGCCAGCGAAATGTCACTGGATGAAGGCAACACCTATCTCCAGAACCTGCTGCTGGCGAAGAACGACATCCCTGAAGTTGCCGATCTCAGCCTGAACGCTGAGTGGAAACTGGTTCAGGCGATTAAGCAGGTATTCACGCCAGATGAAGCACACGAAACCGAAATTATCGCTGCATTCATGGCTGACTGGGCGAGAGCAGATGCCAGCGACCGCAATCAGTTAGTTGAAGAGTGGAGAAGCGGAAAGCTTTCTCTTCTCAAATCAGAAAGCACCAGCAACTCCGACGTTACAACCGTTCAGGTTCTGGAACCTGATAACGGTATCCAGATTGACGAGAATGATGACGAAACCACTCGTTATCCAGTCGTGCGTATGCCGTTCCGGAAGCAGCTACTCGCCCAGTTCACCGCCAACGAACTGCGCCACCACTTAACCCGCCAAGAATACGAAGGTATCAGCGCTCTGGAGATGGACACTGACAACAGCTATGTCCAGAACCTGCTGCTGGCGGCAGAAAACTGCGAAGAGGTTAAGGGTTACGACACCAAAGACCTGTGGCGCTATACCGACGCCATTCGCAAGGTGTTCAGCCAGGAGAAGCGCCACGAACTCGCTTTGGTTCTCCGTTTCACCCGAATCTGGGCGGCGACTGATTACATTGACCGCGGCATCCTGGCGCGCGAATGGGCTGCCGGAAACCGCATCAGTAATGTTCAGCGCAGCAATTCTGGTACCAATGCCGACGGTGGCTATGTAACGGATCGCGGCGAAGGCGCGCATCACACTCTGGACACCCTCGATCTTGAGATCGCATGCGCCCTACTGCCTATGGACTTCCACCACTTCGAAATTCCTTCGAGCGTATTACGACGTGCCAAAGAAATCGTGGCTAAGAAAGAAGAACCATGGAAATCATGGGGCGCCATCTTGCGTAATCAGCCGGGTGTACTGGCGGTGAACCGTGCGGCAATCTTCAATCTGATCCGCATCGCTCCCGAGAACATTCATCACACGCCAGCGGCTCATCTTGAGTTCGTTAATAAAACCATGACGGCTGAGTTTAACTCTGCTGTGGAGTTACTGCCGTTGCCTACCCATGCAGTTGAGACAAAAGCCCCAGATGAACAACCGCAGGTTGAAAATCTCGGTAGCGGCGTGTTCTCCATCGATGGCCTGATGGATGGAAATACCGAACCGGTCATCAATACCTCCTCAAATGAAGTCGAAAAAACGGAAAAAATAGCGGAGACCATCAGCGATGTGCAGATGGAAACGGTTAAGCCAGAGAAAGACGAAGATGTTGGTTCGGTACCACCGGGCGAAAGCACTGATGCAGCTAATTCGCAGACAGATTCCGTAGCGTTGGAAGAACAGCAAGCAGAACCGGTAATTGTATACCCGGCTTACTTCGAGCCTGGCCGCTACGAATGCCTACCGAATGACGTTTATCACGCAGCAAACGGTATTAGCTCAACCCAAGTGAAAGATGCCCGCGTCAGCCTGATGTACTTTAACGCGCGCCATGTGGCTAAAACCATCCCGCGAACAGCATCCAAAGTACTGGATATGGGAAACCTAGTGCACGCCCTTGCATTGCAGCCGGAAAACCTCGTAGCAGAGTTCAGCGTAGAACCGGAGATCCCGGAGGGTGCTTTCACCACCACCGCAACTCTGCGCGAGTTCATCGATGCGTACAACGCCAGCCTACCGGCGCTGCTAAGCGCTGACGAGATTAAAGCGTTGCTTGAAGAACATAACGCATCCCTTCCCGCTCCAGTGCCGCTTGGCGCGAGCCTGGAAGAAACGGCTCAAAGCTATATGGCTCTCCCTGCTGAGTACCAGCGTATTGAAGAAGGCCAGAAGCAAACAGCAACAGCAATGAAGGCATGTATTAAAGAGTACAACGCCACCCTGCCCGCGCCAGTTAAAACCAGCGGCAGCCGTGATGCGCTACTCGAGCAATTAGCGATCATCAATCCTGATCTGGTGGCGCAAGAAGCGCAGAAACCGACGCCGCTGAAAGTGTCCGGTACCAAAGCAGATATGATCCAGACAATTAAATCAGTTAAGCCCGATGCCATATTCGCCGACGAACTGCTGGATGCCTGGCGCGACAACCCTGGTGAAAAGATTCTGGTTACCCGCCAGCAACTGGCCACAGCGCGGGCAATTCAGTCCGCACTACTGGCGCACCCGACCGCGGGCATGCTGCTGACACATCCAAGCCGCGCCGTTGAGGTGAGCTATTTCGGTTTCGACGACGAAACCGGATTAGAAGTGCGTGTACGCCCTGACCTCGAGATTGAACTGGACGGCGTGCGCATCGGTGCTGACCTGAAAACCATCAGCATGTGGAATGTGAAGCAGGAAAGCCTGCGCGCCAGGCTGCACCGGGAAATCATAGACCGTGACTATCACCTCAGCGCGGCTATGTATTGCGAGACCGCGGCGCTGGATCAGTTCTTCTGGATTTTCGTCAACAAAGACGAGAACTACCACTGGATCGCCATCATTGAGGCATCCACCGAACTGCTGGAACTGGGCATGCTCGAGTACCGCAAAACAATGCGCGCCATCGCCACAGGTTTCGACACGGGCGACTGGCCAGCGCCGATCACTACCGATTACACCGATGAACTGAACGACTTCGACCTGCGCCGCCTCGAAGCGCTGCGCGCTCAGGCTTAAGGGGGATTTATGCATAACACTAACGTTACCGTTGCTGACCAGAACACCGTTATTAACTCCAACGTGGCTTTGTTCGATTCCCAGTATCTGAACGCCATCAGCACGTTCGCGCAGATTATGGCCCAGGGCACCGCTACTGTTCCTAAGCACCTGCAGGGCAATCAGGCCGACTGCATGGCTGTAGCGATGCAAGCGGCTCAGTGGCAGATGAATCCCTTTGCCGTGGCGCAGAAGACGCACCTGATTAACGGTGTGCTCGGGTATGAAGCGCAGCTGGTTAATGCCGTCATTTCACGAAGCGGTGTGCTGGCCAGCCGCTTTGAATATGAATGGTACGGACCATGGGAAAAGGTTGTTGGGAAATTCCATATCCGTAAAGGCGACAAAGGCGAGTACCGAGTCCCGGGCTGGACCCTGGCTGACGAAGCAGGGATCGGCATCATTATCAGCGCAACCCTGAAAGGCGAAGATCAGCCGAGAGAACTAGATTTACTGCTGGCTCAGGCCCGTACCCGAAACTCTACCCTCTGGGCTGACGACCCTCGCCAGCAACTGGCGTACCTGGCCGTCAAACGCTGGGCGAGACTGTTCTGCCCCGATGTGATTCTGGGCGTCTACACCCCGGATGAACTCGATGATCGCCGTGAAGAGCGAGAGGTAAATCCCGCACCGGCGCAGCACGTTAGCCTTGCTGATATTTCAGGTGACAACGTCACTACGACTCAAACGGCTCAGGAATCAGCTCAAAATATCGATGCACTTGCTGATGATTTCCGTGACCGCATCGAGGCGGCTCAGGATGTGGATAGCGCTAAAGCGCTGCGCGCAGATATTGAAACCGTGAAAGCAACGCTGGGTTCTGCCCTGTTCACTGAGCTGAAAAACAAGGCCGTGAAGCGTTATTACCTGGTTGATGCACGGAACAAAGTCGAAGCAGCAATCAATTCCTTGCCACCTGCAGATGAGCCCGATGCAGCTGCTCGGTTCGCAGAAGTTGAGCGCGTCCTTGCATCGTCGAAACGCCATCTGGGCGACGAATTGCATGGTCAGTTCAGCGTCACCCTGGCGGATATGAAACCGGAATACGTGGACTAACGAGATCGGGAGGGGAAACCCTCCCTCAAGGAGAAGAAATGCGACTGATTAATCGAGGCAGTAAGCAATCCCCTTTGGCTCGCCAGGCATGTGAAATCGCACTCGCAGCCCACCAGCAAAGATATGGTGACTATGGGCGCAGCAAGATGAAAGAGACCTATACGGTGAGAGTGGAAGGCGTGAAGGTCTGGGTTGAAGTGGTCAACTGCAAGGCAAGCTACGTGGCCACTGCAATGACCGGCATGCGCCGACTGCGTTCCCTGCCCGGCCAGGCAAACTGAAACTGAAATTGAAATATCAACGATTAAAGACCGGCATCTCTATACTCATGCCGGTTACCTGAGGTGAACCATGTCGCAGGTAATTTACGATTCAGAATGGGGCGTTGCTTCAAAACTAAAAGAGAAGACAGGCCTTACCGATCGTCAGATTAAAAGCTATCGCCAAACCTCCTGGGTAGAAGGTGTTCATTTTAAGAGAATCCCATTGGATGGAAGCAGCTCCGAAGAGCGAGGACTTGTCTGGTACAACATCCCAAACATTAACAGGTTTGTGAAGGAGGCATAATGGCTGCAATGCCAACGGGTGTTGAGATCCACAACAATAAGATACGAATAAGTTTCAAGTTTCAGGGTGTTAGATGTCGAGAAACATTGAAAGGATGGATCGTAAATGCTTCGAATCTCAAAAAAGCCGGGAATCTAAGGGCCAAAATTGTAAGCGAGATTCAGCTGGGCACTTTTGACTACCGGGGCGTGTTTCCGGAGTCAAAGGTTGCAGCAAAGTTTTATGCATCTAAAAATATTACGACGTTCGCCGAACTTGCATCAACCTGGTATGAAAACCATAAAATCGATCTCTCCCCCAATGCCACAAGAAGCTATGGGATAGCTGTAAGAACGTTAACAAAACTAATTGGCCCTGAAACGCTGGTTGCATCCATCACCAACAGCGACATTCTGGGCTGGAGAAAGGAATTACTGACTGGCGAGACTAACTATGCTCCCGAAAAGAGAAGAAATAAAACCGGCCGCGCCGTTAGAACAGTAGATTATTATCTGGCCATCCTGCGACAAATCCTCGACTATGCGGTTAAAAATAAAGTCATTTCATATCAACCATATGTCGGGATAAAAAGGCTTCGCAAAGGGCAAACAAAACCAGATCCACTTCTGAGACATGAGTTTGAGCAGTTGAAAGAGACTGCTCCGGCTCAGCAGAAAAACATGTGGCAATTTTTTGCTTACACTGGCGTTCGGCCCGGGGAGCTTTGCGCTCTTGCCTGGGAAGATATCGATCTTAATTCCGGCGAAGCTACGATAGCACGCAATCTAACTCAGGAAGGTTTGTTTGGACCACCCAAAACCGAAGCTGGATACCGGACGATAAAGTTACTGGAGCCGGCTCTGGAGGCTTTGCGAGCTCAAAAGGAACTTACCGGGAGTGCCCCTAAGGTACCAATCACTTTTCACCACCGGGAGTTCGGTAAAACGGAAACGCAGAAACTGCACTTTGTGTTTATGCCTCGACCTCAGAAAGGCAAGCAGGCAGCCTACTATTCAGTTAGTTCTATTGTGTCACTATGGGATATTACGGTAAGACGATCGGGCATTCGCCGCAGACGCCCCTATCAGCTGCGTCATACATACGCGTGCTGGATGTTGTCGGCAGGTGCTAATCCTGCTTTTATAGCGAATCAGATGGGTCATGAGAATGCAGAGATGGTCTTCCATGTATACTCTGCGTGGATAAATGCTCTCGATAGCGATCAGGTATCATTTTTGAATCAGCGCTTTGGCGGGTATGCAAATGCCCCTATAGTGCCCCTGAAGGTAAAAACAAAGTAGTTAATTACTTGATTTTCCGGTGATATTTAATGAAAAAGCTGTTTGTGCAGTTTTATCTTTTGCTGTTTGTCTGCTTCCTGGTCATGACCATGCTGGTCGGGCTGGTCTATAAATTCACCGCCGAACGTGCGGGCAGGCAGTCGCTGGACGATCTGATGAAAAGCTCGCTCTATCTGATGCGCAGCGAGCTGAGAGAGATCCCGCCGCACGACTGGGCGAAAACCCTCAAAGAGTTGGATCTGAACCTGTCGTTCGATTTACGCATCGAGCCGTTAAAAGATTTTGAGCTGGATCCGCCCGCCATGCAGCGTCTGCGCGACGGGGACATCGTCGCGCTGGATGAGAAATACACCTTTATCCAGCGAATTCCGCGCAGCCATTACGTGCTGGCCGTCGGGCCGGTGCCCTATCTCTATTATCTGCACCAGATGCGTCTGCTGGACATGGCGCTGATGGCCTTTATCGCCATTTCGCTCGCGTTTCCGGTCTTTATCTGGATGCGCCCACACTGGCAGGACATGCTGAAACTGGAATCCGCCGCGCAGCGTTTTGGCGAGGGGCATTTTACCGAACGTATCCACTTCGACAGCGGTTCCAGTTTTGAACGTCTGGGCGTGGCCTTTAACCAGATGGCCGATAACATCAATGCCCTTATCGCCAGTAAGAAGCAGCTGATCGACGGGATTGCGCACGAGCTGCGCACGCCGCTGGTTCGCCTGCGCTATCGTCTGGAGATGAGCGAGAATCTGACGGAAGCGGAGTCTCAGGCCCTGAACCGCGATATTGGCCAGCTTGAAGGGCTGATTGAGGAGCTGCTGACCTACGCGCGCCTCGATCGTCCGCAAAACGAACTGAACCTCAGCACGCCGGACCTGCCCGCCTGGCTGCAAACCCACATCGATGACGTTCAGAGCGTGAATCCGCAGCGCACGCTGTTAACGCGCGTCACGCCGGGTGATTACGGCGCGCTCGATATGCGCCTGATGGAGCGCGTGCTGGACAATCTGATGAACAACGCCATGCGCTACAGCGAAAGTACGCTACAGATTGGGCTGGATTTGCAGGGCAATCAGGCCAGCCTGACGGTGGAGGATGACGGTCCGGGGATCGCCCCGGAAGCGCGAGAAACCGTGTTTGAACCGTTTGTCCGCCTCGACCCCAGCCGCGATCGAGCCACCGGCGGATGCGGCCTGGGGCTGGCGATTGTCTACTCTATCGCGCAGGCGATGGGCGGCACGGTGCATTGCGAAGAGAGCGAGCTCGGCGGCGCGCGCTTCTGCTTTAGCTGGCCGGTGTACCATAACATCTCCCTTCCCGTCCCTGCCTGACCTCAACCGCACGCTGGCCTGACCCGGCGTGCTGTGCTATATGATAAGTATGTTGTAACTAATGAGAGTGCTTATGGCCACATACGATCTCCTCGAACGGCTGAACGGCACGTTTCGGGAAATAGAACACGAGCTCCTGACCCTGACCGAACGTTTGCAGACCTGCCGCCTGCTGGCCGCGCGCGTCTTTACCCTGCCCGAGGTGGCTAAAGGGGCCGAGCACGACCCGCTGGACGCCATCGAGGTTGAACAGCACATCGGCAGCGCCGCCCTTGAGCTGGCGCTGAAGCACTATCGCCGCCTGTTTATCCAGCAGCAGTCAGAAAACCGCAGCAGTAAGGCGGCCGTGCGTCTGCCCGGCGTGATCTGCCTGCAAACCGATGCGACAACGCGCGACGCGCTGGAAAGCCAGATTACCCATATCAACACCCTGAAAGCGGCTTTTGAAAAGATCATCACCGAAGAGTCCGGCCTCGCCCCTGCCGCCCGGTTTGAATGGGTGCACCGCCAGCTTCCGGGGCTGATTACCCTGAACGCCTATCGCACGCTAACGGTACTGCGTCACCCCGCCACGCTGCGCTTCGGCTGGGCGAATAAGCACATCATTAAAAACTTCACCCGGGATGAGATTCTGGCGCAGCTGGAAAAAAGCCTGAAGACGCCGCGCACCGTCGCACCGTGGTCGCGTGAACAGTGGATTGAGCGCCTGGAGCAGGAGTATCACAGCATCGCCTCGCTGCCGGCGGACACGCGCCTCAAGATAAAGCGCCCGGTGAAGGTGCAGCCTATCGCCCGCGTCTGGTACTCCGGTCAGCAAAAACAGGTTCAGTATGCCTGTCCGACGCCGCTGATTGCGCTGTATGATGCCGATCAGGGGGCCATCGTGCCGGATATTGGTGAGCTTTTGAATTACGATGCGGACAACGTCCAGCACCGTTACAGACCTCAGGCGCAGCCGCTGCAGCTGATTATTCCGCGGCTGCACCTGTATGTGGCGGGTTGATTATTTCAGGCTGCCGACCATTGCCTCCGGGCGAACCCAGGCGTCGAACTCTGCCTCCGTGAGATAGCCCAGCGCCAGGGCGGAGGCTTTCAGCGTCAGCCCCTCTTTATGCGCTTTTTTAGCGATCTCGGCGGCCTTGTCGTAGCCGATATGGGTATTCAGCGCCGTCACCAGCATCAGGGATTCATTGAGCAACTGGCTAATACGCTCGCGATTCGGCTCAATCCCTACCGCACAGTGCTCGTTAAAGCTCTCCATCCCGTCTGCCAGCAGACGAATCGATTGCAGAACGTTGTGGATCACCATCGGGCGATAGACGTTCAGCTCGAAGTTGCCGGACGCACCGCCCAGGTTGACGGCCACGTCGTTGCCCAACACCTGACAGCAGAGCATGGTCATGGCTTCGCACTGGGTCGGGTTGACTTTACCCGGCATGATGGAGCTGCCCGGCTCGTTTTCCGGGATGCTGATTTCACCGATGCCGCAGCGCGGACCCGAGGCCAGCCAGCGCACGTCGTTGGCGATTTTCATCAGCGAGGCCGCCAGCCCTTTCAGCGCGCCGTGGGTGTGGACCAGCGCATCGCAGGTCGCCAGCGCTTCAAACTTATTGGGCGCCGTAACGAACGGCTGTCCGGTGATGTTTGCCAGCTCCTCCGCCACGCGCACCGCGTATTCTGGATGGGTGTTTAACCCGGTCCCGACCGCCGTCCCGCCGAGCGCCAGCTCCGCCAGGTGCGGCAGGCTGTATTCAATGTGCTTCAGGTTATGTTCCAGCATCGCCACCCAGCCGGAAATCTCCTGGCCGAGCGTCAGCGGCGTGGCGTCCTGCAGGTGCGTACGGCCAATTTTGACGATGTCGCGGAAGGCCTGCGCTTTCTCGTTGAGCGTGGATTTCAGAACGTTGAGCTGCGGAATAAGCTGCTCGCGGATAGCAATCACCGCCGCCACGTGCATCGCCGTCGGGAAGACGTCGTTGGAACTCTGGCTTTTGTTGACGTCATCGTTGGGGTGGACCTTACGCTCCATGCCGCGCACGCCCCCCAGCAGTTCGCTCGCCCGGTTCGCCAGCACTTCGTTCATGTTCATGTTGCTCTGGGTGCCGGAACCGGTCTGCCAGATGGCGAGGGGGAATTCATCGGGATGCTTACCCGCCAGCACTTCGTCGGCGGCGCTGATGATGGCGGTCGCTTTGTCTGCCGTCAGCAGGCCTAAATCCTGGTTCACTTTAGCGGCTGCGCGTTTGGTGAGCGCCAGCGCCTGAATCAGCGAGACGGGCATTTTTTCAGTTGAGATACGGAAATGCTCCAGCGAACGCTGGGTTTGCGCGCCCCAAAGCTTGTCGGCCGGGACGTCGATGGCGCCCATCGAGTCTTTCTCATGGCGTACCGTGGTCATTACTTTCTCCTTGATAACAAAAGAGGGATTGCTCACATGCTTAAGGGATAAGTATTGATGACTTCTGGGAAACGATATGGCGCTTTGTGCGCTCTTATTGGCGTCGGGTGGCGGCTTCGCCTTACCCGACCTACGAGAATATAGGCCGGGTAAGCGCCAGCGCCACCCGGCAATTTACAGAATTACTTCACGCACGCCGAACACTGAGACGACTGGATCTGTTTGAAGAAGTCGTTACCTTTGTCATCCACGAGGATAAACGCCGGGAAGTCTTCCACTTCAATTTTCCAGATCGCTTCCATGCCCAGTTCCGGGTATTCCACGCACTCGAGGCTCTTGATGCTGCCCTGCGCCAGCACCGCAGCCGGGCCGCCGATGCTACCCAGGTAGAAACCACCGTGCTTGTGGCAGGCGTCCGTCACCTGCTGGCTGCGGTTACCTTTCGCCAGCATGATCATGCTGCCGCCGTTGGCCTGCAGCTGGTCAACGTACGAGTCCATGCGGCCTGCCGTGGTCGGGCCTAACGAACCGGACGCGTAGCCTTCAGGCGTTTTCGCCGGGCCGGCGTAGTAGATCGGATGATCTTTAATGTACTGCGGCAGCCCTTCGCCGTTGTCCAGACGCTCTTTCAGCTTCGCGTGCGCGATGTCGCGGCCCACGATAATCGTGCCGTTCAGGGAGAGACGGGTCGAGACCGGATACTGCGAAAGCTGCGCCAGAATCTCTTTCATCGGACGGTTCAGGTCGACGTGAACCGCTTCCCCCTCACCCGCTTTACGCAGCTCTTCCGGAATGTATTTGCCCGGGTTGTTTTCCAGTTTTTCGATCCACACGCCTTCGCGGTTGATCTTTGCCTTGATGTTGCGATCCGCAGAGCAGGACACGCCCATCCCGACCGGACAGGAGGCTCCGTGACGCGGCAGACGGATCACGCGCACGTCGTGGGCAAAGTATTTGCCGCCAAACTGCGCCCCGAGGCCCAGGTTACGCGCCTCTTCCAGCAGCTCCTGCTCAAGCTGTACGTCGCGGAACGCCTGGCCGTGCTCGTTACCTTCGGTAGGCAGGCCGTCATAGTATTTGGTTGAGGCCAGCTTGACGGTTTTCAGCGTGCTTTCAGCCGACGTACCGCCGATCACGAAGGCAATATGGTACGGCGGGCACGCCGCGGTGCCGAGGGTGCGCATCTTCTCAACCAGGTAGTTCTTCAGCTTGCCCGGAGTGAGCAGCGCTTTGGTTTCCTGGTAGAGATAGGTTTTGTTGGCTGAACCGCCGCCTTTGGCGATGCAGAGGAATTTGTACTCGTCACCGTCGACGCTGTAGAGGTCAATCTGTGCAGGCAGGTTGGTGCCGGTGTTGACCTCTTTGTACATATCCAGCGCCGCGTTTTGCGAGTAGCGCAGGTTATCTTCGGTGTAAGTGTTGTAGACGCCGTGCGCCAGGGCCGCTTCGTCACCGCCGCCGGTCCAGACGCGCTGGCCTTTTTTACCGACGATGATCGCCGTACCGGTGTCCTGACAGGTTGGCAGAACACCTTTCGCGGCGATGTCTGAGTTACGCAGGAACTGCAGGGCAACGTATTTATCGTTTTCGCTAGCCTGCGGGTCGCTCAGGATATCGGCAACCTGCTGCTGGTGCGCAGGACGGAGCATAAACGAGGCGTCGTGGAAAGCGTGCTGCGCCAGCAGCGTCAGCGCCTGCGGTTCTACCTTGAGGATCTCTTGTCCTTCAAACTCAGAGACGGAGACGTGATCGCGGGTTAACAGGTAATATTCGGTCCGATCCTTACTGAGGGGGAAAGGATCCTGATAATGGAAGGGTTTATTCGACATTGGTCTCTCACTTACTGCTTCGGTCTGTTTATTCAGGGCAGATGTTCCGCTGCCCGGCTTAAAAGCGAGTCAGCTTATCCTACACAATTTTTTAACAAAAACTGAGACTAGTACGACTTTTTACATCCACAGGTTACTTCCATGAGGTTTATTGCTTTAATACCCGGAGTTAATTCCACAATTGAATCAGGGCTTGATAATGCAAAAACTCATTAACTCAGTGCAAAACTACGCCTGGGGAAGTAAAACTGCGTTAACGGATCTCTACGGTATCGCGAACCCGAACAACCTGCCGATGGCAGAACTGTGGATGGGGGCACACCCGAAGAGCAGCTCAAAAATTGAAGACGCCAGCGGCCAGGTACGCAGCCTGCGTGACGTAATTGATGCCGATAAAACCGCGCTGCTGGGTGACAAGGTCGCTCACCGCTTCGGCGAACTGCCGTTCCTGTTCAAGGTGCTGTGCGCCGACCAGCCGCTCTCCATCCAGGTTCACCCGAACAAGAAAGCCTCTGAAATTGGCTTTGCAAAAGAGAACGCGGCCGGTATCCCGTTAGACGCCGCCGAGCGTAACTACAAAGATCCTAACCACAAGCCGGAGCTGGTCTTTGCGCTGACCCCGTTCCTGGCAATGAACGCGTTCCGCGAGTTTTCAGAGATTATTTCTCTGCTGCAACCGGTCGCGGGTGCCAGCAAGGCTATCGCCCACTTCCTCGAAAACCCGAACGCAGACGCGCTGAGCCAGCTGTTTGCCAGCCTGCTGAATATGCAGGGTGAAGAGAAATCTCACGCGCTGGCGGTGCTGAAAGCGGCCCTGGACAGCCAGCAAGGTGAACCGTGGGAGACCATCCGTCTGATTTCCGAATTCTACCCGGACGACAGCGGCCTGTTCTCTCCTCTGCTGCTGAACGTAGTGAAGCTGAACCCGGGCGAAGCGATGTTCCTGTTCGCTGAAACCCCGCACGCCTACCTGCAGGGCGTGGCGCTGGAGGTGATGGCCAACTCCGACAACGTGCTGCGCGCGGGCCTGACGCCGAAATACATCGATATTCCTGAGCTGGTTGCCAACGTGAAGTTCGTGGCGAAACCTGCCGCGGAGCTGCTGACTCAGCCGGTGAAAAACGGCGCAGAGCTGGACTTCCCGATTCCGGTTGAAGATTTTGCCTTCTCCCTGCACGACCTGAACCAGGCAGAAACCGCCATCGCGCAGGAGAGCGCGGCAATCCTGTTCTGCGTGGAGGGCGAAGCGACGCTGCACAAAGGCGAACAGCGTCTGGTGCTTAAGCCCGGTGAGTCAGCGTTCGTTGCAGCCAATGAGTCTCCGGTTAGCGTGAGCGGCACTGGTCGCCTGGCGCGCGTTTTCAATAAGCTTTAAGCACTTACTGAATTTTTTAACAACTCTTGCTAAGCTAGTTGCAGGCTTAATATCTCCAGGCGGTTTTTACCGCCTGGTTTCATTTTAGGGATAGTCGCAATGAAAAAATCGGTCGTAGCGGTTGGAGTGATTGTAGCGTTAGGCGTGGTCTGGACGGGTGCCTCCTGGTTTACCGGGAAACAGCTGGAAGGCCGTCTGGCTGAGATGGTGGCGCAGGCTAACGGAGAGATTAAGCGCAGCGCGCCGGAAGCAGGACTTGAGCTGAGCTACCAGAACTATCATCGCGGCGTGTTTACCAGCCGTATGCAGCTGGTGGTGAAGCCGGTTGCCGGTGCTGCAAACGGCTGGCTGAAACCGGGCCAGAGCGTGGTGCTGGACGAGGTGGTGAGCCACGGCCCGCTGCCGCTGGCGCAGCTGAAGTCCTTTAACCTGATCCCGTCGATGGCGTCCGTTCATACCGTGCTGGTGAATAACGACGTCACCAAACCGCTGTTTGACCTGGCGAAGAATGAATCGCCTTTCGACATTAATACCCGAATTAGCTATGCCGGTGACACAAGCTCCGATATTGCCCTGAAAGCGCTGAACTACGAGAAAGAGAATGAGAAAGTCGCCTTCAGCGGCGGTCACTTTAAACTCGATGCTGACCGCGACGGAAACGTGTTCTCCCTGACGGGTGAAGCGGAAAGCGGCCTGGTCAATGCCGTGAACGAATATAACCAAAAGGTTCAGCTCACCTTCAGCAACCTGAAAGCCGACGGCAACAGCCGAATGACCGATTTCCAGGAGCGTATCGGCGATCAAAAACTGTCTCTCGACAAGGTTGCCATTGCAGTTGAAGGGAAAGAGATGGCCGTGCTGGAAGGCATGGACGTCAACGGCAAATCCGACGTTTCCAAAGACGGTAAGAGCATCAACACCCAGCTGGACTACACGCTGAAGAGCCTGAAAGTGCAGAATCAGGATCTGGGCACCGGCAAACTGTCGCTGAAGATCGGCAATATCGACGGCCAGGCGTGGCACGAGTTTAGCCAGAAATACAGCAAAGAGAGCCAGGCGCTGCTGACCGATGCCGCGCTGCAGCAGAACCCTGAGGTGTACCAGCAGCAGGCGATGGCGGTACTGTTCAACAACCTGCCTATCCTGCTGAAAGGCGAGCCGGTGATTACCGTTGCGCCGCTGAGCTGGAAAAACAGCAAAGGCGAAACCAACTTCAACCTGTCACTGTTCCTGAAAGATCCGGCAACCGCAACGGGCGAGCCGCAGACGCTGGCGCAGGAAGTGGATCGCAGCGTGAAGTCGCTCGACAGCAAGCTGACCATCCCGATGGATATGGCGACCGAGTTTATGACCCAAATTGCGAAGCTGGAAGGCTACGGCGATGAAGACGCCGGCAAGCTGGCTAGCCAACAGGTGAAAGGTCTGGCGGCAATGGGCCAGATGTTCCGCATCACTAAAGTGGAAAACAACACGATTTCCACCAGCCTGCAGTATGCCAACGGCCAGGTAACGCTCAACGGCGACAAGATGCCGCTGGAAGACTTCGTCGGCATGTTTGGTATGCCAACGCTGGGGATGCCGGAACCGGCTGAACCGGCAGCGCCAGCCGAACCGGCGGCACCGCAGCAATAAACGCAAAACCCCTCGCATGAGGGGTTTTTTATTGCCGGGTGGCGGCTACGATCGACCTTGTAGGCCCGTGCAAGCACAGCGCCGCCGGGCGATGTGCAGCGGAGATTATTTCACCGGCACCAGTCGCGCCGCCACAATCTGGTGCCCGGCCTGCACATCCGTATTGTCGATGCGCTGCATGATCCTGTCCGCCAGGGTGTAGCCCATCTCCCGCGCAGGGGTGGTGGCCCAGACGATCGGCAGGTCGTCGAGGGCATTTTCACCGACGTCGGCAAACGCCCCGAGCGCCACCTGATGGCCGAAGAAGGTTTCCACCCCGCCCTCGCCGCCTTGACGCCCGGCGCGGATCAGGCCAAACCAGGCGCCCATGGCAATCACGTCGTTGTAGCAAATCACGGCGCTGATCGTCGGATTGCTTCGCAGCAGCGCGCCTATCGCTTCCGCCGCTTTCTTCTGGCTGGATTCACACTCCACGACCCATTCGCTGTGGAACGGCAGACCGTATTTAATCAGCGTCGCGCAATAGCCGCCTACCCGCTCGGCGCGGGTCAGGGACGAGCTTTTCCCGCCCAGCCAGGCAATGCGCTGATGCCCGCGGCGAATAAGATGCTCGGTCAGCATTTGCGCGGCCTGCATGTTATCCGGGCGCAGCGTGTCGGCCTCGTCCAGGTAGCTGGCGCGTGAGGCAAACACCAGCGGCACGCCTTTATCGGCGGCACGCTCGCACAGTTCACTGCCCACGCCCGACGCTCCGGCGACGATCACCCCGTCCACCCCCTGGTTCAGCAGCATATCGAGCCGGGAGAGAAGCTGATCGGCCTCGCGACCGCCGTGCAGCAGAAAGACCATCCGCCCCTGCGCTTCAAGCGCTTCGGTTAACCCGGCGGTCAGCTCTGCATAGAAAGGTGACGTCAGGTCGCGAACAATCAGGCCAATCACCCCGCTTTGCCCGCCGCGCAGCGCCGACGCCTGGCGGTTACGCACAAAGCCCAGCTGTTCAACCGCCTCGTTCACCCGCTGACCTGTGGCAGGAGAGATGCGCCCTTTCCCGCTTAGCACCAGAGAAACGGTGCTGACGGAAACGCCCGCCGCCAGCGCGACATCGTTGATGGTGATTTTTTTCGCTACAGCCATGTGTCGGCGTGACTCCCTGAAATGAGATCGGTAAAACGTTTTATCAATACGATATCTTTATACTACCAGTCAAAGCCTGAGAATGTGATTTAGCGCGCACTAAACTTTGATAAAACGTTTTATCTTCTCGCAGCATTGAAGCAGACAAACTGATTTTAACAATAAAGGAGTCGTTTTATGACGGCGAAAGCAGCACAAAAAATATCGCTGTGGGAATTTTTCCAGCAACTGGGTAAAACCTTTATGCTGCCCGTGGCACTTCTCTCGTTCTGCGGGATCATGCTCGGGATCGGCAGCTCGCTAAGCAGTAAAGACGTCATCACGCTGATCCCGTTCCTCGGTACCCCCGTGCTGCAGGCGATCTTTATCTGGATGAGTAAAGTCGGCTCCTTTGCGTTTAGCTTCCTGCCCGTCATGTTCTGCATCGCCATCCCGCTGGGCCTGGCGCGCGAAAATAAAGGCGTCGCGGCATTTGCCGGTTTTGTCGGTTACGCGGTGATGAACCTCGCGGTTAACTTCTGGCTGACTGCGAAAGGCATTCTGCCGACCACCGACGCTGCCGTGCTGAAAGCCAACAACATTCAGAGCGTGATTGGCATCCAGTCTATTGATACCGGTATCCTCGGGGCAGTGATCGCGGGTGTAATTATCTGGATGCTGCACGAGCGCTTCCACAATATCCGCCTGCCGGATGCCCTGGCCTTCTTCGGCGGTACCCGCTTCGTGCCGATTATCACCCTGGTGGTGATGGGCCTGTTTGGTTTGATCATTCCGCTGATCTGGCCGGTCTTTGCAATGGGCATCAACGGCATTGGCCGTATCATCAACGGCGCGGGAGATTTTGGTCCGATGATCTTCGGCACCGGCGAGCGTCTGCTCCTGCCGTTTGGCCTGCAGCATATCCTGGTGGCCCTGATTCGCTTCACCGAAGCGGGCGGGACGATGGAGGTGTGCGGTCACGACGTGAGCGGTGCGCTGACCATCTTCCAGGCGCAGCTGAGCTGCCCGACCACCCACGGCTTCTCCGAAAGCGCCACCCGCTTCCTGTCTCAGGGTAAAATGCCTGCCTTCCTCGGCGGCCTGCCGGGTGCCGCGCTGGCGATGTACCACTGCGCGCGCCCGGAAAACCGTCATAAAATTAAAGGCCTGCTGATTTCCGGCGTGATCGCCTGCGTCGTGGGCGGTACCACCGAGCCAATCGAGTTCCTGTTCCTGTTCGTCGCGCCGGTGCTGTACCTCATCCACGCGGTGCTGACCGGTCTGGGCTTTACCGTGATGGCGGTGCTGGGCGTGACCATCGGCAATACCGACGGCAACGTGATTGACTTCGTGGTGTTCGGCATCCTGCACGGCCTGTCCACCAAGTGGTATCTGGTGCCGGTCGTGGCGGCTATCTGGTTTGCGGTGTATTACGGTATCTTCCGCTTCGCCATCACCCGCTTTAACCTGAAAACGCCCGGCCGCGATGTTGAAACGGCGAGCAGCGTTGAACAGGCGGTTGCCGGGACCGTGGGCAAATCCGGCTATAACACCCCGGCCATTCTGGCGGCGCTGGGCGGTGCAGATAACATCACCTCTCTGGATAACTGCATTACCCGCCTGCGTCTGTCGGTGGCGGATATGTCAAAAGTGGATACCAACGCCCTGAAAGCCAACCGGGCCATTGGCGTGGTACAGTTAAATCAGCACAATTTGCAGGTGGTTATCGGCCCGCAGGTACAGTCGGTGAAGGATGAGCTGGCCACCCTGATGCGAACAGTAGAAGCCTGATGCCTCAGCCCCCTCTCATGAGGGGGTTTTACTTTAAGGATTAACGTCATGTTTGATTTCTCTACCGTCGTGGATCGACACGGCACCTGGTGTACGCAGTGGGACTACGTCGCCGACCGCTTTGGCGCGGCCGACCTGCTGCCCTTCACCATCTCGGATATGGATTTCGCCACCGCACCCTGCATTACCGACGCGCTGCACCAGCGCATCAATCACGGCGTGTTGGGCTACAGCCGCTGGAAGAACGATGAGTTTCTCGCCGCCGTCGCGCACTGGTTCCAGCAGCGCTTTCATAGCCAGATTGAGACCGAATCGATTGTTTATGGCCCTTCCGTCATTTACATGGTGTCAGAGCTGATTCGCCTCTGGTCAAACCCCGGCGACGGCGTGGTGGTACACACCCCGGCATACGATGCGTTTTACAAAGCCATTGAAGGCAATGCGCGTCATGTGGTGCCCGTCGAGATGGAAAAGCATGCAACTGGCTGGCAGGGAAATATGGCTGCGCTGGAAGCAGCCCTGGCGAAACCTGAAAACAAAATTTTGCTGCTGTGCAGCCCGCAAAACCCGACCGGCAAGGTCTGGACGCGGGAGGAACTGACGCAGATGGCGGAGCTGTGCGCGCGTTATGACGTGGCGGTTATCAGCGATGAAATCCATATGGATATGGTGTGGGGTGAGCATCGTCACACGCCGTGGAACGTGGTGGCGCGCGGCAAATGGGCGCTTCTCACCTCCGGCTCGAAAAGCTTTAATATTCCGGCGCTGACGGGCGCTTACGGCCTGATTGGCGATGAAGAGAGCCGTAACGGTTATCTCAGCGCGCTAAAAGGCCGGGACGGGCTCTCTTCCCCTTCCGTGCTGGCGCTAACGGCGCATATCGCCGCCTACCAGCAGGGAGCGCCGTGGCTGGATGCCCTGCGGGGTTATCTGGAAGAGAATTTGTTGTATATCGCTCGCGAATTAAACGGCGCTTTTCCGAATCTGAACTGGCAGCCGCCGGAAGCGACCTATCTGGCCTGGATTGACCTGCGCCCGCTGAATATTGACGATCGGGCGCTGCAAAAAGTGCTGATCGAGCAGCAAAAGGTCGCCATCATGCCGGGATATACCTACGGCAAAGAGGGAAATGGCTTTGTTCGCCTGAATGCGGGCTGCCCGCGCAGCAAGCTGGAACAAGGCGTTCAACGCCTCATCGCCGGGATTAACGCACTCCTGTAATCAATTTGCGCAACGGAATATTCCCTTGCGCAAATAGCTTTTTACCCCGTTTTGTTTTTATAATATGGCGCACTTTAACCAGAAAAGAGTGCGACCATGATTGATACACGCCTGCCTTTAACTGATATTCATCGTCACCTTGACGGTAACATTCGTGCCCAAACCATCCTCGATCTTGGCCGCCAGTTCAATTTAACGCTCCCAGCGCAGACGCTTGAGTCGCTGATCCCGCACGTACAGGTGACCTCCAATGAACCGGACCTGGTCAGCTTCCTGAGCAAACTCGACTGGGGCGTGAAGATGCTGGCCTCGCTGGATGCCTGCCGCCGCGTGGCGTTTGAGAACATTGAAGATGCGGCACGTAACGGCCTGCATTACGTCGAGCTGCGCTTCTCGCCGGGCTACATGGCGATGACCCACAACCTGCCCGTTGCAGGCGTGGTGGAAGCCGTCATTGAAGGCGTCCGTGAAGGGTGTAAAACCTTCGACGTTCAGGCCCGTCTGATTGGCATTATGAGCCGCACGTTCGGCGAAGCCGCCTGCCTGCAGGAGCTGGAAGCGCTGCTGGCCCATCGCGATGCCATCACCGCCGTCGACCTCGCCGGCGACGAGCTGGGCTTCCCGGGCAGTCTGTTCCTCTCCCACTTCAACCGCGCGCGCGATGCCGGCTGGCACATTACCGTGCACGCAGGTGAAGCGGCAGGCCCGGAAAGCATCTGGCAGGCCATCCGCGAGCTGGGCGCCGAGCGTATCGGTCACGGCGTGAAGGCGGTAGAAGATCGCGCCCTGATGGATTTCCTGGCGGAGCAGCGTATCGGGATTGAGTCGTGCCTGACGTCTAACATTCAGACCAGCACCGTGGCAACGCTGGCACATCATCCGCTGAAAACGTTCCTCGAGCACGGCGTGCTGGCCTCGCTGAACACCGACGATCCGGCGGTACAGGGCGTGGATATCATCCACGAGTACAACACCGCCGCACCGCAGGCGGGTCTGAGCCGCGAGCAGATCCGTCAGGCGCAGATCAACGGGCTGGAAATTGCCTTCCTGACGCCTGAAGAGAAGCAGACGCTGAAAGATAAAGTGGCTCGCGGTTAACACCGTTGCCGGGTGGCGCTGACGCTTACCCGGCCTACAAAACGTTTAAACTTATGCCAGACAGAGCGTGGCGCGATGTTTGGCAGATTCGATACCCAGCTCAATCAGCTCCATAATCTGAATCGCCTGGCTGGCCGGAACCGGATTCTCTCCCGTGCCGTTCAGCGCATCGCGGATGGCCGCATAATAGGCCGGATAGTTCCCCGGGATCGTCAGCAAGGTCTCCTCTACCAGCTCTTCACCTTCAACCCGCGTTACCACGCCGTCGCGCATATCATAGCCCCAGTCTTCCTGCGGCAAACGTTCACCGCTTTTCAGTCGGTCCTCCTGCGAATCGAGACCAAACTTCACGTAGCTCCCGCGCGTGCCGTGAATGATATAGCGGGCCGATTCTGCGGCCGCGACCATCGTGCCGTGTAGCACAATCCGCCGCTGCGGGTAGCTGAGCACCGCGTGGAAGTAATCGGTCGTCTGCGCTCCGGGCCGGAGCTGGGCCAGATCGACCGTCATGCTCACCGGCAGACCAAAAAGATTGACGGCCTGATCGAGCAGATGCGGGGCTAAATCGTACCAGATACCGCTGCCCGGACCGGCCTGCTCGCGCCAGCGGTTTCTTACCTGCGGTCGGAAGCGGTCAAAGTGCGATTCAAAAAAGAGGATCTCCCCTAGCGTGCCCTCGCTGAGAAGCCTTTTTACCGTCAGAAAGTCGCTGTCCCAGCGGCGGTTATGGAACACCGACAGCAGCCTGCCCAGGCTCTTTGCCAGCGCATCCAGCTCGCGAGCCTGAGACAGCGTGACGGTAAAGGGCTTATCGACAACCACGTGCTTACCGGCTTCCAGCGCGGCCTTTGCCAGCGGAAAGTGGGTGTCGTTCGGCGTGGGGATGACGATCAAATCAATATTTGGATCGTTGAAAAGGTGTTTAGGTTCAGAGACAACCGGCACGGAGGGCCAGTCGGCATGGACTTTAGCGGCATCGCTGCTGGATACCGCCGCCAGCGCCATCCCTGGCGTCCCGGCTATCAGAGGCGCATGAAACGTTTTGCTCGCGTACCCGTAGCCGATAAGCCCGACGCGGATATTATCACTCATAGTGCCATCCTCTTTTATGACGTTCTTATTTCACACTGGCTAACCTGACATGACCACAGATTAATAATGTGCCATATGACTTAAAATAGCAGGTTGTACGGGTTGTTTTTGTTACATAGTATTAACCTACTGATTTTGTTTAAGGGAACCGTTCCCAAAGCGCTTGCCGTCGGGGAAACGTCGCTGTAACATTTGCGCCCTGTATTTATGGATAAAGTACAATTACGAATCATGACGTCAATTATTAATCGAATCATTGAATTAGCGGGATGGATTGTCCTTGGGGTTTCGGTCATTTTGCTGGGCGTTGCCAGTCATATCGATAACTACCAGCCGCCGGAGCCTGTCACAGTCGCCCAACCTAAGTAACCGGTTACTGCAATAAAGAGTGACATAATATGTCAGTTACTTATTGCCAGCCCTGGTGAACACGGTTAACCTTCTCTTCCAGGCATCGTCTGATGCCTGAATTTCAGCAAAGAAAACTCCTAATTTCGTCGCATTACCTGAGTGGGCTGTTTACGTCTTTATTAATCCGTTTATTATTCGAACGAATTACCTTAACTGGTATTACTCACTTTTATATGGAAACTTATTAATATGACAGTTCAGGACTATTTATTAAAATTTCGCAAGATCAATTCGCTTGAGAGCCTGGAAAAACTGTTTGACCATCTGAACTACACCCTGTCGGATAATCAGGACATCATTAATATGTATCGCGCCGCCGATCATCGCCGTGCGGAGCTGGTTTCCGGTGGTCGTTTGTTCAACGTCGGTGAAGTGCCTAAGTCCGTGTGGCGTTACGTTTTATAAGAAAGTAGCCATCCGCGCGAAATGTTATATACTCTCCGCCCTGCAAACTGGCTGTACAACATTTCGCGCAGATTATGGGAGAGTTCATGACCGCAACGCCTGGAGAACGCATTGGAGGCTGGTTAATCGCCCCACTGGCATGGCTGCTGGTTGCCTTATTAAGCGCATCACTTGCGCTGCTGCTGTATACCACCGCACTGGTTACCCCTCACGCCATCCAGACCCTGATGTCGCAAAGCGTGCTGAATATTGCGATGTGGTTTGTGTCGTTCGTTTTCGCAATTGGAATGTGGTACTACACGCTGTGGCTGACCATTGCCTTCTTTAAGCGCCGCAAGAGTGTGCCGAAGCATTACATCATCTGGCTGCTGATTTCGGTCCTGCTGGCGGTGAAAGCCTTTGCTTTTTCGCCCGTTTCAGACGCTCTGGCCGTTCGTCAGCTGCTTTTCCCACTGCTGGCCGCGGCGCTGCTGGTGCCCTATTTCAAACGTTCGACGCGGGTGAAAAACACCTTCGTGAACCCGTAATAACCCTACAGATAACCTGTTGTCGCCTGCGTTGGTTTGTCCGATAATAGGCGGCTTTTTTATTTCAGGCTAAATAATGACCGATTACTTACTGCTCTTTGTCGGCACCGTGCTGGTTAACAACTTCGTTCTGGTGAAGTTCCTTGGCCTGTGCCCGTTTATGGGCGTTTCCAAAAAGCTGGAAACGGCAATGGGTATGGGGCTGGCGACGACCTTCGTGATGACGCTGGCGTCCATCTGCGCGTGGTGGATCGATACCTGGATCCTCATCCCGCTGGGGTTAACCTATCTTCGTACGCTGGCCTTTATTCTGGTTATCGCGGTGGTGGTGCAATTTACCGAAATGGTGGTGCGCAAAACCAGCCCGGCGCTTTATCGCCTGCTGGGTATCTTCCTGCCGCTGATCACCACCAACTGCGCCGTTCTCGGCGTAGCGCTGCTGAACATCAACCTTGGCCATAACTTTATGCAGTCGGCGCTGTATGGTTTTTCTGCGGCAGTCGGTTTCTCCCTGGTCATGGTGCTGTTCGCCTCCATTCGCGAGCGCCTGGCAGCAGCGGATATTCCTGCGCCCTTCCGCGGTAACGCGATTGCGCTGGTGACCGCAGGTTTAATGTCTCTGGCCTTTATGGGCTTTAGTGGTCTGGTGAAGTTGTAATGAATGCTATCTGGATTGCCATCGCCTCTATCAGCGTTCTGGGGTTGGTGTTTGGCCTTATCCTGGGTTACGCCTCCCGCCGTTTCGCGGTAGAGGACGATCCTGTTGTTGAGAAAATTGATGAGCTTCTGCCGCAAAGCCAGTGCGGGCAGTGTGGCTACCCCGGCTGCCGCCCCTATGCCGAAGCGGTTGGGATTCAGGGTGAAAAAATTAACCGCTGCGCCCCCGGCGGCGAAGCGGTGATGCTGAAAATCGCGACCCTGCTTAACGTTGATCCGCAGCCCGTTGACGGCGATGCGGACGTGCAGGAGCCGGTCCGAGCCCTGGCCGTGATCGACGAGGCAAACTGCATCGGCTGCACCAAATGTATTCAGGCCTGCCCGGTTGATGCCATTGTGGGCGCAACCCGCGCTATGCACACCGTCGTGGCGGACCTCTGCACCGGCTGTAACCTCTGCGTGGCCCCCTGCCCGACGCAATGTATCGAGTTGCGCCCGGTTGAAACGACTACCGAAAGCTGGAAGTGGGATCTTCAAACCATTCCGGTTCGCAATATTCCTGTGGAACAACATGCTTAAGTTATTTTCTGCTTTCAGAAAAGAGAAGATCTGGGACTTTGACGGCGGTATTCATCCACCGGAAATGAAAACCCAGTCCAACGGCACGCCGCTGCGTCAAATTCCGCTGGCGACGCGTTACGTTATGCCGCTCAAGCAGCATATTGGCGCTGAGGGTGAGCTGTGCGTGAAAGAAGGCGATACGGTTCTTCGCGGCCAGCCGCTGACCTTTGGTCGCGGACGCATGCTGCCGGTCCACGCGCCAACCTCGGGTAAGGTGGTCGCCATTGCCCCGCATACGGTGGCGCATCCGTCCGCGCTCTCAGAACTGAGCGTTATTATTGAAGCCGACGGCGAAGACCGCTGGATTGACCGTGACGGCTGGAGCGATTACCGCGCCCACAGCCGCGAAGCGCTTATCGAGCGAATTCATCAGTTCGGCGTCGCCGGGCTGGGTGGCGCGGGCTTCCCGACCGGCGTCAAGCTGCGCGGCGGTGGCGATAACATTCAGACGTTGATTATCAACGCCGCCGAGTGCGAGCCGTATATCACCGCCGACGATCGTCTGATGCAGGACTGTGCCGCCCAGGTGGTGGAAGGCATCCGCATTCTTGCGCACATTCTGCAGCCGCGGGAAGTGCTGATTGGTATCGAAGACAATAAACCGCAGGCTATTTCCATGCTGCGCGCCGTGCTGGCGGGCAGTCACGATATTAGCCTGCGCGTTATCCCGACCAAGTACCCTTCTGGCGGCGCAAAACAGCTGACGCAAATTCTCACCGGCAAGCAGGTCCCGCACGGCGGACGCTCTTCGGATATCGGCGTGCTGATGCAAAACGTCGGCACCGCGTATGCCGTGAAGCGCGCGGTGATTGACGGCGAACCGTTAACCGAGCGCGTGGTGACGCTGACCGGGGAATCGATTTCTCGTCCGGGCAACGTCTGGGCGCGTCTGGGTACGCCGGTGCGTCATCTGCTGGAGCAGGCTGAGTTTTGCCCGGGCAGCGACCAGATGGTGATCATGGGCGGCCCGCTGATGGGCTTTACCCTGCCGTGGCTGGACGTTCCGGTAGTGAAAATCACCAACTGTCTGCTCGCACCTTCCCCGACCGAGATGGGCGAAGAGCAGGAAGAGAAAGGCTGCATCCGCTGTAGCGCCTGCGCCGATGCCTGCCCGGCGGACCTGCTGCCGCAGCAGCTGTACTGGTACAGCAAAGGCCAGCTGCACGACAAGGCAAAAGCCCATAACCTGGCCGACTGCATCGAATGCGGCGCCTGCGCCTGGGTCTGCCCGAGCAACATCCCGCTGGTGCAGTATTTCCGCCAGGAGAAGGCTGAGATTTATGCCATCTCAATGGAAGAAAAACGCGCTGCGGAAGCCAAAGCGCGCTTCGAAGCGCGCCAGGCGCGACTGGAACGCGAAAAAGTCGCCCGTCAGGAACGCCATAAGCAGGCCGCCGTTCAGCCTGCCGAAAAAGATCAGGATGCCATTAACGCCGCGCTGGCGCGCGTTCGTGAGAAAAAAGCGACCGCGGCACAGCCTGTGGTGATCCCGGCGGGTGAGAAACCTGATAACAGCGAAGCCATCGCCGCGCGTGAAGCACGTAAGGCCGCAGCGCGCGCCCGTCAGGCTGAAAAAGCGCAAACGGTCCAGGCTGATGCTGAGGTCGACCCGCGTAAAGCCGCCGTTGAGGCAGCAATAGCCCGGGCCAAAGCCCGCAAAGCCGGTGAGCAAAGCGTGGTCGTCGAGCAGGATGCGGTCGATCCACGCAAAGCGGCCGTTGAAGCGGCGATTGCCCGCGCCAAAGCGCGCAAAGCAGCGCAGCAGGCCCCTGCGGCAGAACCCGAAGCACCGGTCGACCCGCGCAAAGCCGCCGTCGAAGCGGCCATTGCCCGCGCCAAAGCCCGTAAGGCGGCGCAGCAGGAAGAGCAACCGCAGGCCGCCAACGATGACCCGCGCAAGGCCGCCGTTGCCGCCGCCATTGCGCGCGTTCAGGCGAAGAAAGCCGCACAGCAAGCAGTTAACGAGGATTAAATGGTTTTCAGAATCGCAAGCTCCCCTTACACCCACAATCAGCGCCAGACATCGCGCATCATGATGCTGGTCTGCCTGGCGGCGCTGCCGGGCATTGCCGTTCAGTGCTGGTTTTTCGGCTGGGGAACCCTGTTCCAGATAATCCTGGGCTGTGCCAGCGCCCTGGCGGCGGAAGCCCTTGTGCTTAAGCTGCGCAAGGCGGCTGTCTCCCGCATTCTTGCCGACAACTCCGCGCTGCTGACCGGCCTGCTGCTGGCCATCAGTATCCCGCCGTTTGCACCGTGGTGGATGGTGGTTCTCGGGACCGTTTTCGCCGTGATTATTGCCAAACAGCTGTATGGTGGCCTGGGCCATAACCCGTTTAACCCGGCGATGATTGGCTACGTGGTGCTGCTGATCTCCTTCCCGGTGCAGATGACCAGCTGGCTCCCGCCGCACGAGATTGCCGCCACGGTTCCGGGCTTTATGGATGCCCTGCACGTTATCTTTACCGGCCAGACGGCGCTCGGCGCTGATATGAACGCGCTGCGCATGGGCGTGGACGGTATCAGCCAGGCGACGCCTCTCGATACCTTTAAAACATCCCTGCATGCCGGGCACAGCGTTGAGCAGATCATGAAATCCGCGATCTACAGCGGCGTGCTGGCGGGCGCGGGCTGGCAGTGGGTCAACCTGGCGTATCTGCTGGGCGGCCTGTTCCTGCTGCAGCAGAAAGCCATTCGCTGGCATATTCCGGTCAGCTTCCTCGTGACGCTGGCGGTTTGCGCGACGCTGGGATGGGTCTTCTCTCCTGAATCCCTGGCCAGCCCGCAGATGCATTTGCTCTCCGGTGCGACCATGCTAGGTGCCTTCTTTATCCTGACGGATCCGGTTACGGCGTCAACGACTAACCGCGGCCGCCTGATCTTCGGCGCGCTGGCGGGCCTGCTGGTATGGCTCATCCGCAGCTTTGGCGGTTACCCGGACGGCGTGGCGTTTGCCGTCCTGCTTGCCAACATTACCGTTCCGCTCATCGACTATTACACGCGCCCGCGCGTGTACGGCCATCGCTAAGGGTTTCGCCATGTTAAAAACGATGCAAAAACACGGCGTTACGCTGGCTGTCTTCGCCGCGGTCCTGACGGGGCTGACGGCACTGGTTAATGCGCTGACCAAAACGACCATCGAAGAGCAGGCTTCAAAGCAGCAAAAGGCGCTCTTCGATCAGGTGATCCCGTCAGATTTCTACGATAATGACCTGCAAAAAAGCTGCTTTGTGGTAGACGCGCCGCAGCTTGGGAAAGGCGCGCACCGTGTCTTTATCGCCCGCAAAGGGGATAAACCGGTAGGTACAGTGATGGAAGCGACGGCGCCCGACGGCTATTCCGGCGCCATTCAACTACTTGTCGGCAGCGATTTCACCGGCACGATACTGGGCACACGCGTGACGGAACACCATGAGACGCCGGGTCTTGGCGATAAAATTGAAACCCGGCTGAGCGACTGGATTTTGCACTTCGCCGGTAAAGTTATCCATGGCGAAGGTGACACCGCGTTTGCGGTGAAGAAAGACGGCGGCGAGTTCGACCAGTTCACCGGCGCGACCATCACGCCGCGCGCCGTGGTGAACGCCGTAAAACGAGCCGGGCTGTATGCTGAAACGCTGCCCGCGCAAATCAACAATCTTCCGGCCTGTGGGGAGTAATCATGAGCCAGGTTAAAGAGGTTATTGTCCAGGGGTTGTGGAAGAACAACTCCGCGCTGGTACAGCTTCTGGGAATGTGCCCACTGCTGGCGGTAACGTCCACCGCCACCAACGCGCTCGGTCTGGGTCTGGCAACCACGCTGGTGCTGACCCTGACCAACCTCTCCATCTCCGCCCTGCGCCGCTGGACGCCGTCGGAAATTCGTATTCCGATTTACGTCATGATCATTGCGTCGGTGGTCAGTATCGTCCAGATGCTGATTAACGCCTACGCGTTCGGCCTGTACCAGTCGCTCGGGATCTTTATTCCCCTTATCGTCACCAACTGTATCGTCGTCGGGCGGGCGGAAGCCTTCGCGGTGAAAAACAGCCCCGCCATGTCGGCGCTGGATGGATTTTCCATTGGCATGGGTGCCACGTGCGCCATGTTCGTGCTGGGCTCGCTGCGCGAGATCCTCGGAAACGGTACGCTGTTTGACGGCGCAGATGCGCTGCTCGGCGGCTGGGCCAAAGCGCTACGCGTTGAAGTGTTCCACACCGATACGCCATTCCTGCTGGCGATGCTGCCGCCTGGCGCATTTATTGGCCTTGGCATGATGCTGGCGATAAAATACCTGATTGATGAGAAACGTAAGCGCCGCGCGGCTGAGCGTAGCGTTATGGAAGGGACACCCGAGAAGGCTTCATGAATAAAGAAAAGCGCATTGCGATCCTGACCCGTCTGCGGGACGAGAACCCGCACCCGACGACGGAGCTGAATTTTACCTCCCCGTTTGAGCTGCTGATCGCCGTGTTGCTCTCCGCGCAGGCTACCGATGTGAGCGTCAATAAAGCCACTGCCCTGCTCTATCCGGTCGCCAATACGCCGAAAGCCATGCTGGAGCTGGGCGTGGAAGGCGTGAAGTCCTATATCAAAACCATCGGCCTGTTTAACAGCAAAGCTGAGAACGTCATTAAAACCTGCCGGATCCTGCTGGAACAGCACGGAGGCGAAGTGCCGGAGGACCGCGCCGCGCTGGAGGCCTTACCGGGCGTGGGGCGTAAAACCGCGAACGTGGTGCTCAACACCGCGTTTGGCTGGCCCACTATCGCCGTGGATACGCATATATTTCGCGTGTCTAACCGGACTAACTTCGCGCCGGGGAAAAACGTCGAGCAGGTCGAAGAGAAGCTGCTAAAAGTGGTTCCAGCCGAATTTAAGGTTGATTGCCATCACTGGCTGATTCTGCACGGCCGTTATACCTGTATTGCCCGTAAGCCTCGCTGCGGCTCCTGCATTATTGAAGATCTCTGCGAATACAAAGAAAAAGTATATCCCTGATCGTCGCAATCCCATGTCAAAAGAAGGGCTATCGAACGTTCTTCTTTTGGCCGTTATTTGTCCGTCTTTCGCTTCCTCTGACCTGTCACTTGTTCGGCTGTTTAACGCTCAAACAGGTTAATACTTTTTTTATAGCCAAAAATTTCTATATATCTGTGATCGCGATCACCCTGATAACTTCATGTTGAGTTTTTGTTGTCAAAATCCGCCTAAACCCTTTGTCTGACAAGATACTCCTCTTATCTTGCCGAAGATAAGACCAGCTATTTTTCAGAATATGGGCTATATCACTGCATGAAGCGGCAAATAGCAGAACATATCGCCAAAAGCCCGTCAGGGAGGGTTATTGCCAGTCGAAAAAACTACCTTTGCTCATGGTATGAAATTTAACGCTGAATAACATTTATATGAACCGACGATTATACCACCCCAGATATATGTAACAGATTATTACAAACGTATTGCCAGATGGGACAGGATAGTGAACATTACCCGCCGTTTCTCCTCCCAATATAACTATAAGGCGTATGGGCTACGGCCATCACGCTATGAACACCCCCGTTAATATGGGATGTAAAAAAAGAGGTATATGTGTCTACTGCAAACAATAAACCAACAGATGAAAGCGTGAGTCTTAACGCTTTTAAACAGCCTAAAGCGTTCTATCTCATCTTCTCTATCGAGTTATGGGAGCGTTTTGGTTATTACGGCCTGCAAGGGATCATGGCGGTTTACCTGGTAAAACAGCTGGGTATGTCCGAAGCCGATTCCATCACGCTGTTCTCCTCCTTCAGTGCTCTGGTGTACGGTCTGGTCGCTATTGGCGGCTGGCTGGGTGATAAAGTTCTCGGAACGAAACGTGTCATCATGCTGGGCGCCATTGTTCTGGCGGTTGGCTATGGTCTGGTTGCATGGTCAGGGCATGATGCCGCTGTCGTGTATATGGGTATGGCGACGATTGCCGTCGGTAACGGTCTGTTCAAAGCGAACCCGTCCTCCCTGCTTTCTACCTGCTACAACAAAGACGATCCGCGCCTGGACGGTGCATTTACCATGTACTACATGTCCATCAACATCGGTTCGTTCTTCTCGATGCTGGCAACCCCATGGCTCGCGGCGAAATTCGGCTGGAGCGTGGCGTTTGCGCTGAGCTTCGTGGGTATGCTGATCACCGTGGTGAACTTCCTGTTCTGCCGCAGCTGGGTTAAAGACTACGGTTCAAAACCTGACTTCGAGCCAGTGCACATGGGCAAACTGCTGGCCACCATCGTGGGCGTTGTTGTCCTCGCGGCAATCGCCACCTGGCTGCTGCACAACCAGGGTATCGCACGTGCCGTTCTGGGCGTGGTTGCGCTGGGTATCGTGATTATCTTTGCGAAAGAAGCATTCGCCATGCAGGGGGCTGCCCGTCGTAAGATGATTGTGGCGTTCATTCTGATGCTGGAAGCGATTATCTTCTTCGTGCTGTACAGCCAGATGCCAACTTCCCTGAACTTCTTCGCTATCCGTAACGTTGAACATTCAATCCTCGGTATCGCGTTCGAACCTGAGCAGTTCCAGGCTCTGAACCCGTTCTGGATCATGATTGGTTCCCCGATTCTGGCCGCTATCTATAACAAGATGGGCGACCGTCTGCCAATGCCGCACAAGTTCGCCGTGGGCATGGTGCTGTGTTCTTGCGCCTTCCTGGTGCTGCCGCTGGGTACCAAATTTGCCACCGACGCCGGTATCGTGTCCGTTAACTGGCTGATCCTGAGCTACGCGCTGCAGTCTATCGGCGAACTGATGATCTCCGGTCTGGGCCTGGCAATGGTTGCACAGCTGGTGCCGCAGCGTCTGATGGGCTTCATTATGGGTAGCTGGTTCCTGACCACTGCGGGTGCGGCAATCATTGCAGGTAAGATTGCTAACCTGATGGCGGTTCCGGAAAACGTGACTGACCCACTGCTTTCCCTGAACGTGTACGGCACCGTGTTCATGCAGATTGGTATCGCGACTGCGGTTATTGCGGTTCTGATGCTGCTGACCGCACCGAAACTGAACCGTATGACTCAGGACGACGACAAGACCGCTAAAGCGACCAACACCGCTACCGCGTGATTTCCGTGAGAAACGACTGACCAGAAGCCGCTAATGCATTAGCGGCTTTTTTTTTATCCGTTTGGGCACTAACATAGCTGGAACCTCAGCAAAAAGGAGTTACCGATGAAACTGTTCTACAAACCGGGCGCGTGCTCTCTTGCTTCCCATATCACCCTGCGCGAGAGCGGCAAAGATTTTACGCTGGATAGCGTTGATCTGATGAAAAAACGTCTGGAAAACGGTGATGATTTTCTTGCCATCAACCCGAAAGGACAAGTTCCGGCGCTCCTGCTGGATGACGGTACTCTGCTGACCGAAGGCGTGGCGATTATGCAGTTCCTGGCCGATAGCGTACCCGATCGCCATCTGCTGGCACCGGTCAGTACCATTTCTCGCTATAAAACGCTGGAATGGCTGAACTACATTGCGACCGAGCTGCACAAAGGGTTTACGCCGCTGTTCCGCCCGGATACGCCAGAGGAGTTCAAACCGACCCTGCGCGCGCTTCTTGAGAAAAAGCTGCAGTACGTTAACGCATCGCTGAAAGACGATCAGTGGATTGCGGGTTCGCGCTTTACGATAGCCGATGCGTACCTGTTCACCGTGCTGCGCTGGGCGCGCGCGGTTAAGCTGAACCTGGAAGGGTTAGACCATATCGCATCGTATATGAAACGCGTGGCAGAGCGCCCTGCGGTGGCTGCGGCGCTGAAAGCGGAAGGTTTGAATTAACCGAGCGGCTTGTGTTGCCGGGTGGCGCTGACGCTTACCCGGCCTACACGTTTTGGCCGGTTATAACCGGGTTGCGCTGAAATAGTGCTCCGGCTTCGCGATACGATCCTGTGCCGCAACCACCTGCAGTTCATATTCCTGCATCTCTTTCGTCGCAATCATGATTTCGTACACCGCCGCGGTAACGTGCTCCAGCGCGTCACGTATCGTCGCCCCTTGCAGTAATTTCACCAACAGCAGACCGCTGGTGACATCCCCTACCCCAACCGGCTGGCGGTGGCCAAAATCCACCAGCGGACGGCTGATATGCCAGGCGTCATCTTTCGTCACCAGAAGCATCTCAAAACGGTCCTGGCTCAGCCCTGCGCGCGCAAGGTGTTTTACCAGCACAACTTCAGGCCCCTGAGCGATCAGTTCACGAGACGCGCTTACCGCCTCTTCTACGCTGTTAACCGGACGCTCGCAGAGAATTTCGAGTTCGACCAGGTTTGGCGCAATGATATCGCTGGCGGGCAGCGCGTGGCGGACGTGAAACTCTGCAACGCCGGGCGCCACGATGCAGCCTTTCTCCGGATGGCCCATGACGGGGTCGCAGAAGTATTTTGCCGACGGGTTTGCGGCTTTCACCTGGCGCACGATGCCGAGGATATGCTCCCCCTGCTCCGCTGAGCCGAGGTAACCGCTCAGCACGGCGTCACAGCGTTTGAGCTGGTCGATATCGGCAATACCCTGCACAACCTCGGTGAGGTGCGAAGGCGGCATCACGCAGCCGGTCCATTTGCCGTATTGCGTGTGGTTAGAGAACTGCACGGTATTAAGGGGCCAGACGTTGACGCCGAGGCGACGCATCGGGAATTCCGCAGCGCTATTACCAGCGTGTCCAAAAACAACGTGGGACTGAATGGCGAGGATGTTCTTCATTTTTTTCTTACCAAACCCTGAAAAAACAAAAAGGGGCGTGGTTTCCCACGCCCCCTGGAGACTGTTAATTACTTCCAGCAGACAAGGCAGTAGTTCTTCTTGCCGCGACGCAGCAGCGTGTAGCGACCATACAGACGGTCACCGTCAACGAAGGTGTATTCCGGGTCGGCCTGTTTCTCACCGTTGATGGTGATAGCGTTGGACGCGATGGTTTTACGCGCCTGACCGCGGGAAGGCTGGAGCTCAGAGTCCACCAGCGCCTGCATCAGGTCAGCCCCTTTCTCCATCTCAACCATCGGCACGCCGTCCTGCGCCAGCTGTTCGAAGTCCGCTTCGCTCAGATCGCTCAGGGTACCGTTGAACAGGCTTGCGGTAATGCGTTTTGCCGCGGCCAGACCTTCTTCACCGTGAACCAGTTTGGTCACTTCGTCCGCCAGCACGTACTGAGCGCGCGGCGCTTTACCGCTGTTCTTGTCTTCTTCTTCCAGCGCGTTGATCTCTTCAATGTCCATAAAGGTGAAGAACTTCAGGAAGCGGTAAACATCGGCATCCGCCGTGTTGATCCAGAACTGGTAGAATTTGTACGGGCTGGTTTTCTTCGGATCGAGCCACACCGCGCCGCCTTCGGTTTTACCAAATTTGGTGCCGTCGGCCTTGGTGATCAGCGGAACGGTCAGACCGAAGACCTGATTCTGGTGCAGGCGACGGGTCAGGTCGATACCGGAGGTGATGTTACCCCACTGATCGGAACCGCCAATCTGCAGGGAAACGCCATGCAGTTTGTTCAGGCAGGCAAAGTCATAACCCTGCAGCAGGTTGTAGGAGAACTCGGTAAAGGAGATACCCTGGTCGTCGCGGTTCAGACGCTGCTTCACGGCCTCTTTGTTAATCATCTGGTTAACAGAGAAGTGCTTGCCGATATCACGCAGGAAGGTCAGCACGTTCATGCCACCAAACCAGTCGTAGTTGTTCGCGGCAATGGCGGCGTTATCACCACAGTTGAAGTCGAGGAACGGTGCAACCTGTTTGCGGATCTTATCCACCCACTCCTGCACGGTATCTTCGGTATTCAGTTTACGCTCAGCGGCTTTAAAGCTTGGGTCACCAATCAGACCGGTCGCGCCGCCCACCAGGGCAACAGGCTTATGGCCCGCCATCTGGAAGCGTTTCAGGCATAACAATGGAACAAGATGCCCCAAATGCAAGCTGTCAGCGGTGGGGTCGAAGCCGCAATAGAGCGCGATCGGGCCTTGCGCCAGTCGCTCTGCTAACGCTTCCTCGTCCGTCACCTGGGCCACGAGGCCCCGCTCTTGCAATTGTTTAATCAAGTTACTGCTTGCCATCAAATTCTCCATGTATAAACGACTGCACCTTTGCCGGTACACGACTTTTCGCCTGATGCGAAAGGACCATAGAATAAAGCGCAAGCGCGGTGTGCGCTAGCGCTTAAATCAACAAATTTCGGGGATTACGGTGCCAGTCTGTCGATTTTCCAGCCGCCATTGTCGCGCTGGTATAAAAAGCGGTCGTGCAGGCGATGTTCGCCCCCCTGCCAGAACTCCATCTGCTCAATCGGGATACGGAAACCGCCCCAGAAGCTTGGCAGGGGAATTTCACCCTGCTGGAACTTCTGTTTCAGCTCCAGGAATTTACTTTCCAGCACGCCGCGGGCAGAAATTCGGCTGGACTGTTTTGATACCCAGGCGCCAATCTGGCTGTCACGCGGACGGCTGTGGAAATACTTCACCACTTCCAGCGTCGAAAGACGTTCCGCCTTGCCGGTGACCATCACCTGACGTTCCAGCATGTGCCAGGGGAACAGCAGGCTGATACGCGGATTGTTTTCCAAATGGTGCGCTTTGCGGCTGCCAAGGTTGGTATAGAACACCAGGCCTTTCTCGTCATAATGCTTGAGCAAAACGATGCGCTGATACGGTTGACCGTTCTCATCAACCGTCGCGACCACCATGGCCGTTGGGTCGGCAAGTTTCGCTTCGCAGGCCTGTTTCAGCCAGCGTTCAAAAAGCACGAGGGGTTCAGCGGGAAGATCCTGGCGACGCAGGCCGCCTTTGGTGTATTCACGGCGCAGATGCGCAATTTGCTGCAGTTCGTCGTTATCTGACATGGCGTTAGCTGACATTGAGAGTGGGTGGCGCTATTGTGCGCCGCCCCTGTAAAAATCTCAACGCTTCGGGTTTTCAAGCTGGCAATTGTTCAGCACGATGCGGTCGCGTTTGTAGACCGTGGCGCTGTCGCCTTTCGACCAGAAGACGTAAATACCGTCGGTATAGCGTGCGCCGGAGGCCGACATGCCCTGCTTCAGCGTCAGCAGTTTATTGTCGTAAACAAAGCTGGCTTCCTGGCGTGGGTTATTCAGCTTCACGGTCAGCGGTTTTTCGTCGCAGCGATACTCCAGCGTATCGGTCTGCATGCGGTCAAGGAGCTGGTTATAGACGCTGCATCCTGACAGCAATAAAGGCGCGGCAATAAGAAGAAGTTTTTTCATGGGCGTATTCCGAAGACTTTCCTGGTCCTGGAGGGCATAGCTGCCCTCCTGTTTCGTTCCATTCTAACGACGACACGCCGCGCTGAATTTCAGTTAACTCTGATTATGACGAGGATTTGCCGGGAAAATCGCCCCGAGGACGCTCGCCTCACGAGCACCGGTTACCGACGGCAGGTTGCCCGGCAGTCCGGCAACGGTGCGCCAAGCGAGCCAGGCGAAGGCCAGCGCCTCCATATCATCACCGCTGATGCCAGCCTCATCGGTCGTGGTCACTTCGGTACCCGGTAGTAGACCTGCAAGACGCGCCATCACCAGCGGGTTGCGGCTTCCGCCGCCGCACACCAGCAGGCGTTCGCATCCGCCGCTGAGCAGAACCTGTTCGGAGATCGACACGGCCGTCAGCTCGGCAAGCGTCGCCTGGACATCCTGCGGCGCGAGCGCCGGGAATGGCACCAGCTGACGCTCAAGCCAGCCTAAATTGAAGTATTCACGCCCCGTGCTCTTAGGGGCCGGAAGGGCAAAATAAGGATCGCTTAGCATCGACTGCAGCAGCGGAAGAATCACTTTCCCCTCGCTCGCCCACTCCGCGTTTTTATCATACGGTTGACCGCACTGACGCCAGATCCAGGCATCCATTAACATATTGCCTGGGCCGGTATCGTAGCCGCGGACGGGCTGCCCCGGGATGAGCATCGACAGGTTGGCAATCCCACCAATGTTGAGCACCATCCGCCGCTCTGTTGGGTGCGCCAGTAACGCCTGATGGAACGCGGGTACCAGCGGCGCGCCCTGCCCGCCAAGGGCGATATCGCGACGACGGAAATCGCCAACCACCGTCACGCCCGTCTTCGCCACAATCTGGTTGTTATCGCCGATTTGCAGAGTGTGCGGGGCATCTCCGCCGGGCTCATGCCAGACAGTTTGTCCGTGACAGCCGATGGCCACCACGTCCTGCGGGCGAAGATGTTCTTTTTGCATCAAAGCCTGTACCGCATCCGCAAACAGCGCCCCCAGGCGAACATCAAGCTGTCCAAGCTGGGAAAGGGTCAGCTGCTGCCCCTGACAGATACTCAGAATATCCTCTTTCAGTGAAATGGGGATTGGCCAGGTCAGGCTCGCCTGCTGTGCCACCATGTTTTCGTCAATGGCGGCCAGAACGACATCTACCCCATCCAGACTGGTGCCTGACATCACACCAATGTAGCGACCCGATTTCATGCGCTTTCCTTACGTTGCGTGGGCTAAGGATATCCACTCAACCATAAACGGCGCAGCTTTGCCATCCGGCAATAATATTTTTTAACAATGTCAGGCGGGTAACGCAGGCGGTCCCTGTTTATGTCTCGTTAAGTCAAATTCAAGTACAATTTTCTTATTGTTAGTGCAAAGATATGAACTATGGCTCCTTATGCCATATAATTTAGCCATAACGGATGCCCCCAATCGGGCGTTTTTGGTGAACAGGAGATTCAAATGATTTTACGTGTACTGGGCGTTTCGCTGATTGGTTTAACTCTGGCTGGCTGTGTGAATGACAGTTCACTTTCTGGCGACGTTTACAGCGCTTCTGAAGCGAAACAGGTTCAGAACGTGACTTACGGTACCGTTGTTAACGCACGTCCTGTACAGATCCAGGGCGGTGATGAAAGCAACGTAATGGGTGCAATCGGCGGTGCCGTTCTGGGTGGTTTCCTCGGTAATACCGTCGGTGGCGGTACAGGTCGCTCGCTGGCAACGGCCGCAGGCGCCGTTGCAGGTGGCGTAGCCGGCCAGGGCGTTCAGGGTGCAATGAACAAAACCCAGGGCGTAGAGCTGGAAATCCGTAAAGACGACGGCAGCACTATCATGGTTGTACAGAAACAAGGCAACACCCGCTTCTCTGCAGGCCAGCGCGTTGTTCTGGCAAGCAACGGACGTCAGGTGACCGTTTCCCCACGTTAATTAAAAATGGATGTGGCCATCGGGCCACATCCATTTACAATATACATCACCCTCACAAATATATTTACAAATTATATTCACCCAATCAATTATTAACCACGTCATATATTGTTTCCGCGCAAAGTATTTAGCGCGCTAATTGATTAGACTCTTCGCAATACCCCACCTTAATTCATTATAAAGTCGTTAAAAACGTATATGCTTGCGAATCGTCGTTCACTAAAGAGTCGTTATATCGCGTTCTGCCTCGGTTGCATTGCTGTCATCGGGATATTACAAACTCTGTTTTTAAAACTCGTTGAATGGGTACCTTCCTTTTCACCGCTTTTATTCCCTACGCTCACCATTTTTCTGCTGGTGTTCCACCTGTTTATTGCCTGTTTCATGACGATGAAATACTGGTGTGACAGAAAACGGCTGTATCTGGTGGCAATCGCCTTTGCCTTTGCCGGGTCGGCATTGCTGATGGTCGGAACGCTGTCCAGCTTTCCCGCCTGGCTGGACCTCTATCAGTTCAACGTCGTGAACTACAACGATGCGATGATCTACTATATGTTTCGCCATCTTTTAATGGCGGTGCTCATCATCGTTGCGGCAATACTTTATACCACGCGCAATTATCCCCTTTCCCGATTGGCACATATCGCGATTGTGAGCGGCGAATTTCTCTTTACGGCCTGTGCGGTGGGATTAGCCTGGATCTATTCCAGTCATTCACCACTCTTATCAATTGACCTGGTTGATAATGAAACCCGTCAGTTTATGGTTCTCTGGAGCCAGTTCATTAATGTTTCATTAATTGCCCTGTGGGTAGTGACATTAGCAGCGCTGATGTTTATTACGCGCGTACGCAATTTATTCTGGGTGGGCGGTAATTTTTTGTGCGTCTGCTATATCGTCACGCTCTCAATGCTTTTGGTGGGTGGACATGCCGAAGATATCTCCTGGTATCGCGCCCGCTTATTTGAAACCGTCGCCACGCTGCTGCTCATTTTTGTTTTGCTCTACGATGTCTTCAGGCTGTATCGCGACTCGCACGTTAAATACCAGCAGTCTTACCAGAACTCGATTCGCGACCCGCTCACGCGCCTGTATAACCGCAGTTATTTTTATGAATCATTAAAGCAGGCACTGGATATCGCCAACCCCGGCCGCCCTGTTTCCGTCATCGTCAGCGATCTCGATCGCTTCAAGCGTATCAACGACACCTACGGGCATCTTCAGGGCGACAAAGTCCTGCAGTTTGTCGCCAACCTGCTGATGGATTCCGTGCGCCCGCAGGATATCGCGGCCCGCATCGGCGGCGAGGAGTTTGTTCTGATGCTGACCAATACCTCATCAGACGCGGCGTACCATGTGGCTGAACGCATACGGTTACATCTGAGCAGCTTTGATAAGACTAGCAGCGACGGTCAGTTACCGGAGCCGATCACCATCAGCATGGGGGTGTTCACCGCGACGTCACCGACGATAACCGCAGAAGTGTGCGTGGAAAGTGCCGACAAGGCGATGTATGAAGCGAAGGAGACGGGCCGTAACCGTGTGGTCGTCTTTAAGTAAAAAAAAGGCCTTGCTGCTGCAAGGCCTTGTTGTTTGTCAGTCTCGCGACTGCAGCTCATGGATGTTTTGCTCGAGGCGCCCAATGAGGCTGATGAGCATTTCCAGCTCCGCCGGTGAAACGCCTGACAGGATTTCACCGCGCGTCTTGGCGATCACGGCTTCCATTTCCGTGATGATAGGCGCCGCTTTCTCGGTGAGTTTAATCCGTTTCGCACGACGATCGCTGGCGCAGGTTTGCCGCGAGATCAACCCCTTCTCTTCCAGCTGGTCAAGCGTGCGCACCAGCGACGGTTGCTCAATCCCTATCGCTTTTGCCAGTTGAATTTGCGACTGATCGGGCGGCAGCTGATGAATGTTGTGCAGCGTGACCCAATGCGTCTGTGTGAGTTCCAGAGGTTTCAGGCGATGGTCAATCAGAGCACGCCAGACGCGTACCAACCTTGCCAGATCAGAACCTAATGGCGATTCCAATTTCATCTCCTTATAATTAGCTTGCTAAGTTATTATACTGATTTTAGAATAGTGTGCAGCATTTGTATTGCCAAAACAAATGCAATACTGCATTCATCGAACTTAAAAGTATGACTTACACTGAATCGTGATGCTTCATCATACTAAGACAAGCCAACGCGGCATTCTGTTCACTGCAAAGGATTTCTGCCCGTGACGTTTTTTCATCGCTCAGAGGGTTTACCCCTTCAGGACCTGATCTTCGGTGCGTCAGTCTACTTTCCTCCCCTGTTTAAGGCCGTTCTGGTGGGCTTTATACTCTGGCTCATCGCGCATCGTCTGCTTCGCGACTGGATGTACTCCGGCGAAATCTGGCACCCCATGCTGATGGATCTTTCCCTGTTTGCCCTCTCCGTAAGCCTGGGCCTTGCCGTTTTGACTGCGTGGTGAATATGTCCCTGAAAACGCTAAAATACTTTTCCACCCTGTTTGTCCTTGCCCTCGCGCTGGTTGCGGGCTGGTGGATGTGGAATTTTTATATGCAGTCGCCCTGGACGCGTGACGGCAAAGTTCGTGCTGAACAGGTCAGCATTACCCCTCAGGTGTCGGGAAGTATCACGACGCTGTTGGTTAAGGATAACCAGTTCGTCAAAAAGGGTGATGTTTTATTCCGAATCGACGACACCCCATACCACATTGCGATTCTGAACGCCCAGGCACAGCTGGCGAAAGCCCAGTCTGACCTGGCAAAGGCCAACAACGAGGCCAACCGCCGCCGCCACCTGTCGCAAAACTACATCTCAGCGGAAGATTTAGACACCGCGAATATTAACGTTAAGGCCATGCAGGCGAGCGTCAACGTGGCAGAGGCGACGCTTAAGCAGGCGCAGTGGCAACTGACCCAAACCGTGATTACGGCACCGGTCGATGGATGGGTGACCAACCTCTCCGCCCGCGTGGGTAACTACGCCACCACCGGCCAGCCGGTTTTTGCCCTCGTCGACAGCCACTCCTTCTACGTGGTGGGCTATTTCGAAGAGACCAAGCTTCGGCATATTCGCGAGGGATCGCCAGCCGCGATTACGCTTTACAGCGGCTCGCAAAAGTTACAGGGTCACGTATCCAGCATTGGCCGGGCCATTTACGATCAAAGCGTTGAAACGGATTCAGGGCTGGTGCCGGACATTAAGCCGAACGTTCCCTGGGTGCGCCTGGCCCAGCGCGTTCCGGTTCGCGTAGAGTTTGACCGTTTGCCGGAGGACATTACCCTGGTATCCGGCACCACCTGCACCGTCTCCATCGGAACCCGCTAATGAAGCTGCAGGGGCTCACCTGGCACAACACGCCGTGGATGAAAGCGACGCGTCCCCAGTGGCGCTACGCGCTGCGTAACGGCATTGCCATGTGCCTTGCGCTGACCGTCGCCTATTACCTGAACCTGGATGAACCCTACTGGGCGATGACGTCTGCAGCGGTGGTCAGTTTCCCAACGGTCGGCGGGGTGATCAGTAAAAGCCTTGGCCGTATCGCAGGCAGCCTGCTCGGCGCCACCGCGGCGTTAATTATTGCGGGCCATACGCTGAACGATCCGTGGCTGTTCCTTCTGAGCATGGCGGCATGGCTGGGATGCTGTACCTGGGCCTGCGCCCATTTTACCAATAACGTCGCCTACGCGTTCCAGCTGGCGGGGTATACCGCCGCCATTATCGCCTTTCCGGTGGTTAACGTGCTCGACACCACCGAGCTGTGGGATATCGCGCAGGCGCGCGTCTGCGAGGTGATTGTCGGGATCCTCAGCGGCGGCTTTATGATGATGATCCTTCCCAGCACGTCCGACGGCACCGCGCTCATCACCGCCCTGAGAACCATGCATACCCGATTGCTGGAGCACGCGAGCCTGCTGTGGCAACCGGATACCAGCGATGACATCCGCCTCGCGCATGAAAAGGTTATCGGACAGATCCTGACCATGAATCTGTTGCGCATTCAGGCGTTCTGGAGCCACTACCGCTTTCGCCGTCAGAACACCCTGCTTAACTATTTGCTGCACCAGCAGCTGCGCATGACCAGTGCCATCTCCAGCCTGCGCCGGATGCTGCTCAACTGGCCGACGCCGCCTGAAAACACCCGTGCCGTGATTGAAGCACTACTCGCGGCCCTTGCGCGCCCGGATGCGGACATTTATACCGTGGCGCGGATTATCGCCCCGCTCGCCCCGATTGATGAGCACGACTATCGCCATCGCGCCTTCTGGCAGCGCCTGAATTACTTTTGTCGGCTGTACCTGCGCAGCAGCCGCTGGATCGCGTCCGTCGAAAATGCGACCCCGTTAACGGAGTTCAACGTCCCCGGCAGCCCGGCACTCGCACGCCATACTGACTACCTGGAAGCGCTGTGGAGCGGTTTTCGCACCTTCTGCGCGCTGATGCTGGTAGGGGCATGGAGCATTACCACGCAGTGGGAGTCCGGCACGGCGGCCCTGACGCTTGCCGCCATCAGCTGCGTGCTTTACTCCGTCGCGGCCTCGCCGTTCAATTCGCTTACGCTCCTGCTGCGCACGCTGGTGCTGCTGTCGCTGTTCAGCTTCGTGGTGAAGTTTGGCCTGATGGTGCAGATAAGCGAACTGTGGCAGTTCCTGCTGTTTCTGTTTCCCCTGTTGACCACCATGCAGCTTCTGAAGCTGCAAATGCCCAAACTGGCGGGCCTCTGGGGACAGCTGATTGTCTTTATGGGCTCGTTTATCTCCGTGACGAATCCCCCGGTTTACGATTACGCCGACTTTCTCAATGACAACCTGGCGAAGATCCTGGGCGTGGGGCTGGCGTGGCTGGCTTTCGCGGTGCTGCGTCCCGGCTCCGATGCCCGCAAGAGCCGCAGGCATATTCGGGAGTTACGCAGAGGGTTTGTCGACCAGCTCAGCCGTAAACCGTATCTGGGTGAAAACGAGTATGAATCGCTGGTATATCACCACGTCAGCCAGCTGAATAACAGCCAGGACGCGCTGTCGCGGCGCTGGCTGCTGCGCTGGGGCGTGGTGCTATTGAACTGCTCGCACGTGGTCTGGCAGCTTCGCGCGTGGGAAACGCGTTCCGATCCGCTGTCGCAGGTTCGTGATGTTTGCATCTCCCTGCTGCGCGATGTGATGAGCGAGCGCGGCGTCCAGCAGCGGCCGCTGGAAACCACGCTGAATGAACTGCAGAGGATCTGCGATACGCTGGCACGGCATCATCTGCCCGCAGCCCGCGATTTGGCCTCGATAATCTGGCGCCTGCACTGCTCGCTATCACAGCTGGAACAGGCACCGCCGCCGGGAACGATTGGGGATCAGATCACGCCGCACGCATAGCGTGCCCCGCCGCCACCGAGCGGTTTAGGCCGATCGGACATATTGTCGCCGCCGACATGAATCATCAGCGCTTTGCCTTTCACCTCATCCAGCTTTTTCAGCCGCGGTGCAACAACGGGATCGGTGGCTTTACCGTCGTTGTTCACCACCAGCACAGGCAGATCGCCTAAATGCCCCATGCCATCCGGGCCTTCATGCTTGCCGGAATGCTGCGGATCGAGGTGACCCCCTGCCGCTTCCGCCGCCGACGGTTTGCCCTCTTTTAACGCGGGCTGACAGCTGCCTTTGGCGTGAACATGGAAACCATGTTCACCGGGAGGGAGGGCTTTGAGGTTGGGGGCAAACTCCAGTCCTTTATCGGTTTCCGTGATTTTCACCGTTCCGATGGACTGACCCACACCCTGTGAGGTGACGAGATTCATTTCCACTTCGTCGCTGGCTGCCTGCGCCCCTGCGCAAACAGCCAGCGTGACCAGTGCCAGAGCAAAACGCTTCATAATGACCTCCGCGGGTTATTTTTTGCCCCTTAAGTGTATACCAGGGGCAAAGATTTCACCGGAAAGTCACCTTCAGGCGGTTTATGGTACGTCGTAACCCAGCGCGGCCTTGCGGATGCGGAACCACTGCTGACGGGTCATCTGCAGCTCTTCAGCTGCCAGCGCAGACCGCACGCGTTCAATTTTGCCGGAACCGATAATCGGCAGCGGTTTTGACGGCAGGCGCAGGATCCACGCGTAAACCACCTGCTCTATGCTCTCGGCGTTCAGCTCGCGGGCGATGGTTTCAAGCTCGTTGCGCAGCGGCTGGAATTCATCATCATTGAACAGACGTCCTCCCCCCAGGCACGACCAGGCCATTGGGCGAATGCGCAGCTGCTGCAGTTGATCGAGGGTACCGTCCAGCAGCAGCGGCTGGTGTACCGGGGAGATCTCAACCTGGTTAGTGGCCAGGGTAAACGGCAGACGAGACTGAAGCAGCGCAAACTGTGCCGGGGTAAAGTTAGACACGCCAAAGTGACGCACTTTCCCACTCTGGTGCAGGTTCAGGAAGGCTTCCGCCACCTCATCGGCATCCATCAGCGGGTCGGGGCGGTGGATTAACAGCAGGTCAATACGATCGGTTGCCAGATTGACCAGCGACTGCTCGGCGCTCTTGATGATATGCGCGCTGTCGGTGATGTAATGACCGAGAGCGTGTTCAGGTTTTGCCGTGGTGGCAATCCCACACTTCGTGACGATCTCCATGCGATCGCGGAGCGCCGGAACCAGCTTGAGCGCCTCGCCGAACGCGGCCTCGCACTGGTAGCCACCGTAAATATCCGCATGATCGACCGTGGTGATGCCTAAATCGAGGTGCTCTTCAATAAAGCTCGCCAGCTGGAGGGGGGACATATTCCAGTCCATCAGGCGCCAGTAGCCCATGACAAAACGGGAGAATTCTGGCCCCTGGGGGGCAAGGGTAATTCGCTGAACCATAACATTTTCCTCAAGGACGTAATGTCATGAGTATACGCAATTACCGTGTTAAAAAAGTGAAGGTTGCTGCGGTTCTTCGGTCTCACCGGCTTTGTTTGCGCGTATTTTGCGCAGAAAACGCTGTCGGCAGAGGCGTAGCACCTCCTGCTTCTGCGTGTCGCTAAAGTTTTGCCAGTTAAAACGCTCGTCACGGGTACGCATGCACCCGCGGCAATATCCGCGTTCATCGACCTGACAAATACCCCGGCACGGGCTCTGGATGGGGAAAAACTCCAGCTGCTCTGCCACACTCACCTCCCGATAGCCACTCTCATCTACAGTGAAGACGCTAAACGCGCCGCGTGCAAGGCCTATATCACAGATTTATGGCATTAAGGTTTCACTAATCTTCCGTCTCTATACTCGGCCCATCATGACAATGACAGGTTCACCGATCGATGTGGTTAATCAAAAAGTTACAATGTAACGACATTAAATTTACTCTGGGCTGTGCACTCTTCTTTACTCTGCTTAACGGGCTGTTTATCCAGCGCAGCTGGGCCATTATCGCCCCTGCCCATCTGCACGACATCCTCTTTGCCGCGTCCGTACCGCTGGTGCTGTTCTGCGGCTGGGTGATTGTTTTTAGCCTGCTTAATATCCCGTATCTCCGTAAGCCTCTGCTGATTGTATTGACGATTGGATGCGCTGCGGCAACCTACTTTATGTACACCTATGGCGCGGTGATCGATCAGAACATGATTGTGAACGTGTTCGAAACCAACTCTCAGGAAGCGACCGCCCTGGTGACCCCGCAGATGATCCTGTGGATTGTCATTGCCGGCCTCGTGCCTTCCGTGGTGGTGGCGTTGACCCGCATTCGTACCGGGAAATGGTGGTATGCCCTGCTGACGCGGGTTGCCGCGATGCTCGGCGCCCTGCTGGTGATTATCCTGATTGCCGCGCTGTTTTATAAAGACTACGCGTCGCTGTTCCGCAATAACAAAAGCATCGTCAAAATGGTCACCCCGGCGAATTATGTCAGCGCCGTGGTGAAGTACAGCAAAATGCGCTGGTTTGCCGGCGATCAAACGCTGGTGCGCATTGGTGAAGATGCCCATAAAGGGCCACTGATTACCGGTCAACAAAAGAAAACCGTTCTGGTGCTTGTCGTCGGCGAAGCCTCGCGCGCGTCAAACTACTCCCTGAACGGTTACGGGCGCGAAACAAACCCGGAGCTGAAAAAGCAGGATGTGATTAACTTCCCGCAGGCCTCCTCGTGTGGGACTGAAACCGCGGTTTCCGTTCCCTGCATGTTCTCCGGCATGACGCGCAGCAAATACGATGCCGACCTGGCTCACCATCGCGAAGGACTGCTTGACGTGCTCAAGCATGCGGGTATCAACCTGCTGTGGCGCGACAACGACGGCGGCTGTAAAGGTGCCTGCGATCGCATCCCTCATACCGACATGACGCAGTGGAATCTGGATCAGTTCTGCAAAGACAAATCCTGCATTGACGACGTGAATTTCTACCGTCTGGACAACGTGCTGGATGGCGTGAAGCAAGACACGGTGCTGGTTATCCACCTGATGGGGAGCCACGGTCCGGCGTACTATCGCCGTTACCCGGACAACTTCCGTAAATTCACCCCAACCTGCGACACCAACGAAATACAGAATTGCGATCATCAGGCGCTGATCAATACCTATGACAACACGATCCTCTATACCGACAGCATGGTCAGCAAAACCATTGATGCGCTGAAAGCGCGTCAGGCGAGCATGAACACCGCGCTGATTTATCTCTCAGATCACGGTGAATCGCTGGGTGAAAGCGGTATTTATCTGCACGGTACGCCGTACATGCTGGCACCGGAGCAGCAAACGCATATTCCGTTTATGTTTTGGCTGTCACCGGATTACGCGAAAAACTTTGGCGTCAACGAGCAGTGTTTGCGTGACCATGCAGCAAAAAATGCGGTTTCTCAGGACAATTTGTTCTCGACCGTGCTGGGTATGATGGACGTGAAATCAACGGTTTATCAACAGCAGCTGGATATCCTGAGCGCATGTCGTCAGTAAACTGGCTTGCATTAGACCGAACGGTCTATTAGAGTGCGGCCATGAGCAGAAATACTGAACACGATACCCGCGAACATTTACTGGCGACCGGCGAGCAACTTTGCATGCATCGCGGGTTTACCGGTATGGGGTTGAGCGAGCTGTTAAAAACCGCTGAGGTACCGAAAGGATCGTTTTACCACTACTTTCGGTCCAAAGAGGCCTTCGGCGTGGCGATGCTGGAGCGTCATTATGCTGGCTACCACCAGCGTCTGGCGACCCACTTTGCATCGGGTGAAGGTAACTTCCGGGATCGTGTTCTGAACTACTATCAGGAAACGCTGAACCAGTTCTGTCAGCAGGGCATTATCAGCGGTTGCCTGACCGTTAAGCTGTCTGCAGAAGTGTGCGATCTTTCTGAAGATATGCGCACGGCGATGGATAAAGGTGCCCGCGGCGTTATCGCCCTGCTGGCCCAGGCGCTGGAGAAAGGCCGCGATGAAAAAACGCTGGCCTTTTCCGGCGAGCCGCTAACCCAGGCGCAGGTGTTATATGCGCTCTGGCTAGGTGCAAACCTGCAGGCAAAAATTTCGCGCAGTGCCGTGCCGCTGGAAAGCGCACTGGCACATGTGAAAAACAGTATTACTGCGCCTGGCGTATAGCAGGCGTTTTTATTTACCTCATCACTAGTCGACTGGTCTACTCAGGAGTCTTTATGTCAGCTGAAAAATTATTTACCCCCTTAAAAGTGGGTGCCGTCACTGCGCCAAACCGCGTGTTCATGGCTCCGCTTACCCGTCTGCGCAGCATTGAGCCGGGTGACATCCCAACCCCACTGATGGGTGAATACTATCGTCAGCGCGCAAGCTCTGGCCTGATCATCACGGAAGCCACGCAGATTTCTGCTCAGGCTAAGGGTTATGCGGGTGCGCCAGGTCTTCACAGCCCGGAACAGATCGCCGCGTGGAAGAAAATCACCGCGGACGTTCACGCTGAAGAGGGTCGCATTGCGGTCCAGCTGTGGCATACCGGTCGTATCTCTCACAGCAGCATTCAGCCCGGCGGCCAGGCACCGGTCTCCGCTTCAGCCCTGAGCGCCAATACCCGTACTTCACTGCGTGATGAAAACGGCAATGCGATCCGCGTGGATACCTCTATGCCGCGCGCGCTTGAGCTGGACGAGATCCCGGGTATCGTGAACGACTTCCGCCAGGCCGTGGCCAACGCTCGTGAAGCCGGTTTTGACCTGATTGAGCTGCACTCCGCCCATGGCTACCTGCTGCACCAGTTCCTGTCACCGTCGTCTAACCATCGCACCGACCAGTACGGCGGCAGCGTCGAAAACCGCGCTCGCCTGGTGCTGGAAGTGGTTGACGCCGTATGCCAGGAGTGGAGCCCGGACCGTATCGGGATCCGCGTCTCCCCAATCGGTTCTTTCCAGAACGTCGACAACGGTCCGAACGAAGAAGCGGACGCGCTGTACCTGATTGAAGAGCTGGCTAAACGCGGCATCGCCTATCTGCACATGTCCGAGCCGGACTGGGCTGGCGGTCAGCCTTACACGGACGCATTCCGTCAGAAAGTGCGCGAGCGTTTCCACGGGGTGATCATCGGTGCGGGGGCTTATACCCCGGAGAAAGCCGAAGACCTGATCGGCAAAGGGCTGATTGATGCCGTCGCGTTTGGCCGTGACTACATCGCCAACCCGGATCTGGTTGCTCGCCTGCAGAAAAAAGCGGCCCTGAACCCGCAGCGCCCGGAAAGCTTCTACGGCGGCGGCGCGGAAGGCTACACCGACTACCCTTCTCTGTAATCTCACCGTTGTTCATTGATAGCGGCGATACTTCGCCGCTATACTAAAACATCGTTTCTGTTCAAAAAGACAGTCTATTTCATTGGTTAATGAGGAAATTATGCGCCTACTTCACACCATGCTGCGCGTTGGCGATCTGCAACGTTCCATTGATTTCTACACTAACGTACTGGGCATGAAGCTGCTGCGCACCAGCGAAAACCCGGAATACAAATACTCGCTGGCGTTCGTGGGTTACGGCCCGGAAACGGATGAAGCGGTGATCGAGCTGACCTACAACTGGGGCGTAGACAGCTATGAGCTGGGCACTGCCTACGGCCACATCGCGCTGGAAGTGGACAACGCGGCCGAAGCGTGTGAGCGCATTCGCAGCAGCGGCGGTAACGTTACGCGCGAAGCGGGCCCGGTAAAAGGCGGCACGACCGTGATTGCGTTCGTGGAAGATCCGGACGGTTACAAAATCGAGCTGATTGAAGCCAAAGACGCGGGTCGCGGTCTGGGCAACTGATCCCTCAGGGCGCAACTTGCGCCCGTAGTTTTACTGCATCACCCTGCAAAATTTGCCATAATGCGCTCTGCTTTTTCCCCTTGTAAGAGACCCTGATGTCCGATAACGCTCAATTTAGCGGTCTGTGCGACCGTTTTCGTGGTTTTTATCCCGTTGTCATTGATGTAGAAACAGCCGGATTTAACGCTAAAACCGATGCGCTGCTCGAAATTGCCGCCATCACGCTGAAGATGGATGAACAGGGCTGGCTTATCCCGGACACCACGCTGCATTTCCACGTTGAACCTTTCGAAGGGGCAAACTTACAGCCGGAAGCGCTGGCGTTTAACGGTATCGATCCGCATAACCCGCTGCGTGGTGCAGTGAGTGAATATGATGCGCTGCACGCCATTTTTAAAATGGTGCGTAAAGGCATGAAAGAGAGTAACTGCAGCCGCGCCATCATGGTGGCCCACAACGCCACCTTCGATCACAGCTTTACTATGGCCGCCGCCGAGCGCGCCGCGCTCAAGCGCAACCCCTTCCATCCGTTTGTGACCTTCGACACCGCCGCACTGAGCGGCCTGGCCCTGGGACAAACGGTATTATCAAAGGCCTGCATCACGGCAGGAATTGAGTTTGACGGCACGCAGGCACATTCCGCTTTATACGACACGGAGCGCACCGCAGAGCTGTTCTGTGAGATCGTCAACCGCTGGAAGCGTCTGGGCGGCTGGCCGCTGCCGATGGGTGATGAGGCCGATCGCCAATCGTAGGCCGGGTAAGCGCAGCGCCACCCGACAAAAAAAAGCGACCTTATCAGGTCGCTTTTTTATTTGCGCAGAAAATTACTCTGCGTCCGGCTCTTCAGTTTTGTACTTCGCCGCCGTCTCTTTGATCAGCTGCTGCAGTTCGCCGCGCTGATACATTTCAATCAGGATATCGCAGCCGCCAACCAGTTCGCCGTCAACCCACAGCTGTGGGAAAGTCGGCCAGTTAGCATACTTTGGCAGCTCAGCGCGGATGTCCGGGTTCTGCAGGATATCAACGTAAGCAAAACGCTCACCACAGGCTGACAGCGCCTGAACCGCTTGCGCGGAGAAGCCGCAGCTTGGCAGCTTCGGAGAACCTTTCATATACAGCAGAATCGGGTTTTCAGCGATCTGGCGCTGGATTTTTTCAATAGTGGTGCTCATGTCTTGCTTCCTTTAACTTCTGTTACGGCATTCGTCTGACATTGTAGCGGGTCAGACTGGCATCGGAAAATAACATTTTTGTCACGTTTATACATTCTACCCCGAGTCACGAAAAGTTGCATTGCAAATGGTGTTTACCCCTGCAGCGGTCAGGGTTTTGCTTAAGGAGTGGGCAAAAGTGCGACAGAACGATGAATTTTTTTGCACTTGCTAACGAAACACGATTGTAGATTGAAAAATGCTATTAACTTTCTGGGTTTTTATAGATTAGAATCGACGGGCTTTGTAAATCACACGCGGGTATTATTGATGACCTGCATTTATCAGGGGACTGCCCAGTGGCGCGGATAAATAAAATCTCGATCACGCTCTGTGCTTTACTGTTTACTTCACTCACTTTCACGCCAGTGGCGAACGCCTCTCAGCAGGCGCGGCATTCTGCTGAACAAAAAAACCATCTGGTGAAAGCCACAGAACGTAAGAAAAAAACCACCGCTAAGAACGACAAGAAAAAAACACCGGCTCAGACGAAACAGACCGCTTCCAGCAAGACGAAAATAAAACCTTCCCGCACTGCCCACTCCGCCAAAAGTAAAGCTTCGCAAACCGCCGCTAACCTCGTCACCGAAAAATGCATCACGCGCAAAGGCCACAAGGCGAAATGCACGAAGGTCACGAAAATAGCGGAAGTACATAAAGTGCGTGTACAGAAAGCGCAAAAAACCGCGATGAACAAACTGATGGGGCAGATTGGCAAACCTTATCACTGGGGTGGCAGCTCGCCGCGTACCGGGTTTGACTGCAGCGGCCTCGTCTATTACGCCTATAAAGATCTGGTCAAATTCCGCATTCCTCGTACCGCCAATGAGATGTACCACCTGCGCGATGCCTCACCGGTTGACCGCGGTGAACTGGAAAACGGCGATCTGGTGTTCTTCCGTACTCAGGGTCGCGGCACGGCTGACCACGTCGGCGTCTATGTCGGCAACGGGAAATTCATCCAGTCTCCACGTAGCGGCCAGGATATTCAGATCACCTCTCTCAGTGAAGACTACTGGGTACGCCACTACGTCGGCGCGCGTCGCGTGATGACGCCGAAAACCATTCGCTAACCCCTGCCCTGCCACATCCGTGGCGGGGTAAGTTCCTCTTTTGCATAGCCTTTCAATTTGCTATTCTGTCCATGTTGTCTGTGTGGTTATTGGCAACACAAAATACAATAAGGAGAGAAGCAATGTCGTTCGAATTACCTGCACTACCGTATGCAAAAGACGCCCTGGCACCGCACATTTCTGCGGAAACCCTGGAATATCATTACGGCAAACATCACCAGACGTACGTCACCAACCTGAACAATCTGATCAAGGGCACCGATTTTGAAGGCAAAACGCTGGAAGAGATCGTCCGCAGCTCAGAGGGTGGCGTATTTAACAACGCGGCTCAGGTGTGGAACCACACCTTCTACTGGCACTGCCTGGCGCCGAATGCCGGCGGTGAACCTGCCGGTGAACTGGCTACCGCTATCAATGCCGCATTTGGCAGCTTCGCGGATTTCAAAGCGAAATTTACCGATGCAGCCATCAAGAACTTCGGTTCTGGCTGGACGTGGCTGGTTAAAGAGGCGGATGGCAAACTGGCTATCGTGTCCACCTCTAACGCGGGCACCCCGCTGACCACCAGCGCTAAGCCGCTGATGACCGTGGACGTGTGGGAACACGCTTACTACATTGATTACCGCAACGCGCGCCCGAACTACCTGGAGCACTTCTGGGCACTGGTTAACTGGGACTTTGTCGCGAAGAACTTCGCCGCGTAAGAGACACGCAGAAGGGTTCGCCCTTCTGCGTTTTTGGTTTATTCCGCAGTGCAGGCTGCTTCAGGCTGTTTACGACCCGACATCATCACCAGCAGCAGGCCGAGCGCGGCAATAATCGCCCCCATCACCGGCACAAAGCTGTACCCCAGCCCTCCCGAAATCACGGCCCCACCGGCCGCCGCACCGAGCGCATTGCCCAGGTTGAAGGCACCGATATTCACGGAAGATGAGAGTCCCGGCGCTTCATGCGCGACACGCATCACGCGCATCTGCAGCGGCGGCACCACGGCGAAAGTGGCAGCACCCCAGACGACCATCGCGATCGCGGCCCCAAACTCATTACGCGCCAGCCACGGAATGGCAATCATGATGACAATCAGCAGGGTTAAGAAGCCCTTCAGCGTCCCGCTCACGGAACGGTCGGCAAATTTCCCGCCGAGATAGTTACCGATCGAGAAGCCCACGCCAATCAGCACCAGCATCGCGGTCACAAAGAGAGGCGTTGCGTGAGTGATGTCATGCAATACCGGCGAAATGTAGGTGTAAAGGGTAAACATCGCCCCTGCCCCCAGCACGGTGGTGAGCAGCGCGGAGAGCACCTGCGGGCGCATCAGCACCGACAGTTCTCTGCGCACGTCAGGACGTTCCCCCGCGCTGCCTTTCGGCAAGGAGAAGAACAGCGCCACCATCGCAACCACGCCCAGCCCGGCAGTCGCCAGGAAGGACATACGCCAGCCGATCGCTTCCCCCAGCCAGGTTGCCGCAGGCACCCCGCCGATGTTGGCAATCGTTAGCCCCATAAACATGGTTGCCACGGCGCTCGCCTGCTTATGTTTTGGCACCACGCTGGCAGCCACGACCGACCCCAGCCCAAAGAACGCGCCGTGGTTAAGGCTGGTCAGAATGCGGGACAGCATCAATGTGGTGTAGTCCGGCGCAATGGCCGAAAGCACGTTGCCCAGGGTGAAAATCGCCATCAGGAAAATCAGCGCACTGCGGCGCGCGCGGTGTGAAAGCAGAAGCGTCATCAGCGGTGCCCCTACCATCACGCCGATAGCATAGGCGCTGATTAACATCCCTGCGGCAGGGATCGAGACGTCTACGCCCCGGGCAATAACAGGCAGTAACCCCATCGGGGAGAATTCAGTAGTGCCAATCCCAAAAGCGCCAATCGCCAGGGCCAGCAGGGGAAAATTGATTTTCATGCGTCAACTCCGGATGCCGTGTCATGTGGTGACACAGAACAAAGAAGCGGAAAGCATGACATCAATCACAAAAAATGAGAAGTTAACAAAATGGCAAAAGATTTTTGCCTGAGAAGTAACAATCCGGGGAGTCGGGAGGGAGAGGGCTCTCCCTCCGCGTAAATCAGTGCAGCGCAGCCGTCAGACCGGCCGCGACAATCAGAGCCAGCACAACAACGGTGGTGAACAGCGAAAACTTAAGATCGGAACTCATCAATTTTTCTCCTTTTAATCCCCACACGAAAAGTGAGCTTGCTCATTTTTGCACAGATTACGTCAAAAATCTTCCTGGATTTATACTGATAACCACTTTACCTCTTCCCCTTTTCATCAAGATAGGACAAAATTCCACGCTAAATTTATTAGCGTACCGGCCATTGACCCCCTCCTGACGTCCCGTGTCGTTTTCCCGGCGTGCCGCAATTCAACATTGCGAGATAAGGGTGAGAGAAGGCAAACGTTTACCTTCAAGTTTTTCAGGAGTTTAGGATATGGTCTGGAGTGACATTTAATGGCAACAATTAAAGACGTAGCAAAACGCGCAAACGTTTCCACTACAACCGTATCACATGTAATTAACAAAACCCGCTTCGTGGCGGAAGAGACGCGCAATGCCGTCTGGGCAGCGATCAAAGAGCTGCACTATTCGCCAAGCGCGGTTGCGCGTAGCCTCAAGGTTAATCACACCAAGTCCATTGGATTGCTGGCGACCAGCAGTGAAGCGGCCTATTTTGCCGAGATCATTGAAGCGGTTGAGAAAAACTGCTTCCAGAAAGGCTATACCCTGATTCTGGGTAACGCGTGGAACAGCATTGAAAAACAGCGCGCCTACCTGTCGATGATGGCGCAAAAGCGCGTTGATGGCCTGCTGGTGATGTGTTCCGAGTACCCGGAATCCGTGCTGTCGATGCTTGAAGAGTATCGCCACATTCCCATGGTGGTCATGGACTGGGGCGAAGCGCGCGCGGATTTCACCGATTCCGTTATCGATAACGCCTTTGAAGGCGGCTATATGGCAGGTCGTTATCTGATCGAACGCGGCCACCGCGAGATTGGCGTGATCCCCGGTCCGCTGGAGCGCAACACCGGCGCGGGTCGTCTGGCCGGTTTTATGAAAGCGATGGAAGAAGCGCTGATCAACGTGCCGGAAAACTGGATTGTGCAGGGCGACTTTGAGCCGGAGTCGGGCTACCGCGCAATGCAGCAGATTGTCTCCCAGCCGCACCGTCCGACAGCCGTTTTCTGCGGGGGTGACATCATGGCAATGGGCGCGCTTTGCGCTGCCGATGAGCTGGGTCTGCGCGTCCCGCAGGATATTTCCGTGATCGGGTATGACAACGTGCGTAACGCGCGTTTCTTCACGCCAGCGCTGACCACCATTCACCAGCCGAAAGATTCGCTGGGCGAAACGGCCTTCAATATGCTGATGGACAGGATCGTCAACAAACGTGAAGAGTCGCAGTCGATTGAAGTTCACCCGCGTCTTATCGAACGCCGTTCCGTTGCGGATGGTCCGTTCCGCGACTACCGCCGTTAATCGCTTTACGGGGCCAGCTATGCTGGCTCCCGTAACCATTCCCGATTTAGCGTTTCGCTGTCCCCCAGATAATCCAGCAGCCAGGCCATCGCAGGCGAGACATCATTTTGCTGCCAGGTGAGGCAGCAGGCCGCATCCGGGAACGGATTCTCCAGCGTCAGCTCCACCCACTCTCCGGTATCAATGCGCGGACGCGCGAAATGAACGGGCACCATCGCGACGCACAGTCCGGCACTGAGGCACGTCGCCGACGATTCCCAGTCAGGTGCCACCACCCGCCGCTGGTTGTCCAGAAGCCAGGTGATACGCTTGGGCAATGAACGGGACGTATCCTCCAGCACCAGCGACGGCCAGTTGCGCAGCGTATCATCGCTCAGCGGCCCTTCCATCGACGCCAGCGGATGATCGCTTGCCACCACGCACTTCCAGCTCAGCATCCCCATGTCGCGAAAGGCGTAACGCCCCCCTACCGGGATCGCCTGCGTGGCCCCAATCGCCATCTCTGCCCTGCCGTCCGCCAGCGCATCCCAGACGCCGTTAAACACCTCCTGCGAGACCCGCAGTTCGACATCCGAAAAATGACGATAGAAGTCGACGATCATCTGCCGGGTGCGTTCCGGCTTCACGATGTTATCCACCGCGATAGAAAGATGACCCCGCCAGCCGTTGGCGATCTGCTGACACTGTTCGCGGGTGATCTGCATTTTTTTGATAACAGAACGCCCTTCCTTCAAAAACCACGCCCCTGCGGGCGTTAATTCCACATCACGATGCCGCCGTTCAAACAGCGGAACCGCCAGCCACTCCTCCAACTGACGCACCGTGTAGCTGATTGCCGAAGGGACGCGGTGCAACTCCTGCGCCGCACCGCTAAAGCTGCCGTTACGCGCAACAGCATCGACCACTTCAAGAGAATAATCTGACCACATTTTCTGCCTGCAAAAAATTTGAATGCACCCGCCAAATATTAGCGTTTCACAAGCGGCTTTGCACTCCCTACACTCAGCGCCAATGTATACCTGCCTCCTCAGGAGAATAAAATAATGCAACCCAGGAACGGTTTTTTAGTCTGGCTCGGCGGCTTAAGCGTGCTGGGCTTTTTGGCCACCGATATGTACCTGCCGGCGTTTGCCGCCATGCAGGAAGATTTGCAAACCCCTGCTGCCGCCATCAGCGCCAGCCTGAGTTTATTCCTCGCCGGTTTTGCTTTCGCGCAGCTTCTCTGGGGACCGCTCTCGGATCGCTTTGGTCGTAAACCGGTACTGTTGCTGGGCCTGGCCATTTTTGCCGTGGGCTGCCTGGGGATGTTATGGGTACGCGATGCTACCTGGCTGCTGGTGCTGCGTTTTATTCAGGCCGTGGGCGTTTGTGCCGCGGCCGTGACCTGGCAGGCGCTGGTCACCGACTATTACCCGGCTAACCGCACAAACCGTATTTTCGCCACCATTATGCCGCTGGTGGGTCTCTCGCCTGCCCTCGCCCCCCTGCTGGGCAGCTGGATCCTCGCGCATTTCGACTGGCAGGCCATCTTCGCCACGCTGTTTGCCATTACCCTGGTACTGATGCTGCCGGCGTTCGCCCTCAAGCCCGCGCATAAAAAAGAAGCGCACGCTGACGCGAAGCCGATTACCTTCACTTCCCTGCTCAGCACCAAAGCGTATCGCGGTAATGTCCTGATCTATGCCGCCTGCTCGGCAAGCTTCTTCGCGTGGCTCACCGGTTCGCCGTTCATTCTGCACGATATGGGCTACAGCCCGGCGGCCATCGGCCTGAGCTATGTTCCGCAGACTATCGCGTTCCTGGTGGGCGGGTACGGCTGTCGCGCGGCGCTGCAAAAGTGGGAAGGTCAGCAGATGCTGCCCTGGCTGCTGGTGCTGTATGCGCTGAGCGTCATCGGGACCTGGGCCGTTGGCTTTATTCCGGGTGCCGGTCTGGCTGAAATTTTGATCCCATTCTGCGTGATGGCCGTTGCGAACGGGGCGATTTACCCGATTGTTGTGGCGCAGGCTCTGCGTCCGTTCCCGCAGGCGACAGGCCGCGCCGCCGCGCTGCAGAACACCCTGCAGCTGGGGCTGTGCTTCCTGGCAAGCCTGGTGGTCTCGGCGCTGATTGCTACGCCGCTCCTGACCACCACCAGCGTGATGCTGGTCACCGTTGCGCTGGCGGTGATGGGCTATCGCATGCAGGCAGCCGCGCAGCGTGAGCAGGACAACCGCACTCAGGTTGAAACGTCACATGCATAATCGCGCCGGAAATCATGTTAATTTTCAGTGATTAGGTTGCTAAGAATTTTCTATTGAATCACCAAATTTTGAGGCCTATACTAAATTTGGTTCGATTAAATACGATAAATATTAAGTGTTAACGGGAGCCGGAGCGCTCCCGTTTTACCATGGAAGGCATTTCGGCAAGGGTTATCTCCCTTCCTCTGTTCTACGTCGGATACTAGCCTCGCGGTATTTACCGTGAGATTTCTCACAAACCAAAAAAGCGTCTACGCTGTTTTAAGGTTCTGATCACAGTAGGGTGATGGAGAAGCTATGAGTTCATCGTGTATAGAAGAAGTCAGCGTTCCGGACGACAACTGGTCCCGGATCGTCAGTGAACTGTTAGGTCGAGCAGGCATCACTATCAATGGATCATCGCCATCCGATCCTCAGGTTAAACATCCCGACTTTTTTAAACGCGTGTTGCGAGAGGGATCGTTAGGCCTGGGAGAAAGCTATATGGACGGCTGGTGGGAGTGCGAACGTCTGGATATCTTTTTCGCCAGCGTGCTGCGTGCCGGTCTGGAAAATCAACTCCCTCGCAATCTGAAAGACACCCTGCGTGTCGCCTCTGCCCGACTGTTCAATCTGCAAAGTAAAAAACGCGCGTGGATCGTTGGCAAAGAACACTACGATCTTGGCAATGACCTGTTCAGCCGTATGCTGGACCCTTTCATGCAGTACTCCTGCGCCTACTGGAAAGAGGCGTCGACGCTTGAAGAGGCCCAGCAGGCCAAGCTGCGTCTGATTAGCGAGAAGCTGCAGCTGCAGCCCGGTATGCGCGTGCTGGATATCGGCTGCGGCTGGGGCGGGCTGGCGTATTTTATGGCGAAGCACTATGGCGTCAGCGTTGTCGGCGTCACGATTTCAGCGGAACAGCAAAAAATGGCGCGGGAGCGCTGCCAGGGTCTCGATGTGGATATCCGGCTGCAGGATTACCGTGACCTGAACGAGCAGTTCGACCGGATCGTTTCCGTCGGCATGTTCGAGCACGTCGGGCCGAAAAACTACGATACCTATTTTGAGGTGGTGGATCGTAATCTGAAACCGGACGGCATCTTCCTGCTGCACACCATCGGCTCTAAGCGGACCGACAATAACGTTGACCCGTGGATCAACAAATACATCTTTCCGAATGGCTGTTTACCGTCCGTTCGCCAGATTGCCAACGCCAGTGAACCCCATTTCGTGATGGAAGACTGGCATAACTTTGGCGCGGATTACGACACCACGTTGATGGCATGGCATGCGCGTTTTCAGGAGACCTGGCCTGAGATTGCGGACAACTATTCTGAACGATTTAAACGGATGTTTAGCTATTATCTGAATGCCTGCGCGGGGGCGTTTCGCGCACGGGATATTCAGCTCTGGCAGGTGGTATTCAGCCGTGGGATTGAACACGGACTCCGTGTCGCACGCTAAAAAAATAACCCCGGAAGCCCGGGGTTATTTTTTATTCTTCTTCTGCGGCGGTCTTTATTATTGCGGTTTCTTTTGCGGCCAGCACGCGCTCAACCGTATCCACCACCGCCTGGGTTTGCGGATCGATTTCGATATTCACGCGATGCCCCAGTTTTTTCGCACCCAGCGTGGTGCGCTGCAGCGTTTCGGGAATTAAATGCACGCAAAAACGCGTTGGCGTTACTTCCCCCACCGTCAGGCTAATCCCATCGATGCCAATAAATCCTTTATAGAGGATGTATTTCATTAATGAAGGATCCTGCATTTTAAACCAGATTTGACGGTTATTTTCCGAGGTCACGATTTTCGCCACTTCAGCGGTGGTCATGATGTGCCCGGACATCAGGTGGCCGCCAATCTCATCGCTGAACTTCGCCGCCCGCTCAACGTTGACGGTATCTCCCACCGCCAGCTCGCCCAGGTTGGTGATGCGCAGCGTCTCTTTCATTAAATCAAAGCTAATCTGATTGCCGTTAATTTCGGTAACGGTCAGGCAGCAGCCGTTATGGGCAATCGACGCGCCGGTTTCAATGCCCTCAAGCATATATTCCGGCAGCTCAACAACATGAGTACGGAAATTAGGTTTTTCATCAATGGACACCACTTTGGCGGTGCCCTGCACAATACCAGTAAACATGCTTACAACTCCTGTTTTTTCCGGACGGTGGTGACACCGTTTAATCCCACCACAATAACAGTTGGAAAAACAGGTTGCCAGCGGAGCGCATTTTCTGGCGATTTTTTCACTAGATAAATAGCTAAAGCCCGCTACAATAGCTGGCACCCCCCTGCATTTTCTTCTTGCTGCCCGTTTCGGCGGCTTTTTTAGTCTCTCAAATAACTACAAAATAAAGGTGTTCACGTGCAGAAGTACATGAATGAAGCGCGCCAGTTATTGGCACTGGCTATACCAGTGATCGTCGCGCAAGTGGCCCAGACCGCAATGGGATTTGTGGATACGGTAATGGCGGGTGGCTACAGCGCCACCGATATGGCGGCCGTGGCTATCGGCACGTCAATCTGGCTTCCGGCCATCCTGTTCGGCCACGGTCTGCTGCTCGCGCTCACGCCTGTTATCGCTCAGCTCAATGGCTCGGGTCGTCGCGAGCGCATTGCCCATCAGGTTCGTCAGGGTTTCTGGCTGGCTGGGTTTGTCTCCGTGCTGATCATGGTCGTGCTCTGGAACGCGGGCCATATCATTCGCGCTATGCATAACATTGACCCGGCACTGGCTGATAAAGCCGTGGGCTATCTCCGCGCCCTGCTGTGGGGGGCGCCTGGCTACCTCTTTTTCCAGGTCGCGCGTAACCAGTGTGAGGGCCTGGCGAAAACCAAGCCCGGGATGGTGATGGGCTTTATCGGCCTGCTGGTCAATATTCCGGTGAACTATATCTTTATTTACGGTCACTTCGGGATGCCGGAGCTGGGCGGCGTCGGCTGCGGCGTGGCGACGGCAGCCGTTTACTGGGTGATGTTTTTCGCGATGATCACCTATGTAAAACACGCCCGTTCCATGCGCGATATTCGCAACGAGAACAGATTTAGCACGCCGGACTGGAACATCATGACGCGTCTGGTGCAGTTAGGGTTGCCAATTGCCCTCGCCCTGTTCTTTGAGGTGACCCTGTTTGCCGTGGTCGCCCTGCTGGTCTCCCCGCTGGGCATTGTGAACGTGGCCGGGCACCAGATTGCGCTTAACTTCAGCTCCCTGATGTTCGTCCTGCCGATGTCGCTGGCCGCGGCTGTGACGATTCGCGTGGGCTTCCGCCTGGGCCAGGGCTCAACGCTGGATGCGCAAACGGCCGCCCGGACCGGGTTAGGCGTGGGTGTTTGCATGGCTGCCTGTACTGCACTTTTTACCGTTGCATTACGCGAGCAAATTGCTCTGCTCTATAACGACAGTCCGGAAGTGGTCACGCTGGCATCGCACCTGATGCTGCTGGCCGCGATTTACCAGATTTCTGACTCCATCCAGGTGATTGGCAGCGGCGTGCTGCGCGGATATAAAGACACGCGCTCCATCTTCTTTATCACCTTCATCGCCTACTGGGTGCTGGGATTGCCGGCTGGCTACATCCTGGCGCTTACCGATCTGGTGGTGGATCGCATGGGCCCGGCAGGGTTCTGGATGGGCTTTATCATCGGCCTGACGTCGGCGGCAATTATGATGATGATGCGTATGCGCTTCCTGCAACGCCAGCCGTCAACGGTCATTTTGCAACGCGCTGCACGTTAACGACGCAGTAGCCGCCACCTGGCGGCTACTTTCTCTTCACTTTGCGCGGTAATGAAGCAATCGCGTGAAATCAGAGAGAAAAATGCATTTTCCCTCTTGCCACCTTGGTGCTGTGCCGCTAATATTCGTCCCCGTTGTCACCGACAACACGTTGCGTTCATAGCTCAGTTGGTTAGAGCACCACCTTGACATGGTGGGGGTCGTTGGTTCGAGTCCAATTGAACGCACCATTCTGCGTCCGTAGCTCAGTTGGTTAGAGCACCACCTTGACATGGTGGGGGTCGGTGGTTCGAGTCCACTCGGACGCACCATTTCAGTCCTGAAATGGTGCAAATCCTCTTCTGATATCCTGAATTTTCCTAATCCCTTATTTTCATCATTATTCTCCTGCTACGCTTTTCTTATGGAAAAAAAACAGGAAGACCGTCGATGAAGAAAATCGCGATTATCGGCTCCGGCCCCACAGGGATTTATACTTTTTATCATCTCCTTAAAAACAGCACGCCGCTCTCAGTTTCCATCTTTGAACAGTCCGAAGACGCTGGCGTGGGTATGCCCTATAACGACGACGATAATTCCCGGCTGATGCTGGCGAACATTGCGAGCATTGAAATCCCGCCCATTTTTATGACCTACCTCGACTGGCTCAAGGAACAGAGTGACGCCCATCTTGCGCGCTTTAAGGTTGATAAAGCGCGCCTGCATGATCGGCAGTTCCTGCCCCGACTCTTGCTGGGTGAGTATTTCCGCGACAGCTTTCGGTCAATCGTAAAAGAGGCAAAAAAACGGGGATTTCAGGTTGATGTCCATGAATCCGCCCAGGTCACCGATATCGTGCCCGCGAAAGAAGGCGTCACGCTTTCCGTCAACGACAGCGCCTTTCCTGAACGCTTCGACCTTGCGGTTATCGCCACCGGCCACGTCTGGCCAGAAGAAGATGAAGCCACGCGCACGTTCTTCCCAAGCCCGTGGTCCGGTCTGATGGACGCCAGTATTCCTCCCTGCCGCGTCGGTATTATGGGGACATCGTTAAGCGGTCTCGACGCGGCCATGGCGGTAGTGATGCAGCACGGTGCGTTTCGCGACGATAAATTCGTGCTGGATAAGGGCAGCGAGGCATTAAACATTGTCCTGATGTCCCGGACGGGCATTCTGCCGGAAGCCGATTTTTACTGCCCTATCCCTTACGAACCGCTGTCGGTATTGACCGAACGCGCGGCTGAAAGCGAGATTGCCAAAGGGTCGGATGGCCTGCTCGACCGCATCTTTACCCTGATGGTCAAAGAGCTTCAGCTCGCTGACCCGATATGGTGCGAGAAAATATCGCTGCATAAGCAGAATGCGGACAGCATTCGTGAGGCCTGGTTTGAGGACCGTAAACTGCACGGTCCGTTTACCTGGGCGGAAGATAACCTGAAAGAAGTCGAGAAAAATAAACGCGAGCGCCGTACGGTAGCCTGGCGCTATACCGTCCTTCGTATGCATGAGGTGGTTCAGGAGATTGTTCCCCACCTCAGCGAAGAGGACAAAAAGCGCTTTAAGCAAGGGCTGGCCCGGGTATTTATCGACAACTATGCGGCCATTCCTCCGCAGTCGATCCGCAGGCTGCTCGCGCTTCGCGAAGCCGGCATCATTAGCGTGGCTGCGCTCGGTGACGATTACACGCTGGATGTTGGCAGCGAACGAACGGTGATAACCACAAAGGAGACCGTTTACCAATTCGACGTTTTTATTGATGCGCGCGGGCAAAAGCCGCTCAAAACGAAAGATCTGCCCTTCCCGACGCTGCGCAAACAGCTGGAAGCCACGGGTGAAGAGATACCCGACATCGGCGAGGATTACACCTTAAAAGCGCCTGACACCGTTCGCGGGCGCATCGCCTTCGGCGCGATACCGTGGCTGATGCACGATCGTCCCTTCGTTCAGGGGCTGGCGGAGTGTGCAGAGATTGCGGAAGCGATGGCGAAGGCGGCGGAAAAAACCGCGTCGCGTTCGCGGCGGAGATTACCGTATATTGAGAACTGACAGGGCTTCCATGCCCTGCTGTTGCTGATTACTCGAAGAAGACTTCCGGGTTTTCAGACAGCGAAACGAAGGTTTTCGTCTCTTTATCCAGCGCAAGGATTTTGCCGCTTTCAATATCGTACACCCAGCCGTGCAGTCGGATGGAGTTATTACGCAGGCCCACCGCGACGGACGGGTGGGTCTTAATGTTGCTCAGCTGCGCAAACACGTTCTCCTGCACCATCGCATTGACTTTATCGATCGGCTTATCCCAGGTTTTCTTCTCAACCACGGCTTTCGCCGCGTCGGAATAGCGCAGCCAGTGTGACACAGCAGGCATCGGCTCCAGGTTCGCGTTATCGGCAATTGCCTTCATCGCGCCACAGTTGGAGTGACCACAAATCACGATATCCGTGACGCCCAGCGCCACAACGGCGTATTCGATAGTGGCGGACACGCCGCCAGGCTCGGGTCCGAACGGCGGCACGATGTTGCCAGCATTACGAATGACAAAGAGTTGTCCCGGCTCTTGCTGGGTGACCAGTTCCGGGACCAGACGGCTGTCGGAGCATGAGATGAACAGCGCTTTGGGATTCTGGCTGGACGCTAAACTGCGGAAGAGTTCTTTACGTTGCGGGAAAATCTCTTTTTGAAAGCTGAGAAAACCTTCAATGATATGTTGCATAGCAATGTCTCTTTTATCTGTTTTAGTTTAGGTATGATCGCGATCACACTCGTAAAGTTTACCCATCGTGGTTTACTTCAGACAAGCAATATATTTCTGGCCCGACCGCTGCACAATCTCGTCCGCAAAGGCCAGGATGTTCTGCCCTTCAAACGCGCCGTAAAGACGTGCAAACGTTCTGCCTTCCAGATGACTGACAACCGACGCCACGGTGCGTGCCGGTAGCGGGAGATAATTCGGGTAGCTCCACATAAACGAGACGGCGTCTTTACCCGGCGTGACCTGCAGAATATCGCCCGCCAGCAATACCCCGTCTCCCTCCTGCCAGTGCAGCACCGTTCCACCGGCAAAATGCCCGCCCAGACGCAGCAAGGTGACCGACGGGAAAACGTCCAGCGCATCCCCCTCCCAGAAACGAATGGCCGGGCTGTCGCGCATAACCCACTCTTTGTCGCTGGCGTGCAGGTACACCGGCGCATCAAACGCCGCAGCCCACTCCTGCATCGTGGTGTAATAGTGCGGATGTGAAATCGCAATCGCGCTGAGGCCGCCGAGGGCGGTAATGAGCGTTTTGGTTGTTGGGTCGAGGTTGGCGATGCAGTCCCAGAGAAGATTGCCGTGAGGCGTTTGCAGGAGCAGCGCCCGCTGGTTGATCGCAAACGCAGGTACCGTTTTGATCCCAAACAGCCGCGGCTCCAGCTGCTGCCATTTGTTGGTATGCGTGGCGGTGACGGTGTCGAAATCGGTCCACGCCTGACCCGTGGCGGGCACATACTGGCGCTCATCCTCACAAATCGGACATCGGTCCGGCTGCATATCGTAGGCGGTTCCACAGGTTTTACAGAGTGTAATCATGTGCTCTCCTCAGCGATAAAGCACTGAGTATGGCAGGGATTATCGTTATGTGCTGCGAGGTACATTGCTGGCTTTTTTTGCCCTATACTGTGCCAGAATCACATACTGAACAGAGCAGGTGCCACATGGAAATTGATCTCGATAACTTAGTCTTTAACGGTCTGGATGAAGCCGAAGAGCGTAATGCGGAACGTCTGGACGATGCGGACAAGAAAGCGCAGGCGATTGTCGCCGACGACGACTGCGGCGACGCCTGCAAGATCTAATAAAAAAGCACCGGGAAACCGGTGCTTTTTTTCTCTGCGGGGAGCATTACAGCTCGGGCGTCTTTTTAAACCCCGTCAGCATCAGAACCAGGCTTTCTGATGAAGAAGCCGGTTCGAACTGGTAGTGATTCCCCTGGCGGTCACCGCCAATATACCACGAAATGTCGGTTTTCCCTTCCGCCAGCGCCTTGCGCACGGCTTTATCCACGTCCACCATCCGGTATTCACGAGAATGGTTCAGATAGAGCACTGCGTCTGAGCGATAGTTACAGGCCGGACGCGAGGTCCATTTCACGGTAGCAGGATCCCAGTCGTTGCTGGCCGGATAGAAGAAGATCTGATCGGCACCATTTTTTTCTACCTTCCCCCCGAAAATACGTACGCGGTATTTAAACATGGAAGGATCCTGCCCGACGGGCAGCGGAGGAATATGGAATTTTACCAGGCTCAGCGTCTCATTGTTTTTCGTGCGTCCGCCGTTCTGCCAGTTATCCTCAACCAGTAAAACCTGCGGTGAAGGTTGGGTAATGTTCGGTTCAAGACTGCTGAGCCAGACGTTGGCTTTCGCCAGCGAATAGCCGTATGGCACCGTTGAACCACAGTCCATACCCCGGTTCATACAGCGTTCGGTCATAAAGCGGGCGGCATCTTCCGTCCAGCCGTTCATGAAATCGGCATGCGCCGTATAGAGACTGCCCCAGCGCTCTTCACGTTCATCGCCATGCATGACCGGATCAAGCGACAGCTGCGCCTTACTGGTGTCCAGGCTGGTGATGCCGTGCAGCACGTAAGCCACATTCATATTCACCGTCGGGATTTTTACCGGGAATGCGCTCGGGCACTGGCCGTTAACGTCATATGCCGCGTTGGCATGACCGTGACCCGGCTTCAGATTCACGCCGTCCCAGCAGTTCGGAAACTGAATGCCAATATTAAACTGGACGGCATCATTGGCCTTACGTAGCCCGCAAACCTCCCCAATTTTGCTGCTGTACCCTTTACCGTTCGCGCACAGAAAGCTGATATGGGGATTTGGCGCGCTGCCGTGGTGATCTCCTGCGAGCAGCGACAGCCCCGCCGGGAACGGCTGTAAAGGGTAAGTATCAACCTTTGCGGCCTGATAATAGGTTTTTTGATAGGCCGGTTTGACCACCGTTCCGTCAGGCAATCTCATAGAAGGCGCCCAGTAGGCCGAGCTGTCTGCTTTGTTATCGCAGGTCGTCTCTTCGTGCTGGCGCAAGGTTTCCCGGCTCGAAAAGGCATCGGTATGGGTATTGCCAAAGAAATCGTGCCACATGGCCTGGTTGGGCATACCAAACATCATGATGGCATCATCGCCGAGGGTGTGGGTGTAGCTGCAAACGACATGCGCCTGTGGCCCGGCATGCGCCGCCTGCATGGCAATCAGTGACGCGGTGGCTAACAGGGCGGGTGTGAATACGGTCCGTTTCATTATCATCTCCATTTGAGAAAGGAGATAGTGGTAACAAAACGGCTATGATTAACCGAGGATTTCCCTGCGTACTTTTCCGCTCATCCTCGCTTTACAGTGCTCACGCACAGCTCGTTCCAGTACATTTCGCGCGTGCGGCGCAGTTCAGCGTGACGTTTTATCATGGAACCACTCCGGGTCAATGTTGGCAACGTCCACGCCATACAGGCTGGCGACAGGCAGTATTGACTCAAGAACACGTTGCGCGCTGTTCTCCGCATTCACTGGTCGGGTCGCAAAAAACCGCCGTAACGTGCTGATCCACTTTTTCATCGTCTTACCCTCTCTCGCCGTGTCTGAACTCAGTTAAACACTCAAATGACGCGTGGGGGAAATACCAAAATCCACTGTCGATGTGCAGGATTTGCAAATAGCACCCCGTTCTTTTCACTCTTCATTAACACCTTGTTCACTAATGCTTTTTTGCTCATAGCAAAGAACGATTTCTTATTTGGCGATAGCTTTCGCTTATGGGAGCGTAGCGGGGAAAACAAAAACAACGGGATGGCGAATGACTATGGCAGCAAAAATGAAAGGGTTTAACAAACGGACACTGGTTCTGGGATTACTGGCGGCGGGGAGCCTGCTTTCAGCACAGGCGCAGGCCGATCAGCTGGCGGATATTAAGGCCGCAGGGGTGGTGAAAGTGGCCACGTTTGACGCCAACCCGCCGTTTGGCTCTATTGATGCAAAAACGCACGAGATCGTGGGCTACGACGTGGACTTCGCCAAAGCGCTGGCAAAATCGCTCGGCGTGAAGCTTGAACTGGTTGCCACCAATCCGGCTAACCGTATTCCGCTGCTGCAGTCCGGGAAAGCAGACCTGATCGTGGCGGATATCACTATCACCCCGGAACGCGCGCAGGTGATTGATTTCTCAACCCCTTACTTTGTTACCGGCCAGCAGTTCCTGGTTCCGGCAAAATCACCGGACAAGCTTGATGACTATAGCCGGGCGCGCATTGGTGCGGTCAAAGGAACGACGGGCGAGCAGGCGCTACACCAGCGTTTCCCGCAGTCACGCGTGCTCTCTTATGACGATATTCCCCTGGCGCTGACGGCACTGCGCAATGGAAACGTGCAGGCCATTACCCAGGACAGCACCATTCTGGCCGGTCTGCTGGCGCAGGCGCCGGATAAAGCGAACTTCAAAATCCTGCCCGATCTGCTGAGCAAAGAAGAGATTGGCGTAGGGGTGAAAAAAGGTGAAACGGCGCTGCTGAAAGCCGTCAATGACGAGCTGGTCAATCTCGAGAAGAACGGCCAGGCGGCAAAAATCTACGACGTCTGGTTTGGTCCAGGCACCCCAGCTCCACAGCCTCGCGGCTTTAAAATAGAAGCCAAGTAATATGCTCTCAGGTTTATTTTCACACTCCGCGGCCGGTGCTGCGGATTTTTCACATCTGGAACAGGCCAGCGTCGAGTTTCGTCATGTGGACAAACGCTACGGTGACCATCAGGTTTTAAACGACATAAATCTGACCATCACGCCCGGTGAAGTCGTCGCCATCCTCGGCCCCTCGGGTTCCGGTAAATCCACCCTGATTCGTCTCATCAACCAGCTTGAAACCCTGAGCGGCGGGGAGATTCTGGTCGACAGCAAGCCTACCGCAAAGCTCTCCGGTAGCGGGCTGCGCCAGCTGCGCAGCCGCGTGGGCTTTGTGTTCCAGCAGTTCAATCTTTACGCCCACCTCACCGCCAGCCAGAACATCACCCTGGCCCTGGAGCACGTTCACGGCTGGAAGCCGCAGCCTGCCCAGGAGCGCGCGCTGGCCCTGCTGGAGAAGGTCGGGATGCTGGAAAAAGCCCACCATTTCCCGGCAGAGCTTTCCGGTGGACAGCAGCAGCGCGTCGCGATTGCCCGCGCCCTCGCCTCTTCACCGCAAATCATTCTGTTCGATGAACCCACCTCCGCGCTGGATCCGGAGATGATTGGTGAAGTGCTGTACGTGATGAAAGCCCTTGCCCACAGCGGGATCACCATGATCGTAGTGACCCACGAGATGCAGTTTGCCCGGGAAATTGCCGACCGGATTGTCTTTATCGACGGCGGGCAAATTCTGGAAACCGCGCCGCCGGCACAGTTTTTCAGCCGGCCGTCGCATCCGCGCGCGCAGCGGTTCCTGCAAAAGGTGCTCAACCCGCTGCATCAGGAGCATCTGTAATGCCCGCGCTCGACTGGCAGGGGGTACTGACCGGACAGCCTCTGCAGTGGATACTCTCCGGATTCCTCACCACCCTGTGGGTAACGCTTGCCGGGATGCTGCTGGCCAGCCTGCTCGCACTGCTCTTTATGCTTCTGCGCCTTTCCGGCGGACGCCTCGGGAACGCGGTCGTCAGCGGCTGGGTGTCGCTGTTTCGCAATACGCCGCTGCTGGTGCAACTGCTGTTCTGGTATTTTGCCGCCTGGAACGGATTACCGCAGGCGTTCCGCGACGCGGTGAACGCGGATCACAGCTGGTCAATTCTGCCCGGCGACGTCTGGTGGTTTACGCCCGAATTTTTATGTTCTGCCTGGGGGTTGGGCGTCTTTACCTCGGCGTTTTTAATCGAAGAGGTGGAATCGGGCTTACGTTCCGTGCCTGCCGGACAGCGGGAGGCGGCGCTCGCTCAGGGATTCTCCGCGTGGCGTCTGTTTCGTTACATCCTTCTGCCGCAGGGCCTGGCCAACGCCTGGCAGCCGGTCGTGGGACAGTACCTGAATCTGATGAAGCTCTCCTCGCTCGCGAGCGGAATTGGCTTTGCCGAGCTGACCTATCAGGTCAGGCAGATCGAGAGCTATAACGCGCACGCGCTGGAGGCATTTACCCTCGGTACCGCACTCTATCTGCTGACCGGCCTGATCATGGGGATGGTGCTGGTTCGCATCGGACCGGAAGCGAAACGTAAACGCCCAAACGTCGCCACCTCAGGGAGTGAAAAACATGATTGCCGGACTTAATGTCATCACCGACAACCTCGATTATCTGCTGTGGGGACGCGCGGCAACGGGTGAACCGGGGGGCGTATTGCTCTCGTTGATGATGGCGGTTGGGGCTGCCGTTATCGCTTTGCCCGGCGGGATAGTGCTCGCGTGTCTGGCCTGGCGCTTTACCGGGCTTGTGCGAAAGGCCCTCTTTTTGTGGGCAGAGCTGATTCGCGGTATCCCGCTCATCTTCGTGATTTTCTGGATGTGGTATCTCCTGCCGCTTATGACCGGGGGCGATCTGCCGGGGGCGCTTACCGTCACGCTGGCCCTGGCCTGGTTTACCGCGGCAACCGTAATGCACTCGGTGCTGGCCGGGCTTAACGCGCTACCGTCCGGGCAGTACGAGGCCGCACTGTCTCAGGGCTTCAGCACGCAGCAAACCCTCCTGCGCGTGCTGCTACCACAGGCGCTAAGGAATATTCTGCCGTCGCTGGTGGGGATTTTTATCAGCCTGCTGAAGGATACGTCACTGGCGTTTATCGTGAACGTCCCGGAACTGACCACGGTGGCGGGACAGGTCAACAACCGGGTGCAAATCTACCCGGCGGCCATTTTTATCTTTACGGGCGTGGTCTACTACCTGCTCTGCTGCTCGCTCGAGCAGCTTGCAAAACGCTGGCGCTTTACCCGGCCAGCGCTTTAACCACCGTTTCCATCGCTTCGGTTGTCAATTCACTGCGCTTAACGCGCTGGTTCGCCAGTGCGGTACGCAGGACTCCGGCAATGACAATATGCTTTGGCTCCTGCCCTAAATCACGCATCTCGAGCACCACCTTCCCGACCACCCGGCACATCTCCTGATACAGCGCTTCATCTTTGGTCACGTTACCCATCGTCATCACTCCATTGCCTTTTAAACGTTGAGCTTAAATGATTCTCCTGCCGGATACAAAAAAGAAGCCCGGCGAGAGACTCGCCGGGCTTCATCTGTAAAATCAGTAAATTAGTTGTTTACTGGAATAACCGCGCCTTTGTACTTGGTGCGGATCCAGTCCTGAATCTCTTTCGAGTGCAGCACGTTCACCAGCGCGACGATATCTTTCTTCTTCTCGTCACCGCGGTGCACGGTAATGATGTTGGCGTACGGGTTGTTTTCACCGCTCTCTACCGCAATCGGGTCGTGAACCGGGTCCAGACCCGCGTCAATCGCGTAGTTGGCGTTGATCACCACCGCAGCACCTTCGTCGTTGTTGTACATCTGCGGCAGCAGAGAGGCTTCAACGTTAGGCGTGAACTTCAGCTTTTTCGGGTTCTCGACGATGTCGCTGATGCGCGCGGTCACTTTATCGATGCCCGGCTTCAGCTTGATCACGCCCTCTTTCTCGAAGATGGAGAGAATGCGCCCTTCTTCAGAAACCGCGTCACGCATGATGATCTTGCCACCTTCCGGCAGGTCCTTCAGCGACTTGTATTTTTTGGAGTAGATGCCGATTGGCTCAATGTGGATCGCGCCCGCACTGACAAAATCGTAGTCTTTATCGCCCGCATGATCTTTCAGCACGCTGTTCAGGTAAGGAATGTGCTGGAAATAGTTCGCGTCGATGTCATGACCCGCCAGCGCGGTGTTCGGCAGAATGTAGTCCTGGAACGGTTTAATCTCCAGGTCGATACCCTGCTTCGCCAGAATCGGCTTTGCCTGCGCCAGAATTTCGGCGTGCGGCGTGTTGGATGCGCCCACCGTCAGGGTGTCGGCCCAGGAGGCGAAGCTCAGGGCGCTCAGGGTTGCGGCGGCGATCAGTGTCAGTGTCTTTTTCATGATGTGGTTCCTGTGTGTATTTATTAGCGTTTATCTAACAGTGAAGTAATGACATCGCCGCAGAACTGGATAATGAAAACGATGATCAGAATGGTCACCGTTGCCACCAGCGTGACGTCACCATGGTTGCGCTGGAATCCTTCCAGATAAGCCAGATTTCCCAAACCACCGGCGCCAATCACCCCCGCCATTGCGCTGTAGCTCACCAGCGCAATCAGCGTCACCGTAATACCTGATACCAGTGCAGGTGATGATTCCGGCAGTAAAACCCGAAACACTAACGTGCTCAGTCGTGCGCCCATCGAGCGCGTTGCTTCTATGACGCCTTTATCCACTTCACGCAGGGCGATCTCCACCAGGCGTGCGTAGAACGGTGCGGCGCCCACAATCAGCGCCGGCAGCGCCGCGTTGGCGCCAAGAATGGTGCCGACGACGGTCTTGGTGAACGGGATCAGCAGGACGATCAGAATGATGAACGGAATAGAGCGGAACACGTTCACCACAATCGAAATGACGCTGTAGACCGTGCGGTTGTGAAACAGCCCGCCGCGCGCGGTTAAAAACAGCGCCAGCCCCAGCACGAGACCCAGCACAAACGTCGCCACGCCGGACAGTGCGGTCATGTACAGCGTCTCCAGCGTCGCCGCCCAGAGCTGATCCCACTTGAGATGCGGAAAGAGATTCTCAGCCATGTTTAATCACCTCGCCTTCAATATCGCTGTGCTGCAGGTCGGCGAGGATATTGTTCAGTTGTTCATCGGATGCCACCACGTGCACCCAGAGCTGACCAAACACGCCGTGGGCGGTTTGCGTCATTTTGCCGTGCAGGATGTTAAACGGCAGGCCGTAGCGCAGGGTCAGTTCACCCACGATCGGCTTATGGGTGCTGTGCCCGGTAAAGGTCAGCCTGATGACCGTGCCTTCCAGATCCTTTGCCAGTTCGGTATTGAAGGTTTCTTCCTCTGCGTACTGGCTCACCTGGCGGACAAACTGCTGCGTAATCGGCTGCTGCGGATGGGTAAAGACGCTCAGGACGTCGCCCTCTTCCACGACTTTACCGTTCTCCATCACCGCCACGCGGTCGCAGATTTTGCGCACCACGTGCATCTCGTGCGTGATCAGCACGATGGTCAGCTTGAAACGACGGTTAATATCCAGCAGCAGATCGAGAATCTGATCGGTGGTCTGCGGATCGAGCGCGGAGGTGGCCTCATCGCAGAGCAGCACGTCAGGGCTGTTAGCCAGCGCACGCGCAATACCCACGCGCTGCTTTTGCCCGCCGCTCAGCTGGGACGGGTAGGCGTTCTCACGCCCCTTCAGGCCAACCAGCGCCACCAGCTCGGCGACGCGCGTCTTGATATTGGCTTTTGGCACACCGGCGATTTGCATCGAGAAAGCGATATTCTCGCTCACCGTGCGTGACCACAGCAGGTTGAAGTGCTGGAACACCATGCTGATTTTCAGACGCGCCTGGCGCAGCGCTTCACCCTTCGCAGCAGAGATGTCCTGCCCGTTAATGGTGACGCTTCCGGCGCTGGGTTTTTCCAGTCCGTTCAGCAGACGAATCAGCGTGCTTTTCCCGGCTCCGCTGTAGCCGATAATTCCGTAAATCTGTCCCTGCTCTATCGTCAAATTGACGTTATCAACGGCAGTCAGCGCGACCTTTCCGTTGTCAAAAATCTTCGAGATATTCCTGAGTACAATCATTCTTATTCTTTATCCGCTTCGCGCATGGCTGTTTAGCAGTATGGATGTCCAAACGATAGTAAACAGGCGTTATCAGGTTTTAAATGACCAAAAAAGAATTTGTTATAACTTTCGGAAATAAACAGCGAATTGAGCGGGTGGGAAGCATTTAGACCAATTTCAGCAATGATTATCTGCCGGATGCATATCTGCCGGTAGATGCCCGCGAAAAACGGTCATTTTTGCAGCATTTCATGCCGATATAGCCATCCTCACATCCAGACAACTTTACGTCTTGCTGTCCTGACTTCCAAAAATGGCATATATATTCTTTTCTGTTCTAAAGAGCAGTGAATGGTTCTTTATTGAGAAAATTTCACCGCCCTATCATCCCGTCATGACATCCAGAAAGGAAAACATCATGACGATTTATCACTCCGTCACTGAACTGATTGGTCGTACCCCGCTTATCCAGCTGCACAAGCTTGATACCGGTCCCTGCTCGCTGTTTCTGAAGCTGGAAAACCAGAATCCGGGCGGTTCCATTAAGGATCGCGTTGCGCTGTCGATGATTAACGAAGCGGAGCGTACCGGGCAGCTGCAGCCGGGCGGCACGATTATTGAGGCAACTGCGGGGAATACCGGTCTCGGCCTGGCGCTGATCGCCGCCCAGAAAGGCTACTCGCTGATCCTGGTGGTGCCGGACAAAATGAGCCGCGAGAAGATTTTCCACCTGCGCGCCCTGGGTGCCCAGGTGGTGCTGACCCGCTCCGACGTCAACAAGGGCCACCCCGCCTATTACCAGGATTACGCCCAGCGCCTGGCCAACGAGCTGCCCGGCGCGTTTTACATCGACCAGTTCAATAACGAAGCCAACCCGCTGGCGCACCGCACCACCACGGCACCGGAGCTGTTCGAGCAGCTTGAAGGCAGGATCGACGCCATCGTGGTGGGCGTCGGCTCAGGCGGTACGCTGGGCGGCCTGCAGGCGTGGTTCGCCGAGCACTCTCCGCACACGGAGTTTGTCCTGGCTGACCCGGCCGGTTCCGTTCTGGCCGACCAGGTGGAGACCGGACGCTACCACGACGCGGGCTCATGGCTGGTCGAGGGTATTGGCGAAGACTTTATTCCGCCGCTGGCCCACATTGAAGGGGTGAATCGCGCCTGGCGCATTACCGACCGCGAAGCCTTCACCACCGCGCGCGATCTGCTGAAAACGGAAGGCATTCTGGCGGGTTCCTCCAGCGGCACGCTGCTGGCGGCCGCGCTGAAATATTGCCAGGCGCAGACCGCGCCGAAACGCGTGGTGACCTTCGCCTGCGACAGCGGCAATAAGTACCTCTCGAAGATGTTCAACGATGACTGGATGCGTCAGCAAGGACTCATCACGCGCCCTCAGGCTGGCGATCTCTCTGACTACATCGCCCTGCGCCACGATGAAGGCGCCACCGTCACCGCCGCCCCGGACGACACGCTCTCCACCGTACTGGCACGCATGCGCCTGTATGACATCTCCCAGCTGCCGGTGCTGGAGAACGGCAAGGTGGTGGGCATTATCGACGAGTGGGATCTCCTGCGGCATATCGGCGGCGACGGCGATCGCTTCGCGCTTCCGGTGACGGCAGCCATGACGCGTCAGGTGGAGTTCCTGGATAAACACGCCCCGGAAAGCGCCCTGAACGCCATCTTCGACCGCGGTCTGGTGGCCGTGATTAATGACAACGACCGTTTTCTCGGTCTGATTACGCGCAGCGACGTTCTGACCGCCTGGCGCAACCGTCTTCAGCAATAAAGGAATAGATGATGAAAAACCTGGCTACCCTGAGCGTACACAGCGGCGAGTTCAACGACCAGCACGGCGCCGTCATGCCGCCGATTTACGCCACATCAACGTTTGCGCAACCGTCACCCGGCGAGCATACCGGCTATGAGTATTCCCGCAGCGGCAACCCCACCCGCCATGCGCTGGAAACCGCCATCGCCGAGCTGGAAGGCGGCACGCGCGGCTACGCCTTCGCCTCCGGCCTGGCGGCCATCTCCACGGTGCTCGAACTGCTGGATAAAGACAGCCATATTGTCGCTATTGATGACGTTTACGGTGGGACGTACCGCCTGATTGAAAACGTGCGCAAGCGCAGCACCGGCCTGCAGGTCAGCTGGGTTAAACCGGACGACCTGGCCGGGCTTGAGGCCGCCATTCGCCCGGATACCCGCATGGTATGGGTCGAAACGCCAACCAACCCGCTGCTGAAGCTGGCCGATCTGGCGGCGATTGCGGCGATCGCCCGTCGTCATAACGTCATCAGCGTGGCGGATAACACCTTCGCGTCGCCGGTGATCCACCGTCCGCTGGAGTCGGGTTTCGATATCGTGGTGCACTCCGCCACCAAATACCTGAACGGCCATTCTGACGTGGTGGCCGGGCTGGCGATTGTCGGGGACAACAAGGAACTGGCGGATAAGCTGGGCTATCTGCAAAACGCGGTGGGCGGCGTCCTTGATCCGTTCAGCAGCTTCCTGACGCTGCGCGGTATTCGCACGCTTGCGTTGAGGGTAGAAAAGCACAGCACCAACGCGCTGGCGATTGCGCAATGGCTCGATCAGCATCCTCTGGTCGAAAAGGTTTTCTATCCCGGCCTGGAATCGCATCCACAGTATCAGCTTGCCCGCACGCAGATGGCGCTGCCCGGTGGGATGATTTCCGTCGTGGTAAAAGGCGATGCGCAACGCGCCGCCGAGGTGATTCGCAACCTGAAGCTGTTCACCCTCGCGGAAAGCCTCGGCGGCGTGGAAAGTCTGGTGAGCCAGCCTTACAGCATGACGCACGCCTCGATACCGCTGGAGCAACGCCTCGCAAACGGCATTGTGCCGCAGCTGATCCGTCTGTCAGTCGGGATTGAAGATCCCAAAGACCTGATTGCCGACCTCAGCCAGGCGCTGCAAAAATAAGCAAAACGCGGCAGGTCAATCACCTGCCGCCATAAGTTGTCATCATGGCTTAACGCCTTGATAACAATATTATGTGAAACTGCATAGATTATTTCTGAAACACCGTTTCCATTTTCCTTTTATCTTAAAATCAGCGTATAATGCGCGCCTAATCCCTGGTGAATGGTTTCAGCGCTTGGAATACAAAAAACAACGTACAACTTCTCCTCTCCTTCGTTGGGCTGTCACTCAGGCACACTTTCTTCTGCACGCTCATTTGATGTCTCCTATCCTTAGTGCGTGTCATATACTCTTTTGCAACACAGGTTTGACTCCGCGGCGGTGCGCCCCCGGAGCGAGATTTCCATATCCTTCCCAACTTAAAGACTAAGACTGTCATGAAAAAGACGAAAATTGTTTGTACTATCGGCCCGAAAACCGAATCTGAAGAGATGCTGACCAAGATGCTGGACGCCGGCATGAACGTGATGCGTCTGAACTTCTCCCACGGTGACTATGCAGAACACGGTCAGCGTATCCAGAACTTGCGCAACGTGATGAGCAAGACCGGTAAAAAAGCGGCCATCCTGCTGGATACCAAAGGTCCAGAAATCCGTACCATCAAACTGGAAGGCGGTAACGACGTTTCCCTGAAAGCGGGCCAGACCTTCACCTTCACCACCGACAAATCCGTTGTCGGCAACAGCGAAATCGTTGCAGTGACCTACGAAGGCTTCACCAGCGATCTGTCCGTCGGTAACACCGTGCTGGTGGACGATGGCCTGATCGGTATGGAAGTCAACGCGATCGAAGGTAACAAGGTTATCTGTAAAGTGCTGAACAACGGCGACCTGGGCGAAAACAAAGGCGTTAACCTGCCGGGCGTTTCCATCGCGCTGCCAGCCCTGGCTGAAAAAGACAAACAGGACCTGATCTTCGGCTGCGAACAAGGCGTTGACTTTGTTGCCGCATCCTTCATCCGTAAGCGTTCCGACGTGGTTGAAATCCGTGAGCACCTGAAAGCGCACGGCGGCGAGAAGATCCAGATCATCTCCAAAATTGAAAACCAGGAAGGCCTGAACAACTTCGACGAAATCCTCGAAGCGTCTGACGGTATCATGGTTGCACGTGGCGACCTGGGCGTAGAAATCCCGGTTGAAGAAGTGATCTTCGCGCAGAAGATGATGATCGAGAAATGTGTTCGCGCGCGTAAAGTGGTTATCACCGCAACGCAGATGCTGGACTCCATGATCAAAAACCCACGCCCAACCCGCGCAGAAGCAGGCGACGTGGCAAACGCCATCCTCGACGGTACTGATGCCGTTATGCTGTCAGGCGAATCCGCGAAAGGTAAATATCCGCTGGAAGCGGTGTCCATCATGGCCACCATCTGCGAACGTACCGACCGCGTAATGAAAAGCCGTCTGGACTACAACAACGACAGCCGCAAGCTGCGCATCACCGAAGCAGTATGCCGCGGTGCTGTAGAAACGGCTGAGAAACTGGAAGCACCGCTGATCGTGGTTGCCACCCAGGGCGGTAAATCTGCTCGCGCGGTGCGTAAATACTTCCCGGACGCGACTATCCTGGCGCTGACCACCAACGAAACCACTGCCCGTCAGCTGGTGCTGAGCAAAGGCGTGATCCCTCACCTGGTGAAAGAGATCGCGTCTACGGATGATTTCTACCGTCTGGGTAAAGAAGTGGCGCTGGAGCTGGTTGATCGTGGTCTGGCACAGAAAGGTGACGTTGTGGTCATGGTTTCTGGCGCGCTGGTACCAAGTGGAACCACCAATACCGCATCTGTTCACGTGCTGTAATAATTCCCGAACGAATTAATTTTGATAAAAAGCGCCTCCGGGCGCTTTTTTTATTCCTGGCATTAGCCAAAGTCATTCAAATTGCAAATCGGGTTTCTCTATTTAATTGCGAATTATCTAAGATGAATCCGATGATAAATGCCTTTTTTTACATAGATTTTTGCCCAAAAAGGGCTGATTCGATGCTTCTTTGAGCGAACGATCAAAAATAGGTGTATTCCCATCAAAAAAATATTCTCAACCCAAAAAACTTTGTGTAATACTTGTAACGCTACATGGAGATTAACTCAATCTAGAGGGTATTAATAATGAATCGTACTAAACTGGTACTGGGCGCGGTAATCCTGGGTTCTACTCTGCTGGCTGGTTGCTCCAGCAACGCTAAAATCGATCAGCTGTCTTCTGACGTTCAGACTCTGAACGCTAAAGTTGACCAGCTGAGCAACGACGTGAACGCAATCCGTTCCGACGTTCAGGCTGCTAAAGATGACGCAGCTCGCGCTAACCAGCGTCTGGACAACCAGGCTACTAAATACCGTAAGTAATAGTACCTGTTAATAAAATGGCGCACATTGTGCGCCATTTTTTTTGCCTGCGTCAAACGGCTACTGCGTCACCTTCTCCCCTTCATCTTCCGCTACCGCTGCGGACACCCGACTGTTCTGCACCGACAGCACGCTATTGCTGGCTGACGGACCGCTACCTGACGACACGATAACCGGGATCCCTGCACGGCGTGACAGGGCTTTATCAATAAGCGCCTTATCGCTTCCCGCCTGAGAAACAAAGGTCGCAAAGTCTGCGGAATGGGTAATGGGCGAGACCTGCGGGTTTTCTCCCTCAGCCTGCGCCAGCGGGCGGTGGACTTCAATATAGCGTTTACCGTCCGGCTCCACGGCGAACTTCACGGGTTCATTGATAATCTGTACCCGCGTGCCCACCCGCACCTGTTCGAACAGGGCTTTAATGTCCGGGGCATTCATCCGCATACAGCCGGAGCTGACCCGCAGGCCGACGCTGTCCGGCGCGCTGGTGCCGTGGATGAGATATTCCCCATTACCCACGCCTAAACGCAGTGCGAAGCGTCCCAGAGGGTTATTTGGCCCGGCAGGCACCACAGGCGGTAATTTAATTCCCTGCTCCAGAGAGCGTGCTCTGATGCCCGGCGTAGGTGTCCAGGTGGGATTCGGGATTTTCTGGCTCACGCGCGTGGTCGTGACCGGCGTTTCCAGCCCCAGCTGTCCAATGCCGAGCGGGAAGACCTGAACGATATTTTCTCCCGGCGGGAAGTAGTAGAGCCGAAGCTCTGCGAGGTTCACCACGATGCCCTCGCGCGGCGTGTCCGGCAGCAGCATCTGCGACGGGATGGTAATCACGGTTCCCGGCGCAGGGTTTACCGGCGCAATGGTATTGTTCGTTTCCAGGATCACCTGCGCCGCCGTATTAAACCGGCGGGCGATAGTCTGAAGCTTATTATCCCCTTCCTGTATCGTGTAGGTTTGATTTTGCCCAATCAGACGACTGCCTGCGGGCGGCAACGGATAGTCCAACGCGCGGGCCGAATTAAGGGCGCCGAGCGAACTGAGGAGTAATAGAGTTATTAGAGACGCGCGCTTCATGCTGAGATTCCTTATTCACTGACAGAACGCCAGAAAGCTGAAAAACCAGCGAGGCGGGAACCACCTCGCGAAACAGAATGAATGCTGTTCTGTAAGTCTAGCTAAGGATTGCAGCTTTGGCGCGAATGGCGCGAATCATCGCTTCCAGTCCCTGGGATCGGGACGGGGTGAGGTGTTGGGTCAGGGCCATTTTTTCAAACCACGGACGGACGTCGAACGCCACAATATCCTGCGCCGACATCCGGTGATAAAGAATAAAGACGACCGCAATCAGCCCTTTTACAATTGCCGCATCGCTGTCGCCGTGCAGTTCGATAGTGCCGTCGTCCGACTGCGCCATCACAATCCACACCTGGCTCTGACAGCCCTGAATACTGTTCTCCGGGGTATGCGCCTCTTCACCGAGCGGCGATAAACGCTGTCCCAGCTCAATGATATAGAGATACTTCTCTTCCCAGTTTGCGCAACGCGAGAAGTTGCGCAGTAATTTATCTTTGTCCGGCAGTTCCGCCATCTTTCGCCTCTCCGTTAGCCCAGCAGCTGATGAATGCGCTTAAGCCCCGCCACCAGCCTGTCGACCTCTTCCGTTGTGTTGTACATCACCAGCGACGCGCGGCACATTGCCGGGACCTGGTAAAACGCCATCAGCGGCATGGCGCAGTGGTGCCCGGTACGGACCGCCACACCGTAGTTATCGAGGAAACTGCCCACGTCATAGGCGTGATGTTTCCCGAGATTGAACGCAATCACCCCTTGCCGGTCAGCAGGCCCGTAGAGGGTCAAATCCGGCACGCTGGCAAGCTCCGCAAGCGCATAGTGCATCAGCAGCTGTTCGTACTCCTGAATGCTATCAAGGCCGATTGCGGAGACATAAGAAACCGCTGCCCCCAAACCGATAATCCCACCGGTGTTGGGCGTTCCCGCCTCAAAGCGCCACGGCGCCCGGGCATAGGTGGTGCCTTCCGTCAGGCTAACGGTGGCGATCATCGACCCGCCCCCTTCCCACGGCGGCATCGCCTGCAGGATTGCCTCTTTCACGTACAGCACGCCAATCCCGGTCGGCCCATAGAGCTTGTGGCCTGAAAAGACGTAGAAATCGCAGTCCAGCGCCTGGACGTCAACCGCGTGGTGCATCACCGCCTGAGCGCCGTCAATCAGCACCTTCGCGCCCGCCCGATGGGCCTTTTCGACAATCTCTGCCACCGGGTTTTCCGTCCCCAGCACGTTGGAGACCTGGGTGACCGCCACCAGCCGCGTTTTATCGTCAAGCAGTGCGTCTAGCTGCTCGAGCTGCAGCGTCCCGTCGGCGTTCAGTGGGATCACCCGCAGCTGCGCGCCAACGCGCTCGCAGAGCATCTGCCACGGCACGATATTGGCGTGGTGCTCCATCTGGGTGATGATGATGTTATCCCCCGCGTGGACCTGCGCGTTGCCCCAGCTGTTAGCGACAAGGTTGATCCCTTCGGTGGTTCCGCGCACGAAGACCAGCTCTTCAGGCGAACCTGCATTGAGGAAGGCTGCCAGCTGCGTACGCACGTTTTCCATACGCTGGGTCGCCTCGGCGCTCAGGGTATGAATACCGCGATGCACGGCGGCGTAGCCGTGGCGATAAAACTCGGCTTCCGCATCCACCACCTGATTCGGCTTCTGGGCGCTGGCCGCGCTGTCCAGATAGGCCAGAGGAAGACCGTTTACTTCACGGGTCAGAACCGGGAAATCTGCCCGCACTTTCTCGACGGGAAAACTCATGCTTCGCCTCCAGGCAGACGCTGGCCGATACGCGCCAGCACCTGCTGTTTTAACTGACCATCGTGCAGCGCTTCCGTCAGTTCGGCGGCAAACGCATAGATAATCATTTTCTGCGCCGCCTGCTCGTCGATGCCGCGGGAACGCAGGTAGAACATCTGCTCGTCGTCGATCCGCCCGACCGTCGCACCGTGGCTGCATTTCACGTCGTCGGCGTAGATCTCCAGCTGCGGTTTGGTGTCCACCTCCGCCAGGCGGCCTAACAGCAGATTGTTGTTGGTCATCTGCCCGTCGGTTTTAATGGCGTGCTGCGCCACGTTAATCAGTCCGTTAAACACCGCGCGACCTCTGTCGCTGACGATGGTTTTATGCAGCTGGCGGCTGTTGCAGTAGCCCTTGTTGTGCTCCAGCCAGGTGCGCGTGTCGCACACTTCAGATTTGACCGGCATCGCCAGGCTGTTGATGCGCAGCGTGGTGTTTTCACCGTTAAGCTGAGTGCTGGTGTTGTGGCGCAGCACCGCCCCGCCGAGCAGGAAGCTATGGCTGTACGCCGCGGCATCCTGACCCAGCACAATGTCGTTATGGGCAAAGTGGTGGCTCTGCGCATTTTCAAACGCCAGCTTGACGTGGTGAAGCTGCGCATTGGCGGCAACGTTCATCGTCAGACGCGACCCGGTAAAGTGTCGGGTATCGTTGAGGCTGACGTAATGTTCGATGACCGTGGCCTCCGCCCCTTCCGCCAGCTCAAGATGGTGGCGATAGTGCGCGGTATTGATTTCATCGCCGTCCAGCCCCTGGGTGATGTGCATCAGCAGCAGCGGTTTTGCCGGACGCTGGTTACGCTTCACGCGGATGTGCGTCACGCCGCGGGCCAGACTCTCGGTCAGGTGCAGGAAAACCTCAGGCTGAACCGGGGCGCTAAGGGACTGGCGATCGTCGTTTATCTCAATCTCGAATCCGCTCGCCTGAAGCGCGTCGCTCAGCTCCGGACGGAACGAGCCATCGACAAACACCAGGCGCACGGCATCCACGCCCACCGCCAGCGCGTCACGCTGTGCAGGCGTGAGATCCGCCAGTCGGGTCACAAACTCGGCGTTCAGCAGGCCATCAAGCGGGGTGTACTTCCAGTTCTCATGCTTACGCGTCGGCAGGCCGAGACGCAGCATCTGCTGCAGATGCTGCTGCGCCTGCTCAGAACGCGTGCCGCCCTGGGCTTCAAACAGCCTGTGCCACTGCTGGAGCGCATTACTGCTGTTCGGTAAGCCAGCCATAACCCTGCTCCTCCAGTTGTTTAACCAGCGTGAAATCACCGGATTTCACAATGCGCCCCTGGTAAAGCACGTGAACGTAATCCGGCTTGATGTAGTCCAGAATGCGCTGGTAGTGGGTGACGATAATGAACGAACGCTTGCCGTCGCGCAGGGAGTTCACCCCGTCAGCGACAATCTTCAGGGCGTCGATATCCAGACCTGAGTCGGTCTCATCCAGAATGCACAGCTCGGGCTCCAGCACCGCCATCTGCAGAATGTCGTTACGCTTTTTCTCGCCGCCGGAAAAGCCAACGTTCACCGAACGGGTCAGCAGATCTTCCGGCATTTTCAGCAGCTTGATCTTCTCTTCCATCAGGTCCTGGAAGTCGAAGCGGTCCAGCGCCTCCAGGCCGCGATACTTGCGCACCGCATTCAGCGCCGTCTGCAGGAAGAACTGGTTGCTGACGCCCGGAATTTCGACCGGATACTGGAAGGCCATAAAGATGCCCTCTCCCGCGCGGTCTTCCGGTGACATCTCCAGCAGATCTTTGCCGTTAAACTCGACCGAGCCGTTGGTTACCTCATAATCTTCGCGGCCCGCCAGCGTCGCAGAAAGCGTACTTTTCCCGGAGCCGTTCGGCCCCATGATGGCGTGGACTTCACCCGGCTTGACGTCAAAATTGAGGCCACGCAGGATGGCTTTGTCTTCTACGCTAACCTGTAAATCTTTAATACGTAACATGTGCTTTCCTTAACCGACGCTGTGTTCAAGACTAATGGCGAGGAGTTTCTGGGCTTCAACGGCAAATTCCAGCGGCAGTTCAGAGAACACATCCTTACAGAAGCCGTTAACGATCATCGAGATGGCGTCTTCTTCGCTGATCCCGCGCTGCAGGCAGTAGAAGAGCTGATCTTCCCCAATCCGCGACGTTGTCGCCTCGTGCTCAAGCTGGGCCGTGTTGTTACGGCACTCGACGTACGGGAAGGTGTGCGCCCCGCAGTCTGCGCCAATCAGCATCGAGTCACACTGGGTAAAGTTTCGCGCATTGGTGGCGGTCGGCATGATTTTCACCAGCCCGCGATAGCTGTTCTGGCTATGCCCGGCGGAGATCCCTTTCGAGATGATGGTGGATTTGGTGTTTTTACCAATGTGGATCATCTTGGTGCCGGTATCGGCCTGCTGATGGCCGCTGGTTAGCGCCACCGAGTAAAACTCTCCGATGGAGTTATCCCCGCGCAGGATGCAGCTCGGGTATTTCCAGGTGATGGCAGAGCCGGTTTCAGACTGGGTCCACGACATCTTGCTGTTTTCGCCTTCGCACAGCGCGCGCTTGGTGACGAAGTTCAGGATGCCGCCGGTATTGCCGTCGCCCGGGAACCAGTTTTGCACCGTGGAGTATTTCACCTCGGCATCTTTGTGGATGATGACCTCCACCACCGCCGCGTGCAGCTGGTAGCTGTCGCGGACCGGGGCGGAGCATCCTTCGATGTAGCTGACGTAGCTGCCTTCATCCGCGACCAGAATCGTGCGTTCAAACTGGCCGGTTTTTTCGGCATTGATGCGGAAATAGGTGGAAAGCTCCATCGGACAGCGCACGCCTTTCGGCACATAGATGAAGGTGCCGTCAGAGGCTACCGCCGCGTTGAGCGCCGCAAAGAAGTTGTCGTTAGAGGGCACCACGGTCCCAATGTACTTTTTCACCAGCTCCGGATGATCGTGAATCGCTTCGCCGAAGGAGCAGAAAATGATCCCCTGCTCTGCCAGCTTCTCGCGGTAGGTGGTCGCCACCGAGACGGAGTCAAAAATGGCGTCCACCGCCACCTCTCTCCCCTCACGCACGGGCACGCCCAGCTGGTTAAAGGCTTCTTCCACCTCTTTGCTGAGGAAGCTGTTCTCCGCACCGGTTTGCTGCACCGCGCCGGGCTGCGAGGCGCAGGTGTCATCACAGCTGCCGCAGGACGGCGCAGAGTAGTAGCTGTAATCCTGATAGTTCAGCTTGTCATAATGTGCTTTCAGCCAGTGCGGCTCTTCCATCTCCAGCCAGGCGCGGAAGGCGCTCAGGCGAAACTCCAGCATCCACTCCGGCTCGTTACGTTTCGCCGAGATCGCCCGCACGACATCTTCGTTGATGCCTTTCGCCAGCTCGTCGGTCTGCAGCTGGGTGAAGAACCCCTCTTTATAGTTGAGGTGCCCACCGCCCCAGGTATTTACTTCACTCGTTGCTTCAGTATTACGAGACATAGTACCGCCTATACCCCAAAGCTTTCGCCGCAGCCGCATTCGTTCTGGGCTTTCGGGTTATGAAATTTGAATAACTGGTTTAAGCCTTCGCGGACGTAGTCCACTTCGGTACCGTCAATAAACGGCATGGCCTGCAGCGCGACGTACAGCTTCGCGCCGTCAGTCTCGAACACCAGGTCATCTTTCTCGGGTTCGGTGACGGTATCGAGCACGTAGCCGAAACCTGCGCAGCCGGTCTGTTTGACGCCCAAACGCACGCCGAGGATCTCGGGCTTTTTCGCCACCAGCTCGTGAATATGTGCCGCCGCTGCAGGCGTGAGCGTTAAACCGCGCCAGGCAAAATCGGCAGGATTAAAGGTTTCTGAATGCAGTTCCATAGGTCCACCTCATCTGATAAGCCATCAGGGCATAACACCATGTTAGTGATAACGATTATCACTTCAACCCTCTGTCAGCAGGGGCATTCGGCTAAACCGCCCTTTTTGCCTACTTTTATTAAGCATAGACCCTATGGCAGGATGCAGTCAGGATGGATGTATTTGTTCAATACATTGATTAATAATGCATTTCGTCACGGTATTTATGACAGAGAGGAGAAAAGTAAAATATGCATCGGAAATGCCTATTTTTGAGATAGCTACCTTGATTGCCGCAAACTCAATTTAACAGATGCGATTTGGCACGCTGTAAGAATGCCTACGCTTCAGTTGCGCAGCAGAAAAATGCTTCTCAGCAATAGATAACCTGATAATGCGAGTCTTTTTCTGAAAATCATACACTCACTCTGGATCACATTATTAATCGCTGTAGCATTAACCATACATAATTAAGGGAAATTAGGTGTCATATGGCGTTACAGGGAAAGATGATTCTGAACGGCGCAGATTACTCGCCTTTCGATCTGTATGGGGTGGGCGTGTTCATGGCGCACTCCGGGTTGGGGGCCAACAGAAACAATGCCAGTTGCGGACATATCGCAAATACTGGCCCTATTCCCCCAGGGAAATACTGGATTGTAGATCGCAGGGAGGGAAACTGGTTTTCGCAAAAAAAAGAGGAGATTCACGATGAAGCTAACAGAATTATTGGCCGAAATGCTTTTGGAAAATCTGACTGGTTTGCTTTGTGGCGTGATGACTGGAGTATTGATGATTACACATGGATAGAAAGCGTAAAACGTGGAAATTTCCGACTACATCCCGGTACAGTTTCAAAAGGATGCATAACTATCGCCAACATGTCTGATTTTGCGATGATTCATAACGCGCTAATGAGTACATCGCTTATTCAGGTTCCATGCATGCGATCACTAATGGCGCGGGGATGGGTGGAGGTAGTTGCTGGTGGCTACATTAAAAAACCTTGCTCGTAGGGCAAGTAGAATTATTTATTTTCTCATTTTATTATTCATTGTCGGTCATATGCTACCAGGCCCTGAGCTATATATTAACTATGATTTAGCCAGAACAACAGCAATGATTATCAACGGAAATGAGAATGCAGAATCAATGTATGACGCCTACTCATTTATTGACTGGCTTACAATACTAATTATCATCATCCCTATTTACATTTTAACGATGAATTTAATCAAAAAAATAAGGAACATATAAATGCCTATACCTCCCTATATGTGGCTTAAAGACGATGGCGGTGCAGATATCAAAGGTTCTGTTGACGTACAAGATCGTGAAGGAAGTATTGAAATTATCGGTCTGAGCCACGGTATCAACTTGCCTGTTGATAGCGCAAACGGCAAAATCACCGGCACCCGCCAGCACTCATCCATGATGATTGAAAAAGAAGTTGATAGCTCTACACCATATCTTTACAAGGCTGCAGCAACCGGGCAGACGCTGAAAAGTGCAGAAATAAGGTTTTATCACATTAATGATGCAGGCCAGGAGGTTTGCTACTATACCGTTATTATGGAGAATGTGAAATTAACAGGCGTCCACTGCAGCGTTCCGAATGTTAAGCTGGCGGGAAACGATAAAATGAATCACATTGAAAGTGTCAGCATTCAATATGAAAAAATCACCTGGAGAATTCTTGACGGTAATATTCAATTTTCAGATGCATGGAATGAGCGCCGTACAAGCTGAGTAATAATAAGGAGCACCGCTTCCTATTCTTTTTTGAATTATCTGGGAATGGTGCTCATGCTTTCACGCTCCTGATGAAGCCTCTGCCCATTAAACATGCACAGTTAACTTTTGCTCCGGAAGTGACAAAAACAAAAAAAGGCCCTTAAGGCCTCTGGCGATCAGTGATGAAATGAAACAGCAAACCCCTGTTCACGCCAGTGGTCGAGCTGTTCCTGCTGGCGAGGCGTTGGGGATTTCCCCGTCCAGACGAAGATTTTTTGCCCAGGGAAGAGTTCAGGACGCGGCGAATCAATCGGTTCCGCCAGGACGTCAATGTGCCAGCCCTTCTGCGATAGGCGCGCGGCTTCCAGCCACAGGTGGGTGCGGTCATCGCATTCCCAGCCAATCAGGAGCGCGTCTTTACCGGCTTTTTTGCGGGACTCCGCCAGGCTTGCAATGGCGAATTCGATCAGTACGCCGTCAAACAGGCTCGCCATGTGACGCACGGTATTTTGATCCTGATTCATTCGCTGACGGACGGGAGAGATAATATTGTCAATCAGCGCGTCTATCGCGTGATCGCGGCGGAATTCACTGATTTTGGCGCGCAGCTTTGCCGGGCTGGCGTAACGCAGAACGGTCATCATCTCTTCCTGGAACGAGACCCAGTTGCCCTGAGTCAATACTTCTTTGTTTTCCAGCAAGGCTTTGACTTTTCCGACAGAGACGCCGCTTTTCATCAGGCGCTTGATCTCTTCAATGCGCAGGATATCTTCATCGTCGAACTGACGATGACCCCCTTCGCTGCGCTGCGGCTTCAACAATCCATAACGGCGCTGCCAGGCACGCAGCGTAACGGGGTTGATACCGCATCGTTCGGCCACTTCGCCGATACTGTAATAGGCCATTAACTCCCCCACGCTCAGAACTTCCATACCTAACTGCACCAACCTTATCAGATTGTACACACCATTTGTATAACTAAGACCGCATTTTGAACGGGTGAACGGGGTTCTTTCCCATCCGCCTGTTAATGCATTGTTGTATAAAATTTGTCATTCGTACAGTTAAGTCTGCCGGAATGTGTACAGCTTTATCAGAAGTCGAACTTTTTCTCCGGCCATGCAATCGCGGGAATACCGCCGTGTCGCGGGCTGGCAAAAAGATGCCCCTGGAACTGGGAAATCCCCGCGGACTCCAGCCACATCCACTCTTCAGCCTTCTCTACCCCCACCGCGCAGAACTGGATCTCAAGCGAGGAGCAGCATTTGATAATCGCCTGAATAATGGCCTGCCGGGGGCCACTTTTATGAACGTTCGCGACAAGATCGCGATTAATCTTAATTCTGTCCGGCTGGAACTGGGCCAGCAGCTGTAGCCCGGCAAAACCGGCGCCAAAGTGATCGATCGTCACGCTGATGCCCGCGCTTTTTAACTGCCTGACCGAATCCGTGAATTCATCAAAACGGGAAATGGCTTCGCTTTCTGTAAACTCCACCACAATTTGCTCGGGCACAAACCCATTTGCTTCAATCGCGGTGAGCAGGAAATCCACGGCGTTGGGAATGTTGACCAGCGTCATGGGCAGCAGGTTAAGGGATAACGTCTGGTCCTGTAGCCCCAGCGCGCTGGCCATGGAAAGCGCCACCTGCTTGCTCTGCAAATCAGACGCATATACCTCGTCACGCGGCCGGTTAGCGAAATAGACGCCAGGCGAGCCGCCGTCAGGGGTGCGGATAAGCGCCTCCCAGGAGACCACCTGCTGCATAAACGGATCGACTATCGGCTGGAACGCAAAGCTGCAATCCGCCCCTTTCGCGACCACCTCGGGCTGCGCGGACAGGCGCGTTTCTTCGCGAACAAACTCCCAGGAATCCGCAGGCGGCAGTTCAAAATAGTTCGCTTTTTCCGTGGCTTCGACAAAGGTGCGGAAAAACTGCAGCGGGCGGTCGTTATACGTCAGCTGGTAACGCGTCGTCCCCCTGTTAAGCACCTGCTGCAGCACCTCGTCCCTGTCGAAGTGGCGCAAGTCAAAAAGCTCCATGCCCACGTTGCCAAACCGTCGGACGGGCCCGTGGTCGCGCATCAACTCCACCACGTTATGGTGCCGCGCGTCGCTGCAGATCTGCTCATAGATGGCAGAGACGTGTTCCGCTGGCCCTTCAAGCAGCTGGAAAAAATGTGTGCCGTTAAACAGCAGGATCCCCGTGACGTTGGATTGCCGGTTTTTACTATTTGCAGCAGCGACCATTGCTTCCAGCGCCTTCACCGGAACGTCCTCGCAGATATGACTGCGGTAAATGATGGTTGTGAGCATGCTATTCCTGGCGGTTAGGGTTTTGGCCACAAAAAAGGTGGATAAGGATCATTTATAGCACATTAATTGCCTGACAAATAATTTACATCTCAATCATTTACGGTGGTTAATGAAACATTTTTCTGTGCTGTACAACTTACCCGTACCAGACCTTTTTGTACAATATATCCTGTAACGTTACCGGTTCATGACACACCGGCAACATTATGAAAATAAAGTAATTTATAAAATATATCATAAAAATATTAAAAATCTGTACATTTTATATGTACAGATTTAGCAATTGTGTATACCTTAATTGTAACGTTAGTGATTACAAAATTTTACAGGAGCGAAACATGCAGCAGAAAGGTTATGCCACAGATTCCGCAGCAGCGATCGCACAGTACTTCGAAAAGGCCGCGCTTCCTACCCAGCAGGAGACGCTGGGCCAGGTGGTTGTCGAAATTCTCAGCGACGGGCGGAACCTGAATCGCAAATCGCTCTGTACCAAACTGCTCAGCCGCCTCGAAAGAGCCGATGGGCCAGAAGAGGAAGAGCATTACCACATGCTGCTTGGTCTGCTCTTCGAACGGTAACGTGATGAATAGCAGTGACGCAGACCGACTGATCGACACGCTTATCGGTGAAGCCGTTCTTTCTCTTCTGAAAGAGCGGGGGCCAGTGACAACCGAAGGATTGCTGCAGCGTCTGCGGAGCATGAAAGAACATGAAAAGGATCCCCGGCGGCGGGAGACACTTGCGGTGGTGATTGCCGACATCGGCTCAAACAGCATCGCCTTTACACGTCGCAGAACCGCGCAAGGACGAACGAACAGAGAGGGACCTCTCAACGATAACAGAGACAATGTAGTGCCGTTATTTGGAAGTGGAAAACCGTCCGACCCCAAAAAAATACATTGACTGCAATTTAACAGCTACGGTGAGAACAAATGAGACAAAATATTCAGCTTCAACCCGAATTCCACTCTGCTTTTTTAGACAGTGCGCTGTCGGAGTATTTCCGTCACGCAGGCGATCGTTTTGCTGAAGAGTCCGCTGTTTTTTCTACTGCAGTACGCTGTGTTCTGGCCTCTGAAGGCCATCTGTCCAACAAAGCGATCATCCTCTGGCTCATTCAGACGCTGGAAGCCACCCACGACGTGGTTCAGGCGGATGTGATTCGTAAAACTCTGGAAATCGTGGTGGGTTACACGATGGACGATCTGTAAGCTCCTGCGCTCAACGCCCCCCTAACGTGTCATCGTCAAAACTGACGAACAGCCTGACGATGACACGCGCCTTTCCCGCGTAACCACCTGTAAAACAAGCGAAGCCAACCTGGCACGGTTCCTGCTTACCTCTGCTTACGGGACTGGGTTTTCCAGTCAACTTTGCTTCATTTCTTAACAGGTCTGTTATTGATGAAAAAGATCGCCAGCGTCTGCCCCTACTGCGGTGCAGGCTGCAAATTAAACCTTGTCGTTGAAAATAACCGTATCATCCGTGCCGAAGCGGCAGAGGGCATCACAAACCAGGGCACCCTGTGTCTGAAAGGCTTTTACGGCTGGGACTTCCTCAACGATACCCGTCTGCTCACTCCGCGCCTGACTCAGCCAATGATCCGCTACCACAAAGGCGAGGCGTTCACCCCCGTTACCTGGGAAGAGGCTATCCGCTACACCGCCCACAGGCTCAGCAGCATTAAAGCGCAGCACGGGCCTCGGTCGATCATGACCACCGGCTCCTCCCGCGGAACCGGCAATGAAACAAACTATGTGATGCAAAAATTTGCCCGCGCGGTGCTGAACACCAACAACGTGGACTGCTGCGCGCGCGTCTGTCATGGCCCTTCCGTGGCTGGTTTACAGGAAACCCTCGGCAACGGCGCGATGAGCAACTCAATCGACGATATTGAAAACTCAAAATGCCTGCTGGTGTTTGGCTATAACTGCGCGGACTCCCACCCTATCGTCGCTCGCCGCGTGCTGAAAGCGCGTGAAAACGGCGCAAAAATTATCGTCTGCGATCCGCGGCGCATTGAAACGGCGCGCATCGCCGACCAGCATCTGCAGCTGAAAAACGGCAGTAACATGGCGCTGGTGAACGCCTTTGGCTACGTGCTGCTGGAAGAGGAACTCTACGACAAAAGCTACGTGGCGCGCTTTACGGAGGGACTTGAGGCCTACCGCCAGACGGTGAAAGACTATGCGCCGGAGAAGGTTGAGCATCTTACCGGCATTCCCGCCCGCGACGTTCGTCAGGCGATGCGCACCTTCGCGGCGGCCCCTTCCGCCACCGTGATGTGGGGGATGGGCGTGACCCAGTTTGGTCAGGCTGTGGATGTGGTCAAAGGGCTTTCCAGCCTGGCGCTGCTGACCGGTAACCTGGGCCGACCCGCCGTCGGCGTCGGGCCCGTGCGCGGTCAGAATAACGTACAGGGCGCCTGCGATATGGGCGTTCTGCCGAATATGTTCCCCGGCTATCAGGATGTGACCGATCCGGCGGTCAGGCAGAAGTTCGCCGAGGCCTGGGGGATTGACGTCAATAAAATGGACGATCGGGTTGGGACGCGCATTACCGAGGTGCCTCATCTGGCGCTGGAAGGCAAGGTCAAGGCCTACTACATCATGGGGGAAGATCCGCTTCAGACCGAAGCCGATCTCGGTCTCGTCCGCAGCGGTTTTGAGGCGCTCGACTTTGTGGTGGTTCAGGACATCTTTATGACCAAAACGGCAGAAGTGGCGGACGTTCTGCTCCCTGCCACCTCCTGGGGTGAACACGGCGGCGTCTTTACCTGTGCCGATCGCGGGTTCCAGCGTTTTGGCAAAGCCATTGAGGCCAGCGGCAACGTGAAGCGCGACTGGGAGATTATCAGCCTGCTCGCCACCGAGATGGGCTACCCGATGCATTATGACTCCAACCAGCAGATCTGGGATGAGATGCGCGAGCTGTGCCCACTCTTCTACGGCGTGACGTATGAAAAAATGGGCGAGATGGGCCACGTGCAGTGGCCGTGCCCGACGCTGGATCATCCGGGAACGCCGTACCTGTACAAAGACAATCAGTTCGACACCCCAACCGGTAAAGGGCAGCTCTTTGCCGCACCGTGGCGCGCGCCGGCGGAAACCCCGGATGCGGATTTCCCGCTGGTGCTGTGTACGGTACGTGAAGTGGGGCACTACTCCTGCCGCTCGATGACCGGGAACTGCGCCGCGCTGCAAAGCCTGGCCGATGAGCCGGGTCGGGTGCAAATGCACCCTGCCGATGCGGTCAAACTGGGCATCAAGGAGGGTCAGCTGGTCTGGGTGCGTTCGCGTCGCGGCAAAGTGATTACCCGCGCCAGCATTAGCGAGCGTATCAACGCCGGGGCCGTCTATATGACCTATCAGTGGTGGATTGGCGCCTGCAACGAGCTGACCCAGGACAATCTCGATCCCATCTCCAAAACGCCGGAAACGAAGTACTGCGCGGTGCAGCTGGAGGCGATTGAGGACCAGCGCTGGGCGGAGGATTTTGCGGCGTCGGCGTATCAGTCCATGAAGTCGCGGCTGATTAGCGCCGTGAATGTCTAAAGAAAATGTCGGGTGGCGTAACCGCCACCCGGCAACTAAACGACGCCCCCCACCGCCTCTTCCGCTCATCCGTCGTAACCGATCAGATGGTCACGCAATTTGTTCGGGTAGGCATTTTTTTCGACCATCCTGTGAATGAGCGCCATAAGCTCATAATCACTGCGCAGATCGAATTTTTGCATCAGCAAATACTTATGCGTGAATATGGTTTTATCACTCGTCCTGAGCACATCGGCAATTTGCCCTACCGATAACCCTCTGTAAAAATTCACCGTGACGCGGATCTGCTGCGGCGAAAGTATTTTATGCTCGCACTCGAAACAGCCTTTATGCTGCCAGCGATATCCCGGCAGTTGCGTACGGTACCAGGCAATAAAGAGCATCTCGCTAACCTGGCCAAGCGGGGCGCGGCGGGAGATGAACATCATATCCTGAAAACAGGATGAAAATGCGGAAAAACGCCGCTCATCGTCCACCAGCCCAATCACAATCCCTTTTTTTCGCGCTTTTAATTCAGGAATACAGGTCAGCGTTTCCCCAGGGCATAAAGCGAGAATAATAATATCCGCGCCACTGACGCTGTCATAAGTAAGCTCAGTATCAAAATGAATATGGTGCCTGAAATTATGCAAGAAGAAATCCACAAGAAAATATTGCAGGCCATTTTTAAAAAAAGAATCCGGTTCTTTAATCAGAATATTCAACATAACAATTACCGACATCTGCATATCAATAAGGACAACCAACGCGCGTGCCGCTCAGTTGTATTGCATCGTCATGACCACGACGGCACTGATGCTCCCCGGCGTCGCACCGCCTGTGACAGACTTGACTAACGCCTGCATGGCCATCGTCGCGGTTCTGTCTGCCGCAATAGTCTGCGTAATGGTTGTCCCCGTGCCTTTTAACGCACCGGTTGCGGCCTCGCTCATCGCAATCGCGACGTTCGTAGCCGAGCCGCTGTTCTTGTAGTAACTCGTCCCCGCGACGGAATCGGGGTTGCCGGTAAAGGAGACCGTAACGCTGCGCGTGCCTGCCGGGCACTGGGTAAACAGCAGGCTAAAAGGCACAGGCTCGGAGGTCGACCCCGGCGTGGCCATATTGGGTGCCTGAATATTGCCGAGATTAATATCCAGACTGGTATTGCCCCCATTAAATACGCAGGGAGAGGCAACAATATTGCCGGTAACGCTGACGTTAACGCTATCCGCGGCAATAACATTGCCGCTTATTACTGCCGCCGCGATGAACGCTGCCGTGCGCATTATATTCATCGTCATCCCCTTTACTGGTAGGTCAAATTTAGGGTTGCTGACGCATTTGCGGTGCCGGGTTCAACCGTCGTTTGCGTCTGGTAATAACGCGCCGTTAAAGGGAATGCTTCCTGGCCGCCCGCCGCGAGTTTTAACGGCAGACGCGTGTTGAGAGTGAGAGGTGTACCGTTATAGAGCAACTGAACGCCAACCCCTTTCGCCGTGCCTGTACTACCCTGCCCCGTCAGCGCGAGCACGCTCGTTGCAGCTACGTCCGGGTTCTGAATGCCGCTGAGTGACACGTTGACGTTAGCTCCCGCATCGCAGTTCAGCCCCAGATTCTGCGTATTTTGGGCGCCCGCCGGTGTGGTGCCTACCGTTGAGCCAAACACTGCGGCAGAAATATCACCTATCGGAAATGTCAGCTGCGGTGTTGTGATATTGCAGGCCAGTACGTTAATGGTTCCGCCCAGCAGGGTGGTCGTCAGGCCATCACGATAAACGCCGTCACTGCCCTGCAGCATCACCACGCCCAGCACGCCCGGCGTCAGCGACCCCGACGCAACCGGCCCGGTAACGATAAGTTCTATTTTACCGCCCCACCATTCGACATAATCCGACTGCGCGTTATAGGAGAAAGTATTGGTCGGATTTTCAAAATAATTACCCGATGAAAAGCGCACGCCTATTCCGTTTACATTGGTGTTATATACATGATTACCGTAAGTGCTCGGTGTCGCATTAAGGTAGCGCATGCTAAAGCCCAGCATTAATGGATTGGCACACCCCGTTAAATAGGAACCGGTTAACGTTGCGTTTCGCGAAAATAATACGGTCCCAACGGCAACGTCGCGCTGAACCGTAATCGTGCCGATGGACAAGGTTGATTCCTGTGGCGTAATCGTCGTGCAGGTTCCTGCATGAGCACTGTTCCAGCCTGCGGCGATACACAGCAGGAATATGATGTTAATTAAGCGCATTTTAAAAACCCTAAAGACAATTGACGTTAATTTCGGTAATTCCGCCTGCCGAAGGCTGCGGGGAAAGCACGTACGGTGCGCGGCATTGCCGATCGCTTTCCGCTCCCCACGAGACGAAGACGATTCCCTGAGTGTCCAGACCGGTGAGATAAGCCTGACCTCTATCGCCAACAATAACGCTGCTGCCGTCGGCGCCTTTCAGGCTTGCCGTTGCGCCAAAGGGAACAAACTGGCCGTTATGCAGTAAATTAAATAACGCCCGTCGCCCCACCTTCGCCTTATAGTCGGCCAAAACGATCGCGCCGCGCGTCGGCGTCACCGTCCGGGTATTAATATCCAGCTCAACATCATCCGGCAGGCTTTCCGGAGCAAGGGTGATGTCATTTTTACGGTATACGGAGAGATTGCTGAGCACCGTATATCCGCGGTAATCCGTTCTGACACCCGGCTGATTGCGAATATCGACGCCGCGCGCGCGCGGCGCGCTAATCAGAACATTGGTCTCACCCAGGGGCTGCGAAAGCGTTAGCCCCTCTCTGTGAGCGAGAATGCCCCCCTGTAAGCCATAGTTAAGACGCTCGCTGTTTTTGTCGTAGCTGTAACCCGCCGTCGCTTCGCCGTAGGTTCCCTTATAATCAGCATTCATATTGCCCGTGTAGCCAACGCCGTCCGACCCGTATCCCTGCTGCACGTTCCAGCTCAGGGCGTGGTTTTCCAGCGCCACGCCGTTGAGACCGAGGTTGTGGGTGGTGCCGTTATTCTTGCTGGTGCTCACGCCATAGTTAGCCCAGGTCTGCGGCAAAAACTTCTCCAGAGGAATGCTGACGTTAAAAGCCAGCAGCCGATCTTTGTCGTACCGTTTATTGTCATCGTATGAACCCGCACTGCCGTTTTTACTGTAGGTCCAGGTGAGACCGTAACTGATGTTGTGCCAGTAGTTGTTGTAACCCAGGCTGTATGACGCCATCGTTTTACCCGAATTCCAGTAGTCTTCACGGGCCGCGCTCAGCGTCAGCGATCCAAGGTTGCCGCCCAGGGTCTGGCTCATCGTCAGCTCGGCCCGGTTGCGGCGTCGGTCCTGAAGCGCGGAGCTGTCGCCCCAGGAATCGAGGATCTCCTGCATGCCGTAGTAACCGCTGGTCGAGTAGCGGTAGCCCGCAATCGAAAAATGGGTTCCGGTCCCCACAATGCTCTTGCTGTATCGCGCCCGCCAGGACTGGCCGTTGGATTTCTCACCGCCCTGCGGGGTGGACCAGGCCTGGGTCATGTCCGCAGAAATCGCGCCGAAATCACCCATGTTTTTTCCGAGCCCGGTGGCGATCGACTGATATTTACTCGACTCCTGCAGCCCGCCATAGAGCGTGAGACCATACGGCAACCCATAAATCCCGGTGATTTGCCCAAACGGGGTCTTATCAACGCTGCTGCTATAAGAACGATACTGCCCTCCGGTCACCGCATATTTCAGACGCCCTTCACGCTGCAAAACCGGTAATGAGGCATAAGGCAGAGTGAAATGCTGCTCGCTGCCGTCAGCTTCCTTAACGGTGACGTCCAGATCCCCGGCGCCGCCCGTGGGGTACATATCGGTAATCTCAAAAGCGCCCGGCGCCACGTAGGTCTGATAAATCTGGTAGCCATTCTGGCGAACAATTACCTGCGCATTGGTACGCGCGATACCCCGCACCACGGGTGCATAGCCTTTCAGCGAATCCGCGAGCATGTCATCATCCGAAGCCAGCTGTCCGCCGCGGAACGGCATACTGTCGAATACGTCGGCTGGCGCGGAGCTATCCCCCAGGGTGAGCTGCGCTTTGAGCGGAATAATGGCCCGCTGTGCATAGGTGTAGACGGTATCCCATTTGTCCTGACCGCTCTCATCCCGCGACCAGGTTGTGTAATTTCGCAGTCGCCACGGCCCAACGTTAAGACCCGGGCGCAGGTTGGCATATTGACTGTTGGTGTTTTTACTGCCGTTTTGTTTTGCCCAAGTGTTTGCGCCACTCAGGCTGTAGTTCAGCATCGCGGCGGCGATCCCCTCATCCCATTGTTCTGGCGGGACATACCCTCTGGCAGGCAGGTCGATTGCGGCCTGAGGAATACTGATAACCAGCCGCTGCGCGGCAAACTGAAAATCCGTGCTGGCGTGAGGGATCGCCTGCAGGTTGACACAGGACGCGCCCTTGCTGGCTAAGTCGGGAAAAAGCGCGGTTTTAACGCCCCATTTGTTGAGCTGCTCAATACTCAGGCACGGCTGGAGGCTATCGCCCTCTTCCCCACCTTTTACTGGGGTAAAATCAATATCGCTTGTCTCGATGAGTTGGTCGTCAAGGATGATGTCAACGTGGTATTTCCCTGGTGCCTGCGAACCTGATTCAAAAGCGGATAAATCAGCTTTACCCGTGCCCGGGTTGTCCAGTTCAACCAGTTCGGCGTTGAACGAATCACGGGCATCAACAGTCTGCATTGCATTAACCAGCGCAAAGGCGATACAGAGCGCCAAACGCGCAGGCTGCATTTTTTTAGTTTTCGTCGCCATCATCATTAACCTGACCTGATATGAGGATCGCCGCTTTTGATAAATTAAAAGCTGGCCTGATGTATTATTCCGGGGCTGCCGTAATCATTAATGACTTTGAATGAAATATGGTTGCCATTGGCACCTGCGGGTAAGGGAAATGCCGCCATTGCACCAGGTGCCACCCAGGAGACCTCATCCAGTTTTTTATCACCGACGCTTATTTCATTAAAGTTGATGACATATTGCGTTGGATTGGTAACCATTAGCTTATTCCCGCTACGCGACCAGGTTAATTTATTCGCTTGTTCTTCCGGTGTTGATGCCTTCAGACTCGCCGGGCGATAAATAAGCTTGATGCGCGTTTTGACGGCAATTTGCAGTGAGTTTGCCTGTTTTGAGGCAGACGGTATCGCTTTAATATTCAGCCAAAAAAGACTTTCCTTATCCTGGGGTAGCGAACCCGAGAGTAAAATACGCTCAATATTTTGCTGACCACCATCCAGTCGATATAAAGGCGGAGTAACAATGAACGGTGCTTTATTAGCATTACCCTCTGGCATTTCAACCCAGGACTGGATTAAGTAAGGCACGCTATCGGCATTATTGATGCTAATTGATGCCTCTTTTTTCCCACCCTCAAAAATAACGCGGGTACCGCCGATAATGACCCCGGCATAAGCGTTCGAAAACGATGCGGTCAGAGCGGCAGCGATGAGCAGGGTCTTGCTAATAAAATTCATGTTACACCTCTTGAAACACGGGGGCAGTGGCTGCCCCCCCGCAGAACGTCGTGGAACCGACTTGGGTTCTGCTTAATGACTAGTTATAAACAACGGAGAAATTTGCCACGGAGTTTGCGGGACCGGCAGTCACCGATGCCGCCGTTGAAATATACTGCGCGTAGAAATTCAGCGTATTATCGGCGGTGCTGCTTAACACATAGCTATAGCTGTTACTGCCGTGCAGCGGCAGATCCGCTTTATCCGCGGTCATCAAATTGATAGCCACACCCGTTGCCGCACCGGCCACGGAGGTATCAATAGCCAGCAGATCGGCGTTAGTCAGGTCAGGCGTACCGTCAAAACGCACTTTGGCACCGGTGACCGTCACCGGGCAGTTCTTCAGGACAATATCGAATTTCGTTGCCGCAGTTCTGGAGCCTGTTGCCGGAAATTCTGTTTTATTATAATCGCCTAATACCACCACCTGATTTTGAGAAGCAACCGCGACATCGCAGGCGGAATCCAGGATGTTACCGTTAAAGTTAACGGTTCCTGCAGCAGCGAGTGCATTACCTATCATTAAGGCGGAACCTGTCGCAACCATCGCTAAAATAATGTTCTTATTCATAATCTTCATTTTCCTGTTTACGGAATAACTTTATTTATTATTGAAACGCATGCAGCAGAAAGTTGATAAATGAATCGCTTTGGGTTCATTTATTTTTTTAATTAATGCTATAAGGTCTTTCTGACTGACTGGTTAAAATTTATATAATCATTTTGGTGAATACAACTTTTTGCTGGTCTAGCTGTAGACTCTGATTTAACGTAAATTCAACATTTCTTCAGGATACGCTTATGCCTTATTTCCCTGGTCTATTAGTAGACCTGACCGTCTTTTTGTTTTTATTCAACACGTTAGATATCAGGCGCTCAATGGTCTACTTTTAGACCTTGTCGAAACATTCCCTGCCCCCTTCATTTTTAAGATAATTCTCTACGCAGATCAAAAACGATCGAACCCGTAGTCGCTGTGAGGTATCTTATGAATACACGTTTAACCACGCCATTGAATAACCATGACTCAACCGTTCTTGGTTTAAAACCGTTTATCCATATCGATACCCTGATTAAATCAGCGCTGCCAGCTGCGAACAGAATGATCATCTGTCGGGGAGAAACCGTGCATTATTATAAAGATGATGTGCGCCAGTGTTTTTTACTTCTTCAGGGAAGCGTGGCGCTTCATCGTCGCGGCGACGGTATTGTATTAAACTCTGAATCCGCGCCGTTTATTCTGGGCGTCAGCAGTCAATTTTCCTCGGAACATCTCTACGTCAGGGCCCTGGAGACGGCAGAAATCGCCCGCGTGTCGCTGGAGACGTTTAATCAGATTGTTTCACAGCAGGATTTATGGGAGCACTTTTCAAAGCTGCTTATTTATACGGCCTCACGGGTGTATGAGCATTGCGCGCAAATATCGCAAATGTCTGCCTACGACATTATTCGCTTCCAGCTTGTTGAGCTCATGCAGGAGCCCGATGCCATACGGAAAAATACGACGGCGGCCGCGTACATCAAAAGCCGGACGTATCTTTCACGGAGCGGAATTATGCGTATTCTGGCAGAACTGCGGACCGGGAAGTACATCACCATGGAGCGTGGGGTGCTGCTTGACATTCACCATCTACCGCGAAAATATTGACAGCCCGCGTGCCTGTAACCAGGAGAAGCGCTATAATTAGCCAGGTTATTTTTAAGGTTGTCGGCTACCATGTCCCTTCCAGAAAAGTCTCAACGGGGTTCTCCCTACGCGCAAGAGCTTATTTCACACCTGTTGCCTGATTGCACAACGCATCACGCCGCCCGCGGCGAGCGGCTGGACCTGCAGGTCAACGGTCAGGGCATGTGCTATTTAATTCTTGAAGGCACCGTCGCCGTCTACAGAAGAAGCGATGACATGATGCTGTCTACGGCTCGCAGCCCCGCTATATTCGGCCTCGCTAACCTCACCGATATCTATTTTAATGATTATATTAAGACCGTCAGCCCTTGTCTGATAGGGACGCTTACCGCCGAGCGGGTGAATGAAATTATTAAAGAGAAGGCGCTATGGGGACTGCTCTCTCAACAGCTCATCTTTGTGTACAGCCGCCTTTATAACAACGTGATGCCGCAGGGCGCGCCGACGGCGTATGAGATGATTCGCCAGCAGCTGGTAAAGCTGATGGAGGAAGATGAGAGCTATCGGCTCAGCGTGACGGCGGAAAGGTATATCAGGGAGAAAACCCAGCTTTCCCGCAGCGGCGTGATGCGCATTCTGGCGGATTTAAAAACCGGCGGGTTTATCGAAATGGAAGAAGGCAGGCTCATTAAAATCAATAAACTTCCCGCCCGATACTGAATTTCGGACACAAAAAAGGCCGCACTCGCGGCCCTTTTATTCTCATGTACTCAATGGACGTGAACGCCCAACCGCCAGGCAAAATAGATCTCTTCTTTCAGTTCATTCGAAGAGAGCGCCAGCAAATCTGTAAATTCCAGCTCAAGCTGTTTCAGCTTTTTCAGGTACTGCGCCGGAGACAGGTTGCTTTTATCACGACGTAAATATTCAATTGCCAGCTGTGTTGGGGTTATTTCAGTATCCATGATGTCCTCGCTTATGTACAAAACCTGACCAGTATACCACAACGCACTGGCTAGTTTTTGACCAAAGGCAAAACATCTGAAAACTTTACACAACCGCCGTGGTTAGCCGCGACGAGCAGCACAGGCGATCCTGCTCATCGAGAATATCTATTTGCCACACCTGATGGCGGCTTCCGGCGTGCAGCGCGCGGCAGACACCGCGCACGCGCCCGCTGCGCACCGAGCGAATGTGGTTAGCGTTCACCTCGAGCCCGACAACCTTCTGCTCTCCTTCGGTACAGAGATACCCCGCCACCGAGCCCAGCGTTTCGGCCAGCACGACGGACGCTCCGCCGTGCAATAAACCAAACGGCTGGTGGGTGCGACTATCGACGGGCATGGTGGCCTCAATTTCATTGTCGCCAATGCGGATGAACTGGATATCCAGCAGCCCCACCATATTCCCCTCGCCCATGGCGTTCAGCGCCTGCAGCGTCACGGCACGTTTCCAGATCATCCAATTATCTCCAGTAAAGCCTGCAATGGGTGACGTACACCGTTACCCTCTACCCGTTTTACCTGGCTGCGGCAGGAGTAACCCGTCGCCAGACAGCGGTTTCGCGGCAAACGCTGCATCGCCTGATGCCAGGACAGCTCATAGATGCCGAGCGAGTTGGCGTGGTTTTTCACTTCGTGTCCGTAGGTTCCGGCCATCCCGCAGCAGCCAACGTTGACGCTCTCCAGCTTCGCACCAAAGCGGGCAAAAACAGACGCCCACTGCGCGGGTGCCCCCGGCAGCGCGGTCACTTCCGTGCAGTGGCCGAACAGATACCACGGTTCACCGCTGACATCCTGAACAGCCTTATCTTCCAGCGCCATCGGCAGCCACTCGTGCACCAGCATCACGTTGAAATCGCCGCGCTTATCGCCCAGCGTCTGCCTGTATTCATCGCGATAGCAAAGCACCAGCGCCGGATCGACGCCGACCATCGGTATCCCGAGCTGCGCCACGCGGTTTAAGAAGTCAGACGTTTTCTGCGCGGTCTTCGCAAAGCGGCTCAGGAAACCTTTAATGTGCTGCGCCTTGCCGTTGGGAGAGAACGGCAGCACGACCGGCTGGTAACCCACTTTCTCCGCCAGACGGACGAAATCGGCCACGACCTGTGCATCGTAGTAGCTGGTAAACGGATCCTGCACCACCAGCACCACATTCGCTTTTTGCTCAGGGGTAAGCGCCTCCAGCTGTTCCAGGGTCATGTTCGCCGAACGGTGGCCGACGAGCTGGCGCTGCAGAGACGGGACCGACAGCAGCGGCAGATCGACCATGCCGATGTGTTTTTCGGAGAGCTTGCGCACCAGCGGCTGGTTGATAAAGAAGTTGAAGGTCTTTGGCGCACGCGCCATCAGCGGCGCGTAGCTTTCCACCGTCGCCACCAGATGGTCGCGCACCGGGCGGAGGTATCGGGTGTGATAAAGCTGCAGGAAACGCGAGCGGAATTCCGGCACGTCGATTTTAATCGGGCACTGGGTGGAGCAGGCTTTGCAGGCCAGACAGCCGGACATCGCCTCTTTCACCTCATGGGAGAAATCGTACTCGCCCTTGTTGGCATGCCAGCTGTTGCGGGTGCGCTCAATCAGCGAGCGCAGGCTGGCCCGTTTTTCCGGCAGCTCCTGCTCCAGCTTGAGCGGATCCACCCCGCGGTCGGCCAGCAGACGCAGCCACTCGCGCACCAGCGTCGCCCGCCCTTTCGGCGAGTGGATACGGTTGCTGGTGATTTTCATCGACGGGCACATCGGGCTTTTCACATCAAAGTTAAAGCACAGGCCGTTGCCGTTGCACTCCATCGCGCCGCGCCAGGACGCGCGCACCGCAATCGGGATCTGCCTGTCGTACGTGCCGCGCTTGACGGCATCCACCTGCAGCATCGGGGCATCAACCCCCTCAGGCGGGCAGATTTTACCTGGATTGAGCCGGTTATGCGGATCGAAAGCCGCCTTCACCTTACGCAGCTCCGCGTAGAGCTGTTCCCCGAAGAATGCCGGGCTGTACTCCGCGCGGAACCCTTTCCCGTGCTCGCCCCACAGCAGACCGCCGTATTTGGCGGTTAGGGCCACCACGTCGTCGGAGATCTGCTTCATCAGGATCTCCTGCTGCGGGTCGCACATATCCAGCGCCGGACGCACGTGCAGTACCCCGGCGTCGACGTGGCCGAACATGCCGTAGCTCAGGCCGTGGCTGTCCAGCAGGGCACGAAACTCAACGATATAATCCGCCAGATGCTCTGGCGGCACGCAGGTATCTTCGGCAAAGGGAATGGGCTTCGCCGCGCCTTTCGCATTGCCGAGCAGACCCACGGCTTTTTTACGCATCGCATAGATACGCTCAATCCCGGCCAGATCGTTACAGAACTGCCAGCCGATCACGCCGCCTTCACCCTGCGCAATCAGCTCATCCAGCAGCTGGCAGAGCGTGGTGACCTGGCGCTCAATCAGCTCTGCATCATCGCCGGCAAACTCCACGATATTGAGACCGAGCATCTCTTTATCCGGCACGTCGGTAATGAGGTCACTCACGGAGTGCCAGACAATATCCTCCCGGGCCAGATTGAGTACCTTTGAGTCGACGGTCTCCACCGACAGCGCCTGCGCTTTCACCATAAACGGCGCATTGCGCAGCGCGGAGTCGAAGGAGTCATATTTGACGTTCACCAGACGACGCACTTTCGGCAACCGGGTAATATCCAGCCGCGCTTCGGTAATAAACGCCAGCGTCCCTTCGGAGCCGGTCAGCACGCGGGTTAAATCAAACTGGGTCAGGTCATCGTTAAAGACGTGACGCAGATCGTACCCGGTCAGGAAGCGGTTCAGTTTGGGGAATTTATCGAGAATAAGCTGACGGTTGTCGCGGCAGCGTTCCAGCACGGTGCGATAGATACGCCCGCTGGCGGTGTTATCTTTGCCCAGCGTTTCCGCCAGTTCGACCGGCATCGGCTGGGTATCGAGGATATCGCCGCCCAGCAGCACCGCACGCACGCCCAGCACGTGATCGGAGGTTTTACCGTAGACCAGCGAGCCCTGCCCGGAGGCATCCGTGTTAATCATCCCGCCAAGGGTCGCGCGGTTACTGGTGGAAAGCTCAGGGGCAAAAAAGTAGCCGTAAGGCTTGAGATACTGATTAAGCTGATCTTTGATGACGCCCGCTTCGACCCGCACCCACCCCTCTTCCGGGTTGATCTCAATGATGCGGTTCATATAGCGCGACATATCAACAATGATGCCCTGGTTCAGCGCCTGACCATTGGTCCCGGTGCCGCCGCCGCGCGGCGTAAAGACCAGCGAGGCAAACCGCTCCTGCGTGGCCAGCCTGGCGATAAGCGCGACGTCAGCCGTTGAACGCGGGAAAACGACGGCATCGGGAAGAAGCTGGTAGATACTGTTATCGGTCGCCATCGTCAGCCTGTCGGCATAGTTCGTGGCGGTATCACCTGTAAAACCCTGTTGCTCCAGTGCTTGCAAAAAATTAAGCACCAGCTGAACGACGCCAGGTGCCTGAGAAATCTGTGGGATCATGACTGTCGACCCTAATTAGAGTTGTATGAAATCGTTTGCGTGTATCTTAAAAGTTTTATCACATTTTTTTCTTATAATCTCTGCTGAATTACAGGCAGAATTCGCCTGTCAAAAACCGCTGAGATCATTAATGATTAAAGAGACGCGGTTTTCCGTTCCCGCCAGCCACGCTGGTGTTCTTTTAAGGAAAGTTTCATTTATGGTCAATCTTCGCCAGCCCAGGGATGTTGCGCAAATTTTGCTGTCGGTGCTGTTTCTGGCCCTCATGATTATTGCGTGTCTGTGGATTGTTCAACCCTTTATTCTCGGCTTCGCGTGGGCTGGGACCGTTGTCGTCGCCACGTGGCCTTTGCTGTTGCGCTTGCAGAAGCTGCTGTTTGGCCGTCGCGGGTTAGCCGTGCTGGTCATGACGCTCCTGCTGTTCCTGCTGTTTATTATTCCTATTGCCCTGCTGGTGAATAGCCTGGTGGATTCCAGTGGCCCCGTTATTCGCGCCATTAGCAGCGGTGACCTGACGCTGCCGGATCTCGCCTGGCTGAACAGCATTCCGGTGGTGGGCGCCAAGCTCTACAGCGGCTGGCATAGCCTGCTGGAGATGGGCGGCAGCGCGCTGATGGCAAAAGTCCGCCCGTACATAGGCACCACCACCACCTGGTTTGTCGGTCAGGCGGCACATATCGGCCGCTTTATGATGCACTGTACCCTGATGCTGCTCTTCAGCGCCCTGCTCTACTGGCGCGGCGAGCAGGTGGCTTTAGGCGTTCGTCACTTTGCCACCCGCCTGGCGGGCAAACGCGGTGACGCTGCGGTACTGCTGGCTGCGCAGGCCGTGCGCGCAGTTGCGCTGGGCGTGGTGGTCACCGCGCTGGTGCAGGCGGTGCTGGGCGGTATCGGTCTGGCGATTTCCGGCGTACCGTACGCCACCGTATTTACCGTTGTCATGCTGATGACCTGTCTTGCGCAACTGGGACCGCTGCTGGTGCTGGTACCCTGCATTATCTGGCTCTACTGGACGGGCGATACCACGTGGGGAACGGTGCTGCTGGTCTGGAGCTGCGTGGTCGGCACCATGGATAACGTCATTCGTCCAATTCTCATCCGCATGGGTGCAGACCTGCCGCTGATCCTGATCCTCTCCGGAGTCATTGGCGGTCTGATTGCCTTTGGCATGATTGGCCTGTTTATCGGCCCGGTGCTGCTCGCCGTCACCTGGCGTCTGTTCTCCGCCTGGGTGCATGAAATTCCGCCGCCGGGAACTGACCCGGACGTGATTTTGAGCGAACTGGAAGAACTGGAAGAGAAAAACACGCATTAAGTTTTTTTGCCGGGTGGCGCTAACGCTTACCCGGCCTACATTCCCCCTCACGATACTTTAACGCCGCTAAAGTATTTATTCGTTACTCACTGGTCAGACCCGCCCTTTCAGCAGTAAGCCTGTTATTAACCTCAAGAAATCTTTACGTCTCTTAAACTATTGAGACGAATCCGATCGACGCTAAATAACACAATGCCTACTATTAGCACACGGTTATAAATCAACACCTTGATTTATAAGCATGGAAATCCCCTGAGTGAAACAACGAATTGCTGTGTGTAGTCTTTGCCCATCTCCCACGATGGGCTTTTTTTTATCCTGACTACGCGCGCTTAACCTCACAGGTACTGAGCATTCGCCACTCGGCAGGCAGCACCCGCGTTTCTCCCGTCACATTGACCGTCACAGCCTGGCGGATATCCGCCGACGATGCGCCAACCTGCAGTTCAAACTCGCCCGGCTCAACGATGCGTTTCCCGTCCCGACGGGTAAAGTTGAACATCTCAACCGGCAGCGTAAAGGCGAGCGTGGCGGTTTCGCCCGGCGAGAGCGTTACGCGCTGGAAGGCCTTCAGCTCCTGAAGCGGCCGCACCTGCGTGGCGACCTTATCCCTGACGTAAACCTGCACCACCTCGCTGCCGCTGCGCTCTCCGGTATTGGTGATATCCACGCTCAGCGTCACCTCGCCGTCGACCGGCACAGTGGATGCCACCACTTTTGCCGCTCCCCAGTTAAACCGCGTCCAGCCGAGGCCGAAGCCAAACGGGTAACGCGAACCGAAATGGAACGCAAACGGCGTGCCGCCGCTTTTGAGCTTGTGATTGTAGTAATACGGCATTGCCCCGGCGCTTTTCGGCACGCTCACCACCAGACGCCCCTGCGGCTCCACCCGCCCCGTCAGCACGTCCGCAATCGCCCCGCCCCCTTCCTGCCCCGGCGCCCCCCCCACGATCAGCGCCGCCACCTTATACTCCAGACCCGGCAGGTTGTATGGACGCCC
>NZ_JBGIWG010000016.1:0-108717 GCF_041320715.1 Enterobacter sp. KB-221C9
GTTTATAAATATACTGTATATACATACAGTAATTCATTGCGGAGGGAAAAATGAAAATCGAGTTAACCATTGATCGCATGAAGAAACTTCCTGATGGATCTATACCTGCGCTCGAGTCAGAACTGCTGAAAAGGCTCAGCAAGCAGTTTGATGATTGCCAGCTTACGATTAAGCGTGCCAGCCATGATGGGCTGACTGTTTTCGGGGGTGACAAGAAAGAGGTCGAACATATCGTGCAGGAGACCTGGGAAAGCGCTGACGAGTGGTTTAATTAATCGCGTGAATTTCACTGGAGCAGTTTCAAAGAGTATTGCTGTTTGCGCTCCCCTGGCTGTTCCCGATTACTGTTTATCGTGTCAATAAGTCGCTCTGGGGGAAAATAGTGTGTAGTGCAGATGCCTTTAATGCAGATGATCAATGGTACGACGTGGTCAGAAGGGCCGATAACGCAGTCATCTATAGCTTCCCGGCGGAAGGGAGATATCTGGTTTATCGAGTAAATGGAATAGTTTCATTACGACCGTTACTCGACGAGGAAGAAATCTTCACTCTCAACGGGTTTATGCAATTTGCAAAACGACTGGGGTACCGAGTTACACCACCGTCTGATATTATTCTTTCATAGGCCTGAACACCCTATACCTGATGCGCCACGGAGAGAACCATGGCGCTAGAATTACAACTTATCAAACACCATTCAGGAATACTGATCCCGGCTACTCCCGAGACCAGCGATATCCTGCAATCCAAAACCCGGCTCGGCGATGTTCTTGTGGCCGAGTTCAGACGTGTACGAAACCCGGCATTCCACCGACGCTTTTTCGCGCTTCTCAATCTCGGTTTTGAATACTGGGAACCAACCGGCGGGGCTATCTCGAGTAACGAGCGGAAGCTGATCACCGGCTACGCCAAGTTCCTGGCTTCGTATGGCGGGAATGAAGGCGCGCTTATCGATGCTGCCGAGCAGTATCTTGAGCAGGTTGCTTACCGGCGCGTCACGAATGGCATTAGCCTGTGTAAATCCTTCGATGCTTACCGCTCATGGGTGATCGTCGAGGCAGGGCACTTTGATGCCATTCAGCTACCTGACGGCACACTCAAAAAGCATCCTCGCAGCATTTCATTCGCCAACATGGACGAGCTCGAGTTCCAGCAGCTCTATAAAGCCGCGCTCGATGTCCTCTGGCGCTGGGTCCTGTCCCGTTCATTCCGCAGTCGTGATGAGGCAGAAAATGTCGCCTCTCAGTTGCTTGGCTTCGCGGGGTGATGGAATGAAGTATTCCTGGTTCCACCACACCGATTGCAGCACCGAACAGGCCGATGAACTGGTTAAGCGTTACAAAGCACGTGGCGTCCGGGTTGAGCGTAGCCTTAACCCGGATTACGTGACCTGGACTGTCAGTGCATTTCTTCCGACCTCAAATACGCCAGCCCGCCCGGATAGCCGCTGGCGAAACCGGATGTGGGGGTGAACGTGAAGACATATCAAATCACTTTGCCCTGGCCGCCGAGCAACAACCGGTATTATCGACACAACCGCGGGCGCACGCATATCAGTGCTGATGGCGTCGCGTACCGCTATGACGTGGCCAGTATCATTCGAAGCGCCCGGCTTAATATCCGGACGGCTGCACTACTCAAAATCCGAATTGAATGTCACATGCCCGACCGCCGGCGCCGCGATCTGGATAACCTGCAGAAAGCTACATTCGACGCTTTAACCAAGGCGGGATTCTGGCTGGATGACTGCCAGGTTGTCGACTATCGCGTTGTGAAAATGCCTGTCTTTAAGGGCGGGAAATTAGAACTCACCATTACTGAGCTGGAGACCGCATGAACCTTGAAAACACCCTCAAATATCACTTCGCCAAATCGACAATGATCTGCGACTCTCCGCGTGCAACGGCGTCAGACTCGTTAACCGGGACGGATATCATGGCTGCGATGGGCATGACGCAGGAACGGGCAGCTTTGGGATACAGCGCCTTTCTCGGGAAGATGGGTATCAGCAACAATGACCGGAAGAGGGCGATCGAACTGCTGGCCCAGTACTCGTTGACTAAGTGCGATCGGGTGGCTGCGCTGCGCAAACTGGATCCAGGGGTTAAACCATTGGTGATGCATCAGCTGGCCACCTTCGCGTTCGAAGACTATTCCCGCAGCGCCGCCAGCGTGAAGCAGTGCTATGGCTGCAATGGGGAAGGGTTTATTGACGCTGAGGTTTTCAGCATGAAGTCTCACACTCCGGCAAAAGAGAAGAAGTTCGTGAAGATCTCCCTGAACATGGGCGCAGAGGATATTCGTCCTTCTGAGTATGAGGTGCGTAGAGAGGTCAGGGAAGTAGCGCGCGTAATCTGCCCGCAGTGTAAGGGGAAGAAGGTTGTCAGCTGCGCCTGTAGAGATTGTCATGGACGCGGGAAAGCCGTTAATCAGGCTCTTACAGAACAGCAAGGTGTTCCGGTTCTGGCTGATTGCAAGCGCTGCAGCGGGCGCGGGTATGAACGAATTCCATCAACTGAGGCTTACGCCGCGATGTGCCAGATAACGGATGCAATCAGCCTCGATACCTGGAAGAAGTCTGTTAAGCCATTCTACGATCAGTTGATTACTAAGTTTGACATCGAAGAGGCATGGACAGAAGCGCAGCTCAAGAAGATAACAGAATAGGGCATGAATTTATCGTGAGCTATTTACTTTTCCCGAATCTGTGGTAATTTTGCTCTAACGATGGGTTATTGCCTTCGTTTAAAGCCCTGCGGTTAACACCGTGGGGCTTTTTGCTTAATAGCGATTTAAGAATTTCTAAAACCAACCACCCCCGCGGTGACTTATAATTTTCCCAACCACGCAGGAGGGAAAATGGAAGAAGGTTTCTACTGGATACAGCACAACGGCAGGATTAAGGTTGCCTACTACACCAATGGTGTAACCGAGGATCTTGAAACTGGCCAGACTATAACTGGTGTCTGGCATCTGACGCAGGGAGATCCCCTCTGCGATAACGGAGAAGCGGAAGTTCTCTCCGGCCCGCTTTCTCCACCAATTAGCTAAGAAGATTTATCGCACGTTATTGCACTGTATTTATTGCACTTCATCCTTTTCGAACTACTCTTCTAAATATCCGGTGGAATGGATATGGAAGTGCTTTGTATTTAGTGCGTTCACTAACAGCGTGCATGCTGTTAGCGTCTGGTTGCCTGCTCCTATGAGTAGGCTTTTTTTTGTTCAAAGATAATTCATTGACCACAGGAATGAATAGCACGTAAATTATTTCTGTGGTGAATCCTTTTTAAGCGAAAGGGCGTTCCAGTCAACTGCTATCTGCAGGTATGCGCGCGTCTTTGCTGACTGAGGTAGAGTCACCGGGAGGCACCCGGCACCATGACAACAACAATACAAGTTTCAAATTCCTTGAGAGCCTGCCATAAAAAGCAGGCCTTTTTTTATGGTTTTGTAATCTCCTGCTACAGCTTTGAGCTGTGGGATGTGCCTAATTCTTCGGTGGTTCTCCTGAGCCTATAGTGAATCAGCCGATACAGTTTCACTCCTGAGCATAGGTCTCACTCACACCTACCTTGCAAATAGTCAACTCATTGGCCCGCTTCGAAAGAGCGGGCTTTTTTTATTCCCAAATTTAGCACCCGCACAGAGCGAGGTGAGAGCATGTATCGCATGGACAAATTAACCACCGGCGCTGCATACGGCGCTTCAGCCGGCAGCATCCTAAACGGCATGCTGAATGCCTACAGTCCCGAACAGTGGAACGCTATCGGCGTGCTGGTGGGCATCATCATTGCAGTGATGACGTACCTTACAAATCTCTATTTCAAAATCCGCGAAGACAACCGCCGTTGCAGGAGTCAAGATGAACCCGACACTCAGAAATAAGCTGGTGGGCGTCATTGTTGGCGGATCCGGTGCAATCTCTATAGCAGCGATCATGCTGGGTAATGCTGATGGTCTGGAAGGGCGACGATATTACGCTTATCAGGATGTCGTTGGTGTCTGGACTGTTTGCGATGGGCACACCGGTGTCGACATACGCCGAGGTCATCGCTATACCGATAAAGAATGTGATGCCTTACTGCAGTCAGATCTGCGCAAGGTTGCTGCAGCTATCGACCCGCTAATTAAGGTCCACGTCCCTGAGCCTACCCGCGCCGCACTTTACTCTTTCACCTATAACGTGGGGGCTGGCGCATTCAGCAGATCAACGCTTCTGAAAAAACTGAATGCCGGTGATGTTCCGGGAGCATGCAAAGAGCTGCAGCGCTGGACGTATGCCGGTGGCAAACAGTGGAAGGGGCTGATAACCCGTCGTGAGATTGAGCGGGAAGTATGCGAGTGGGGCCAGAAATGAGCCGATTAACAGCCATCATCTTCGCTGTCGTTATCAGCCTTCTAGTTTCCATGGCTTGGGCGATTAACCACTACCGCGACAACGCCATCGCTTATAAAGACCAACGCGATAAAGCCACTGAGAAACTCAGCCTGTCGATCGCCACCATCAAAGACATGCAGACCCGCCAGCGTGACGCAGCGGCACTGGATGCTAAATACACGAAGGAATTAGCCGATGCGAAATCTCAGCTTGCAGATCTGCAGCGTTGCGTTAGCACTGGTAAGTGTGGGCTGCACGTCAACGCCAGATGTCCCGCGAACGGAGCGACCAGCACCGGCGGCATGGGCGATGCTACCAGCCCCAGACTTACTGACTCCGCTGAACGGGATTATTTCACCCTCAGAGAAAGAATCGTCACAGTGACAAAGCAGGTCGGATATTTGCAGGACTACATCAAAGAGCAATGTTTGAAATAGAGCCGCATCCGTAAGGTTCTGTCACTATCTCGCTCTTGGACACTAGCATTATCTAAAATTTTAAGCGCAACCTGATAGGTTGGGTGATGCCAAAAAAAAAGCCCTCGCAAGGAGAGCTAAAGGAGTCTCAGTTTCACTTGCTCTTTTTATCGATGATTCCCTGGAGTTGGCATTCTCCGCATCAGAGTCTTGGATAGCCTGGCAGTCAACCAATAATCAACAAGCGTAAGCGAAAAGTATTAGGAATTTCCTCAGGCTGACAGTCTTTGATAGTTCTTACTTGTTGCATATGCTTCACATGATATTCCCAATAATCAGATTAAATTTTACTCGAAATCACATGCACAAAAAGGAATGGGTAGAACTGCGTTCTGCCATAAAAAATGCCCCTTGTGAGGGGCAATTATGAGTTGAATCTTTTGTTTTATTTGTGTGCTTCTTGCTCTAAGGCTTTGGCAAAATAACATCTCACACAAATATTGCAAACTAAATACACCTTTAAATGCAATAATGTGAAACCTCGCATCTTGCGGTTGTTGATCCTTGACGGAAAAGATAACCACTGCCTACAGGTTTCGCTGTAGTGGAAGGTTCCCTGTTCATAGTGGCAGTGACGTGTCTGATGGGTCTTCTTGTCATGCGCCAATCTTTAACAAATTAGGCTGCGGGCTTCCGGTGACTAAGCGACGATTCATCAGGAGGTATCCTGCACCATATGGCAAAAGCCCTTGTAATGATGATGGAGATTTTTTTATCATTCTTTAGGGCATTACTGATGCTGGGGTCCTCCTGTAGGTGACTAGTTGAACGTTAGCCCATTCAGCATCTGTTACACAGGTAGTCTACTATTTACATACAGTTAGGTTAGCGGCAATTTATCGATAACTGTCGCCTCACTTGATAATGGAAATAGTAAACGGCCAAAAGAGGTAATAATGAAAATTGAAGAACTGACGCACAAGGCAGAAGAAGAAATTTCTGCCCTCATATCAAAAAAAATTTCAGAGTTACGAAAAAAAACAGGCCATGAAGTTTCCGAAATTGAGTTTATCGCTCGTGAAGCGATGACAGGTCTTGAGGGGTACGAGGTCAAAATCAAACTCCTTTAATCGTATCTTCACAAAACAAGGTCGCTCATGCGGCCTTTTTTATTGCTATTTGACAGTGAGTGACGCAAGGAAAAAACATGGCAAAACCGGACTGGGGCGAGCTTCAGCAACGGTTCCTGTCCGAACATGCCGCAACCGGCGTATCACCGAAAGAGTGGTGTGAAGCGCAGGGACTGAATTATGCGACTGCCCGCCGATACATCAAAAAACCTCATGCGCAAACTGCGCAAAATTCTGCGCAAAAAAAAGTGCGCACAACGCAGAAAGAACAATGCGCAGAAGAGCTGGTGGACATAAAGCTTAGCGCGAAGGTAAAGCGCTTTATTGCTGAATACCTGAAGGACAATAACGCGACAGCCGCCGCTGCACGTGCTGGTTATAGTGACTCAAACTACGGTCGTCAGCTCATAGCGAATCCTAACGTTGCGCAGGCAATTGCGCAGCAGCAAAAAGCCTCCATTGCGCGCACGCTTGGCAGCGCCGATGAAGTCCTTGCGCAGATGTGGCAGCTCGCCACTTTCGATGCAAACCAGCTTTCGCAGTATCGCCGCGGCGCGTGTCGTTACTGCTGGGGCTTCGGTCATCATTACCAGTGGCGCGATGCAGTTGAGTTTGACGAAGCACTCGCAAAAGCGGAAGGCAAAGAGGGTGTAAGACCACCCAAGGACACTGGCGGCTACGGTTACGATCACAACCGAGAGCCTAACCCTGAATGCCCGCGCTGTAATGGTGACGGCATTGGCCAGCCTTACTTCCCTGATACACGCAAACTCCCGGCTGTTTCCAAGCTTGCCTATTCAGGCGTGAAGGTTGGCAAGAATGGTGTCGAAATCACAGCCATCAGCCGCGAAAGAATGTTCGAAGCGGTGATGAAGCGCCTGGGCCTGGCTGACAGCGAGTTCGCGCAGCGCCTGCAGCAGATTGAAATCGAACGCCGGCAGCTTGAGGTCGAGAAACTCCGTAAAGAGCTGGCCGGTGATGGTGACGACGACGAGCCAACCCCAGTACAGATCAATATCAATGTAGTGGACGCGAGGGCAGATGATGGGGATCAGCCCGACACTTAATATTCCTCAGGCGCGCTTCCTGGCAATGCAGCACAAGTTCAAAGCCTACGTTGCCGGATTCGGTTCCGGTAAAACGTGGGTGGGTTGTGGCGGCATCTGCAAAGGGATGTGGGAACACCCGAAGATTAACCAGGGCTATTTCGCGCCGACGTACCCACAAATCCGCGACATCTTCTACCCGACGATTGAAGAGGTAGCCTTCGACTGGGGGTTAACCGTCAAAATCAACGAAGGGAACAAAGAGGTTCACTTCTACGAGGGACGGCGCTACCGCGGGACAACCATCTGCCGTTCGATGGAGAAACCCGGCTCGATAGTCGGCTTCAAAATCGGTAATGCGATGGTGGATGAGCTGGACGTCATGGCGGCTGCCAAAGCGCAGCAGGCGTGGCGAAAAATCATCGCTCGTATGCGTTACAAGGTTGATGGGCTGCGTAATGGCATCGATGTAACGACGACGCCAGAAGGGTTCAAGTTCGTCTACCAGCAGTTCGTGAAGGCGGTACGTGAAAAGCCAGAGCTTGCGGCGCTGTATGGACTGATTCAGGCCAGCACATTCGACAATGCGAAGAATCTGCCGCCTGATTACATACCATCGCTGCTGAGTTCTTACCCTGACGAACTGATTCAGGCCTATCTGCGCGGGAAGTTCACCAACCTTAACAGCGGGACCATTTACCACACCTTTAACCGCAAGCTGAATAACTGTTCTGACGAGATTCAGGACGGGGATCCGCTGTTTATCGGTATGGACTTCAACGTTGGAAAAATGGCCGCGATTGTTCACGTTAAGCGTAATGGCCTGCCGCGTGCGGTTCGTGAGCTGGTGAAGGTCTACGACACGCCGGCGATGATTAAGCGCATTCAGGAAGAGTTCTGGCGCTACGAGGATGGTCGCTACGTGAAGAGCCGGGAGATTTACATCTATCCGGATGCCTCAGGCGACTCCCGCAAATCCCAGAACGCCAGCAAGACCGATATTGCTCAGCTCAATGATGCCGGATTCAGCGTCATTGTTGATGATGCCAACCCGCCGGTTAAGGACCGTATCAACTCAATGAACGCCATGTTCTGCAACGCCAACGGCGAACGCCGCTATCTGGTGAACGTTCAGAACTGCCCGGTTTACACCGAGAGCCTCGAGCAGCAAATCTGGGCGGCCAATGGCGAACCGGACAAATCAGCTGATAACGATCACCCCAACGATGCTGGTGGGTACTTCATCGTGAAAGATTACCCGATCGTGAAACCGGCATACTCAATCACCATGGACACCACTTTCTGATATGGCAAACGACGACATCACCTGGGTTCGACCAGAACACCGGGCGGCTTCTGCTGCTTGGCGGAAATACAGGGACTTTTGCAAAGGGGCTGAAGCTGTAAAGGCAGCGGGTAATAAGTACCTACCTTATCTTGATCCAACCGATAAATCCACGCGCAACCGTAAACGTAATGAGGACTATCTGAACCGCGCGGTGTTCTATGCCATTGCGGGCAATACGAAGATCGGCATGCTTGGGATGGCGTATCGCAAGGACCCCACGTTTAACGGTCCTGAAAAGCTGAAATACCTGCTGGACAATGCTGACGGGGCCGGTACCAGTATCTATCAACAGTCACAGCTGGTGGCCGAGAACGTGCTGGAGGTTGCGCGAGAGGGGCTTTATGTCGACTACGCACAAGCATCCGATGAGGCGATCATCCTCCGCTATCCGGCAGAGAACATTATCAACTGGCGAACAAAGCGAATTAACGGGCGCGATCAGCTGGTGCTTGTGGTTCTGCGCGAATGCGTAGAAGAGCCGGATGGTTACGCTTACAAGGACGAAATACAGTATCGCGAGCTGGCGCTGGAAGAAGGGCGATTCATCTGCCGGGTGTGGCGCCGGGCTGGTGGCACAGCAAGCGGAACCTACACCGTCGATAGCGAATATCATCCTAAGCCTAAAGGGCAGGACTACTGGGATGAAATTCCGTTCACATTCGTCGGGGCCCAGAACAACGATCCTACCATTGATGATTCACCGCTGGCTGCGCTGGTGGAGATAAACCACGGGCATTACCGTAACAGCGCTGACTATGAAGACAGCGTATGGTTCTGTGGCCAGGTGCAGCCGTACATGACCGGGCTTGATACCAACTGGCGCGATCACCTCGAAAAGAAGGGCGTGAAAATTGGTTCCCGATCACCGCTTTTGCTTCCCAAGGAGGGGGCGTTTGGCTATGCCCAGGCGCAGCCGAACATGCTTGCTAAAGAGGCCATGGACAGCAAGCGCGATTACATGGTGCAGCTTGGCGCCCGGTTGATTGAGCAGAACGCCACGGCGAAGACGGCAACCCAGGCAAGCGGGGAGCAAACATCCTCAACGTCGGTGCTCGGTATCTGCGTATCAAACGTTTCTGAGGCCTATACGCTGGCGCTGGGATGGTGTGCGAAATACCTCGGCATCAAGGGCGAAACGACGAGTTACACCATCAATCAGGAATTCATAGCGAAGGTTGCCGAGTCGGGCATGGTGACGGCAATCGTCAACGCCTGGCAGTCCGGTGCGCTGCGCGATAGCGATATGATTCGTGCACTGCAGAAACTCGATCTCATTGACCCGGCCGACAGCCCGGACGAGGTTATTGATGCGCTTCGCAATCAGGCACCCATGTTGACGGGAGGCTGATATGCCCACCATTAACGAAAACCTGCATGATGAATCGATTGCGCATTCCGTCTGGTTAAGCCGCTACGCCACCGGCGTGGCAAACCGGATGGTGAAGTTGCTTAACGAGATGGATGCTGACCTGTCGGCACGTCTACTGGATGCGCTGGACAGATTGCCTCCTGAGAGCTTCACCGTTAGCCGTCTGCAGAGTTTACTGGGCAACGTGCGTGAGCTTAACCATCAAGCCGTAGCGTCCATGCAGGCAGGGCTCGAGAGTGAGCTGGTGGCGCTGGCAAAGAACGAAGCCAGTTATCAGCTGAGCCTGTTCGATTCCCTTCTGCCATCACAGGTCTTGTCTCACTATCCGCTGCAGGGCATCACCGCCGATATGGTGTATGCCGCGGCGATGGCGCAGCCCTTTCAGGGGCGGCTGCTGAGTGAGTGGGCGGTTAATCTGGAATCGGACAGGCTGGCGCGTATCGTGAACGCTGTCCGCAGGGGTTATCTTGCCGGCGACACGGTAGAAACTATAGCCCGCAATGTTCGTGGCCACGCCAACAAAGACTATCGCGACGGCGCGCTGCAGATGAGCAGGGCAAATGCCGCCAGCATCGCTAAAACAGCCGTAAATCATCTGGCTGCCACAGCACGCAACAGCTTCACCATTGCCAACAGCGATATCGTAAAAGGCAAACAGTGGCTGTCTACGCTGGACAATAAAACCAGCCACGACTGCATTATTCGTGACCTGCTGCGCTATACCCTGGATAACAAACCGGTCGGGCATAAGGTGCCTTACCTACAGGGACCCGGGAAAATTCATTTTTGCTGTCGTTCTACTGAAACCCTGATCCTCAAGTCGTGGCGCGAACTCGGCATTGATATTGATGAGATGGACGAGGGCACTCGAGCCAGCATGGATGGGCAGGTACCGGCGAAAACCTCATATCTGGAATGGCTCGCGCGTCAGCCCGCTCAAAGACAGGATCAGGTTCTGGGTGCCGAGCGTGGCCGTCTGTTTCGAGCGGGTGAAATCGACCTGGCTGATATGTTCACTGACAAAGGGGAATGGATCAGCCTGGAACGTCTGAAGCAGCTCTCAGGCACAGACAACTAACAATCACATCTTACTCCACGCCCTGGCATCCGCCGGGGCTTTTTTATGGGCTAGGCCCGGCAAAATCCCGAGGGGAAATTATGTTAATTCGAAACATGCTCTTGAAATTTTACGCACCAGAAAGTGGCGGCGAGGGCAGAGGTGGCGGTGGTATCGAAATCACCCCAGAAATCCAGAAGCTGATTGATGAGCGTGTGACCAGCGAAGTCACTGGCCTGAAATCGAAAAACTCTGAGCTGCTGGGCACCATTAAACAGCAGAAAGAAAACCTGTCCCGCTTTGAAGGTATCGATCCAGACGCTGTACGCGGCATTCTCCAGCGTTTTTCCGACGACGAAGAGGCAAAGCTGATTGCCGCAGGGAAAATCGATGAGGTGCTCGATAAGCGCACCGAGCGTCTGCGTGCTGACGTCGATAAGCAAATCAAAGCCGCAAACGAGCGCGCGGACAAAGCCGAAGCGTTCTCCAATAAATTCCGGGATCGAGTTCTGGGCGATGCAATCCGTGCAGCAGCCTCAAAAGCTGGCGCGCTGCCGGAAGCATCCGACGATCTGATCCTACGTGCCAAAGGCACATTCCAGCTCAACGACGAAGGCGAGGCCGTAGCAGTTGATGCAAATGGCGATGTTCTGTTCGGTAAAGACGGCAAAACTCCACTAAGCCCGCTTGAGTGGGCGGAGTCTCTTAAGGAGACGGCTCCGCATCTGTTCCCACGCGCAGAAGGCACCGGCGCGGGCGGACACAAACCAAACGGCGGTGGCAGCCTGAAACGTTCCGAAATGAGCGCCAGCGACAAAGCGGACTACATCCGCAAGCATGGCCAGCAGGCCTTCCTCAAACTTCCGAAATAAGGAATTAACCCATGTCTACCACTGTTAATAGTGACCTTATCATTTATGACGATCTGGCGCAGACCGCTTTCCTCGAGCGCCGCCAGGACAACCTGGCAATTTTCAACGCGTCCTCCAACGGTGCGATCCTGCTGGATAACGAGCTGATTGAAGGCGATTTCCGCAAGCGAGCTTTCTACAAAGTGGGCGGCTCAATCGAATCGCGTGACGTTAACTCCACCGAAAAAGTGACGGGTAAGAAGATTGGCGCCGGTGAAGCCGTATCAGTCAAAGCGCCGTGGAAATACGGTCCATACGAAACTACCGAAGAAGCGTTCAAACGCCGCGGCCGCTCGGTTGACGAGTTCTCCGAAGTGATCGGCACTGACGTGGCTGACGCGACGCTGGAAGGCTACGTGAAATACGGCCTGAAGGCGCTGACGGCAGCTATTGGCGCCAACGCGGATATGGTGGTCACCGCCGATATCGAAACAGACGGTAAGAAGACCCTGACGCGCGGCCTGCGTAAGTACGGCGACAAGTTCAACCGTGTTGTGCTCTTCGTTATGCACTCCGCCACTTACTTCGACATCGTGGATGAGGCGATCGCCAACAAAATCTACGAAGAAGCTGGCGTGGTGGTCTACGGTGGTCAGCCAGGCACCCTGGGTAAACCTGTGCTGGTGACCGACACCATGGACGCTGATGCGATTCTTGGGCTGGTAGCCGGAGCGGTTACCGTCACCGAGTCTCAGGCGCCGGGGTTCCGTTCCTACGACATCAACGATCAGGAAAACCTGGCGATCGGGTACCGTGCTGAAGGCGTGGTGAATGTCGACCTGCTAGGTTACAGCTGGGATACCTCGAAAGGTGACAACCCGGACCTGACCAAAATCGGCACTGCAGGTAACTGGAAGAAGCACTTCACCAGTAACAAATCTACGGCTGGCGTGCTGATTAAGCTGGGATCCGCAGCGGGGGAGTAACGCTGTCAGCGGATAAAACCTCCGCAACCGCTGACAGCACCGATGCGGTCACCATTTCCCTTAAGTACGCGCTAAACGGCGCAGGTGTTTCCGGCAAAACCGTTGCCTGGAATTCAACCGGCGGCACGCTCAGCACTGTCAGTTCTCTAACCGGCTCTGCTGGTGGGGCGACGGTCAAACTTACCTCTGATATGGCAGGTACTTTCACAGTCACTGGTACTGTTGATGGTATTGCTAAATCGAGTGAGGAAATCACCTTCACCGCACCTGCAGCTGGCTAATCGATGGGGCGTAAGCCCCATTCACCGGATGCTCAGATGATTAATACTGATATCACCGCCGCTGACGTTAACAGTTACGCCAGCGAAGATGAACTGGCGTCATTTGCCGCGCTGAGAGGGATTGAGCTGCCTGAAAAGCTCGCACCGTTACTGATTAAGGCGATGGACTACCTGGAAGGGCTTGATTGGGTAGGTTCCAAAGCAGACCCTCGACAGCCGCTGGCATGGCCACGCGTGAATGTAGTTCTGGATGAACATGATTTCCCGCCGGATGAAGTTCCACGGCAGGTTATAACCGCGCAGTGCATGCTGGCGGTAGAGGCAGTCGACGGCGATTTACTCTCCAGCGTGCGCGAAGCCGCTGTGAAAACCGAACGTGTCGAAGGCGCCGTAACCATGACCTATGCGGTTGCCGACGGTGAGGTGTTTACGCCAACTTACCCGGCGGTAATGGCTATTCTCGGCGACCTGGCTGGTGGGCGTGGATATGCAATCAATACTTTCGCGGAGCGCGCGTAATGGCCATCAACTATCAGCGAATGCAGGCGACAACGACTCGTATGCTCAAGCAGAACGGCATTGCATACAACGTCACGCGTAAGGGCACGTTAATCGTCATCGGTGGTGTGGAGCATCGTTACGAGGATATCCAGTTCACCGCCACAGGAGTTAAGACGGATTACGCGCCAGGCGAAATTGATGGAACCGTCATTGAAAACGGTGATGTACGGATTGTCTTCACTGCTGAGAAGGTAATTAAAACCGGCGATCTGATCGTCGTGGACGGCGTAATCCACCGCGTAGTTAAACCTAACCCCGTGAAACCGGGCCCTGTGGTGATCTGCTACAAAGCTCAGTTGAGGGCATAACATGGACGATAATAAGGCGTTCACGGCTGCCATCACCGCGTTCGTGGACAAAGCCAAAGCTAATCAGGTAGCGGTCGTACGTGCTGTCGGCATTCGGATCCTTAATCAACTGGTGATGATGTCCCCAGTGGGCAACCCGGAGTTGTGGGAAGTTAACCAGACAGCCGTTTCCTATAATCGCGCTGTGTACGACCACAACGAGGCGCAACGGGCGAACCCCGACAACCTGACCAAAACAGGACGGCTTAAGAAAAAGGCACGGCTGGTGGATGGGATGGATATCAAAGCGCCGCCCGGATATACCGGTGGACGGTTTCGGGGCAACTGGCAGGTGTCTTTTGATGCACCGACAATAGATGAAACAGGCCGTATTGATAAAACCGGAAATCTGACAAAAGCCGCAGGAAATTACACGCTGTCGCTGTTCAAAGTCGGGATGAAGGCTATTTATTTCTGCAACAACGTCCCTTACGCGTATCGACTGGAGATGGGGCACTCTTCCCAGGCTCCGGGAGGGATGGTACGCATTACTGCTGCTGAGTTTCAGCGATTTTTTGAGGAAGCAGTAAGGGAGGTGACTAAATGATCCCCGATATCGCGGCGGCGCTAGCCGCAAGGCTAGGCGAGTGGGCTGATGCCGAAGATGTCCCGGTTGCCTGGGAAAACGTACCGTTCACACCGCCATCTGATGGGCTCTATCTTGCTGTCCATGACATGCCCGCCACGCCGCGTACGGTAGACCTTGGATTGCGCTGCCGCATTTATTCAGGTGTATACCAGATTAACGTTGTGGCCCCAGCAGGCACAGGCCGTACCGATGTTGCGGCCCTGGCTGATCGCGTGGCTGAATTGTTCCCCGAGGGGCAAGAGATTGAAGGCAGTGGCTTTACATGCTGGATAGATCAAACGCCTGGTGTTTTCCGCGGTATCACTACATCTGTCTCTTATACCGTTCCCGTTAGTCTCAATTATCGAGCCGATATCTCCAGCTAATCCTTGCAACCTTCTAAACCTGACCGGCACTTTGCCGGTTTTCCCGTTTCTAAAGGAGTAACCAATATGGGCTTTGCATTGCCTAACGGCGCTCACGTCTATCTGGCATCGGGTTATGGCCCAGCCATTACTTTCACTGGGGCGACGAACGCCGAAAATATGGTGATCACCGTGAGTGAAGCGGACGCACTCAAGGTGGGTGATATTGTTCATGTGAACTGCAATTGGTCCGGTGTTGATAACGTCATTGCAAAAATTGATGCGATTGCCGAAAGCGCCGTAACTCTTCGCAATATCAATACCACCAACAAAAACAAATATGCCGCTGGTGGCGGTACCGGTTCGATCCGCAAGGTGCTTGAATGGACCGAGCTGCCGCAAATTACTGAGGTGTCGAAATCTGGTGGCGATCAGAACACCACACAGATTCAGTTCCTCAGCGATGATCGCCAGCGCAACCTGAATACCTATAAATCCGCAGTCTCCCAGACCTACTCGATCGCGCATGACTCCACTCTCCCCGTATATTCGCTGCTTCGCCAGTTGGATGAAGACGAAGAGACGGTTGCGGCTTACATGTACGTGCCGAAGGCGAAGGAAAACCGTTACTGGGCGGCCACGGCGTCTTTTGACGATACGCCAACTACTGCGGTTAACGAGGTAGAGACAGTAAGTGTGGTGCTGAACCTGCAGTCACCGGCGATGACGTTCTACAAGGTGACTGACGCTGCCGCCTAGCCGTCAGAGCTTTCACTATTCCATGCCTCCCATTGTGGAGGCTTTTTTCCGTTAAGAGGTATCGATGGCGACCAAATTCACTCTTCAGCCCAAACCAACATTTAAGGCCAATGTCTCGATCCCCCGGGCCGGCGATGAGGATGGCGTGTTGACGTTCACGTTTAATCACAAACCACTTAAAGAACTGGCTGACCTGGAAAAACTCGAAGGCAAAACCGCCACTGATTTTCTGATGGAAATCATTGCTGGCTGGGCACTTCCCGACGCATTCAACGCGGAAAACCTGTCGGTGCTGCTGGAGAACTATCCGGCGGCGATGAAGGCCATCCCGGAAACCTACTACCGTGAGCTGATGGGACAGCGCGAAAAAAACTGATAGCGGTTGCCTCTGCGTTCTATACGCCTGAACCCACCGCGGCAGATCTGGCGCCTTACGGGCTTACGCCGGATGACTATGACGATAATTTCGTAGATGTCTGGCCCGATATCTGGCCTTCATTCCTGGTGTTTCAGGCTGTCAGCACGCAATGGCGAACGGGAATGGGCGGCGCGTCCGGGCTCGACTATAACGTTTTGCCCTGGGTAATGCGTCTGCACAACATTGACGACGAGGTAACCGCGCTTTCTGATATCCGGGTGATGGAGAGCGCCGCACTAAAAGTTATGCATAAAGAGAGGGCGGAATGAGTAACGATATCGCCACGATTTCCCTGCGTGTAAATACCGGCGAGCTGGAGCGCGGTAATCAGGCACTGGATCGCTTTCAGGAGACCGCGTCCGCCGCGGCAGGTAAAGCGGATGACCTGAACAGTACGTTCCGCACCGGTATCGACAACCAGAAGAAGAACAGCGAAAGCCTGAAGCAACAGCGCCAGGAGCTGCAGAACCTGCTGAATAAAATCAGCCCGGTCAACAAGGCGCTGGATGAACTGGATACTATCCAGGAGAGCCTGGCGAAATTTCGCGTTAAAGGGCTGGTGGGAGACGAGGATTTTACTCGCTACAACAGCGTGCTTGAGACGACCCGAGCTAAACTGGCGCAGGTCATGGAGTCTGAGACCGCAGAGGGGCGGGCTCGCATTGAACAGGCACAGGCAGCGCAGCGTGCAGCTGCGGCGGGCAAAACCTTTATCGATTCGCTGGAAGAGCAGGTCACAGCAATCGGGAAAACGCGCGCAGAACTGTTAGAGCTAAAAGCAGCCCAACTTGGCGTGTCCGATCGTGCTGCACCGATGATCGCCCGACTGAAAGAGCAGGAGGAAGCGTGGAAGTCAGGAGCGATCAGCGCGGGGCAATACCGCAACGCGATGCGTTATCTTCCAATGCAAATGACCGACATTGTAACTTCATTGGCGTCCGGTATGCCGGTTTATATGGTAGCCATTCAACAGGGCGGCCAGCTGCGCGATTCGTTTGGCGGAGTAGGCAATGCTCTGAAAGCGATGTTGTCGATGGTGACTCCTGCCCGAGTGGCCATTGGTGGCCTGGCCGGTGCTGTACTGATTGCGGCCAAAGCGGGATCGGACTACTTCACCGCCTACGACGAAATCAACAAGGCCATTATCAGGACTGGCAACATTGCCGACACGTCAGCGCTCCAGATCATGGCTTCCTCCCAGTCTATTGCTGCCTTTACTGGCGCTACTGTAGGTACCGTTCAGAGTTTGATGACTGAGCTGGTTGGTATGGGATCGATGACACAGCAGCAACTTGAAAAAGCGGCGGGCTCCACGGCGATGGCGGTTCAGACCGGTATAGTCTCGGCGCAGGACATCGCCAAAGCCTATAAGGACATCGAAAAAGACCCTGTTAAAGCGCTGCAGAGTCTCAACGAACAATACAACTTCCTGACCGTTTCACAACTTAAGCATATTGACGATCTGATAAAGCAAAAGGACCAGACCGCGGCCGTTACGCAGGCTATGGACCTGTTTGGCGATACGATGGCAAAACGTGGAGAGCAGGCTTACGACTCGCTGACACCGTTTGGGCGCCTGTGGCTGGATATCAAAGGCTGGGCGTCTGAGGCCATGCAGAGTATCGGTCAGTGGGTTGCTGAGCTGACATCAAACACACTGAAGGAATTCAACGCAATTTATTACAGCGTTGCGATCGTTTTCCAGAAGCTGAACCAGATTATTTCTTCCTCTATCGCTGCCGCGATTAATCTCGTTCCCGACTGGGCGAAAACAGATACTCTGCAGGGATGGCAGGACTACAACGAACAAATGGCAGGTGCTTATGGCGACAGCGTTTCTCAGCTGAAAAAAGACTGGGATGCGGCTGATATCAGTGCAGGTAAATACCTCGATATGACCAGAAAGATAAGTACCGCAACCACCCAGAAGGATCGTGAAGGAGTCGCTTCTTTTGGTAAAAAGACGAAAACCGGAAAGCAGGGCGCTTTATCGGCTGGCGATCGCAGCACGGCTGCTGCCCAGGCCGAGCTACTGGCGCTTCAGGCACAGTTACGCGCGCTGCAGCAGCATAAAGGGCTGAACGACACTATCAGTCAGCAGCGCAAAGATCTGTGGACGACTGAAGCGAAATTTCAGGTGCTGGAGGAGGCCTCGCGTTCACGTTCACTGACAAAGCAGGAGCAATCCCTGCTGGCGAGTAAAGACCAGGTGCTTCAGTTGGCACGGCAGAAAGCCCTGTTAGGTGATCAGATTACCGCGCAGGAACAGCTAAACAAGCGAATGGATACCTCGCAGAAATACGTCACGCAGATGGCAGAGAAACAGGCTGCATTAGTGAACGGTGCCGGGATGAGTGACCGTCAGGCACAACGTGAGCTGGCAAAAAGCCAGCTTTCTTCTGGCTGGATCAACTCCGGCGGCACGCTTGACGACGAGGGATATCAGAAGCAGCTTAAAGCGGCGAATGATTACTATGATGCAGAGGACAGGTTGCGTGACGACTGGTTGACCGGCGCGAAAAAGGGCTGGGCTGAATTTGAGGACAGCGCGACCAATGTTTACTCGCAGGTGCAGACGATTACCAGCAATGCGTTCACCGGGATGGCCAGCACACTCACTGACTTTTTTACTACTGGTAAATCTAACTTCTCAGACTTCCTGACTACCTTCCTGAAGGGCATAGCCCAGATGCTGACTCAACTGGCTCTGGTTAATGGAATGAAGTCAGCCTTTGGTGGGACGAGTATCGGGGCTTTTTTTGGTTTCTCTGGTGGCGGTCTGGTGCCGGGATTCGATAGCGGCGGTTACACCGGTGATGGCGGCAAATACCAACCGAAAGGTGTAGTTCATGGTGGTGAGTTTGTATTTACGAAGGAAGCGACCAGTGCATTGGGTGTGGGCAATCTCTATGCGCTTATGCGTGGAGCTCAGGGGTATGCAAACGGCGGCTATGTTGGTACTGCCCCATTGTATGGGCTGCAATCAAATGCAGCTGGTGGCGTAACCGTTCAAACTTCCGTGGTCGTTCAAAACCAGAACACTCACCAGCAGACTTCTGGAAACAACGAAGCTATTTCTCGGGCCTACAAGCAGACCATTGATCAGTCAGTGCGTGCAGGGATTGCGAGGCAGCTCCAACCAGGTGGTTTGATCTGGAATGCAACGAAATCACGTTAGAAGGCAAAACGACTATCCAATGAATCAATGCGCGTAAAACCGCGTAAATCCGCTAGGTTGTTCTAGAACTTGGCCGATAAAACACTCTACAAGCACTTTTCATGGAGTTGGCAGTGAAAGCAAAAATTGCTATTTGGTTAATTGGTTTTGTATTGGGCGTGCCGGTGACGATAGCAGGTGTCGAATGGGCGATGTTCAAATACAACAAGCAACTTGTTAACTGCGGTACAGATGCTGTTCATGCCAGCATGAGCGTGATGGATTTGGAGAAGTACTCTAAAAGTACTCAGGAGCTGAACCTAATAGCTGAAAATTTGGGCAAGTGTAAGAATGAAGCTAGCCCTCTTAAATCTAATCTCGATTTCATGCGTGATGAAATGGGTCGAAGGAATTAATAACCTATTTTCAGTTTTATTTTTAAACCCGCTTCTGCGGTTTTTTTATGCCCGGAGAAAGCATGGCAATCGAAACGTTCACCTGGCGAACACAGATACAGGCGGGAATGGAAGGATCGTTCAGCCTTAAAGCGCGCTCTGCAACCTTTGGCGACGGCTATGAGCAGATCGCCGGGGAAGGCATTAACCCTGAAAAGCAGTCATGGCCTGTCACGCTGACGGGGAAAAAAGCGGACATGCTTCAGGCCCTGAAATTCTTTCGTTCTCACGTCACAAAGTCATTTATCTGGACATCGCCAGTTGGCGAAACAGGGCTCTATCGGATTGAGGCCGAATCAATCAAATCACAGCCCTTATCCAGCAATGTTATGACCATTTCCGCAACATTCAAACAGGCGTACGCTCCATGATCACAGCAGACTATCAAAGCCTTGAGCCCGGCAATAAAGTCCGGCTTATCGAAGTTGATGGCTCTACGTTCGGCGTGGATGATGTACTGCGATTTCACGCGTACAACCTCCCGCACACGGAAGAAGAAATCGCCGCCGCTGGTGGTGATGAATCAAAGCTGAAGGCGAAAAGCATCTGGTGGCAGGGGGAAGAATATGCCGCCTGGCCGTATCAAATTGAAGGGCTAGAAGCCTCCACAGAAGGCAACAGTGCCCAGCCAACGCTGACGGTTGCAGATATCGAAAGCAAGATTACAGCGCTGTGCCTTGCCTATGACGATATGCTACAGGCGAAAGTCACTATCCATGACACCTATTCGCACTATCTCGATGCGAAGAACTTCCCTGCAGGTAACGCAACAGCTGATCCGCAACAGGTCAGAAAACGAGTTTTTTACATTGATAGCAAAAGCAGCGAAATTCCGGGAGAAAGTATCGAATTCGTACTCGATAGCCCGATGTCGTTACAGGGAAAGATGATCCCTACACGTCAACTTCATTCTCTGTGTACCTGGTGTATCCGGAATAAATATCGCACCGGCGACGGCTGCGACTATGCCGGTACCCGCTATTTCGACATAAACAACAACTCGGTGAGCGATCCGTCGCTGGATGAATGCAACGGCACGCTGACGGCCTGCAAACTTCGATTCGGCGAAAATAACGAACTCTCATTCGGTGGTTTTCCGGGCACGTCTTTGATCAGGAGCTGATATGCGCCAGAAAACCATCGATGCGATTATGGCCCATGCTGCAGCTGAGTATCCTCGCGAGTGTTGCGGCGTAGTGGCGCAGAAAAGCCGTGTTGAACGTTATTTCCCGTGCCGGAATCTTGCCGCGGCACCGGAGGACAATTTTGTACTTTGCCCCGAAGACTACGCAGCTGCTGAGGACTGGGGGAGGGTGATCGCCATCGCTCACAGTCACCCTGATGCCTCGACGCAACCGAGCGAACTGGATAAAGCGCAATGTGATGCAACCCTTTTACCCTGGCATATCGTGAGCTGGCCGGAGGGGGATTTACGGACCATCCAGCCACGTGGAGAGCTGCCGCTGCTCGAGCGTCCGTTTGTGCTTGGTCACTTTGACTGCTGGGGGCTGGTGATGAGCTATTTCCGGCAAACGCACGGGATAGAGCTTCACGATTACCGGGTCGATTATCCCTGGTGGCAAAACGACTATCCGGACAACTTCTATCAGGATTGCTGGTATGCGTGCGGATTCCGTGAATTCGACGGGCCGCCAAAACCTGGCGATATGGTGATCATGCAGGTTCAGGCTGATAAGTGGAATCATGCGGGGATTCTGCTGGAAGGCAACATGCTACTGCATCACCTTTATGGGCATCTTAGCCAGCGCGTACCTTATGGCGGTTACTGGCGTGAGCGCACAATGAAAATACTGCGCTTTAAAGACTGTTTCTGATAACCGCCTGTGACAGTTTTTTATGGGGGAAAAATGGCTGCATTACTCAATGTTGAGCCGGTCCGCACAATTCGATTGTACGGCGTGCTGGGCGCCACCTTCGGGCGTGAATATCGTTTATCAGTAGCTTCACCAAAAGAGGCCATTCGTGCCCTGAGCGTTATCGTGCCGGGTTTTGAGCGTTTCCTGAATACCAGTAAGCAACGAGGTTTAACTTATGCGGTATTCAGCGGTAAGCGTAACCTCTTAAACGATGAGCTCAGTATGGACAGGAGCACAGAGGAAATCCGCATCGCGCCGGTGATCATCGGCAGTAAGCGAGCCGGGGTGTTTCAGACAATCCTCGGGGTTGCCCTTGTCGCTGTTGCTGCGTTCTTCACGGGAGGGGCCGCGATTGGGATTGGTGGTACCGCTTTCGCTGGTGGATGGGGCGCTGTGGCGGGGATTGGGGCATCAATGGCGATCGGCGGCGTAGTCCAGATGCTTTCTCCACAGACAACCGGGCTCGCCAGTAAGCAATCTGCGGATAACCAAGCCAGCTACGCCTTTGGTGGAGTAACAAACACGACAGCCCAGGGGAATCCGGTACCACTTCTTTATGGCCGCCGGCGAATCGGCGGCGCGATTATTTCTGCCGGGATTTATGTCGAGGATCAACAATGAAAAAATACTTGAGAATGACTATTTCAGGCCTACAGCGAGTCGATGAAGGCATTTTAATCGGTGGGAGTGCGAAAGTGACAGTAACACGTGGTGAAGATGTTATTTGCCGCGAGAATTTTTCAGGAAAGATTTCTGATAAATATTCCAAGCTATATGACGTTGAAGATAACGGTCTTCCTGTATCAGTAACGACTTCAAGCGATTGTCCGTTTTTCAAAGCTGAAGCTGACTTTGTAAACCCATTTAGCGAAACAAATATCTAACTAATTTTCTTCAGAAATAAGCCACCTTCGGGTGGCTTTTTTTATGGGCGCAATATGGCAACTGCAATCGCTATAAAAGGCCGCAAGGGCGGAAGCTCCAGTTCCCGCACCCCTACCGAACAGCCTGATGATCTGCAATCTGTAGCAAAGGCAAAAATCCTCGTTGCACTGGGGGAGGGTGAATTTGCAGGGCAGCTGACGGCGAAAGATATCTACCTGGACGGAACGGCTCTGGAGAATGCTGACGGCTCCCAAAACTTCAGCGGCGTCACGTGGGAATTTCGCGCGGGAACTCAGGCGCAAAAATATATTCAGGGCATACCCGGTACCGAAAACGAAATCAACGTGGGAACTGAGGTATCGAGCGCTACAGCGTGGACGCGCACGTTTACCAATACGCAGCTTTCAGCTGTTCGCCTGCGTCTGAAATGGCCCTCGCTTTTCAAACAGGAGGACGACGGCGATCTGGTCGGTTACTCGGTTAATTATGCGATTGACCTGCAGACGGACGGCGGCACATGGCAGACGGTACTCAATACCAGCGTGACCGGCAAAACGACGTCAGGTTACGAGCGCAGCCACCGTATTGATTTACCTCAGGCTGGCAGCACCTGGACAATCCGACTCCGTAAGATTACGTCTGATGCCAACAGCGCGAAGATCGGCGACACGATGCTGCTGCAGAGCTTCACCGAGGTAATTGACGCCAAATTACGCTATCCGAACACAGCGCTGCTTTATATCGAATTCGATTCCAGCCAGTTTAACGGCTCTATCCCGCAGATCTCCTGCGAACCCCGCGGCCGCGTTATCCGCGTACCGGATACTTACGACCCCGAAACCCGCACTTATAGCGGTACGTGGGCTGGGACATTTAAATGGGCCTGGACAGATAACCCTGCATGGATTTTCTACGACCTGGTGGTTAGCGACCGTTTCGGACTTGGGGATCGTCTGACAACGGCCAACATAGATAAATGGACGCTCTACCAGGTTGCACAGTATTGCGATCAAATGGTACCGGACGGCAAAGGCGGAAGTGGTACCGAACCACGCTATACCTGCAACGTGTACATTCAGGAACGCAACGACGCTTATACGGTCCTGCGCGATTTTGCTGCCATCTTCCGTGGGATGACCTACTGGGGCGACGACCAGATTGTGGCGCTGGCGGACATGCCGAGAGATGTTGATTTTACATACACGCATGCGAACGTTATTGATGGGCGCTTTACCTATTCCAGCAGCACCACAAAGAACCGTTACACCAATGCGCTGGTGTCCTGGTCTGATCCTGATAACGCTTATTCTGATGCGATGGAGCCTGTTTTTGAGCAGGCGCTGGTTGCTCGTTATGGGTTTAATCAACTTGAGATAACTGCGATCGGTTGTACCCGTCAGTCGGAAGCGAATCGCAAAGGGCGATGGGGGATCCTAACCAACAATAAAGATCGTGTTGTTACTTTCAACGTAGGGGAAGATGGCAACATCCCACAGCCTGGCTATGTAATTGCTGTAGCGGACCGAAATCTCTCCGGGCGCGACCTGGGCGGTCGTATTTCTGCGGTGAATGGTCGCGTGCTGACGCTGGACAGGGCGCCGGATGCTTCGGCAGCCGACAGGATGATTGTCAATCTTCCATCGGGTGTTTCTCAGTCACGCACCATTCAGTCGATTACGGGCAATAAAGTGACCGTTACGACCGCTTACAGCGAAACGCCTGTGGCTGAGGCCGTATGGGTCATTGAGTCTGATGAGCTCTACGCACAGCAGTATCGCGTTATTACGGTAACTGATAATAATGACGGCACGTTCACAATCGTCGGTGCAAATCACGATCCGGATAAATTCGATCGCATTGATACCGGAGCCATCATTGACCAGCGGCCGGTGAGCGTGATCCCGCCGGGCAACCAATCGCCGCCTGCGAACATCGTGATCAGCTCGTTTTCTGTGGTGCAGCAAAATATCAGCGTCGAAACGATGCGCGTGAGCTGGGACCAGGCGCAGAACGCTATCGCCTATGAAGCGCAATGGCGCCGCAATGACGGAAACTGGGTTAACGTACCGCGCAGCTCTACCACGTCATTCGACGTCCCGGGGATTTATGCCGGGCGCTACCTGGTGCGCGTGCGCGCAATCAATGCCGCAGAAATTTCATCCGGATGGGGTTATTCAGATGAGAAAACGCTGACGGGTAAAGTGGGCAATCCACCGAAGCCGGTTGGCTTCATCGCTTCTGAAAACGTGGTATTCGGTATCGAACTGAACTGGGGATTCCCGGCGAATACCGACGACACGCTGAAGACCGAAATACAGTACAGCCTGACCGGTACAGAAGACGATGCGATGCTACTGGCCGATGTGCCTTACCCGCAGCGCAAATATCAGCAGATGGGCCTTAAGGCTGGGCAGATTTTCTGGTACCGCGCGCAGCTGGTGGACCGAACCGGCAACGAGTCCGGATACACCGACTGGGTGCGCGGACAGGCGAGCATCGATGTTTCCGATGTCACCGATGTAATCCTGGACGAAATAAAAGATTCCGACACGTTCAAAGACCTCATCGAGAACGCTGTGGACAGCAATGAAAAAATTGCTGGCATAGTCGACGACATTAAACAGAACGCCGACGCACTGGAGCAGCAGGCAAAGGCTATTCAGGAAAATGCCGATGGTCTGGCCCAGGCCGAAGTGAAGATCGACGAGATGTCGGTATCGAAGGATGGAATGTCCAGTGGTGTAAAGAACTCTGCAATCGCCATTATTCAGAACGGGTTGGCACAGGTTACATCCCGCCGTTCTCAAACCGTAACGAACGCCGGGAACAGTGCCAGCATCGACCGTATCGACACCACTATTGCGGATACCAGCCAGGCAGTTTCCCGCGCGCTGGTGACGCTGGATGCCTCAGCCGGCGGGAACATCTCCAACGCGTCTGACCTGACCGAAACCCTTGCTAACTTTACGCAGGCTTCGGCCACGAAGATCAACTCCATCACCGTAACGGTGAATGGACAGACCGCGGCTATCAACCAGACGGCGCAAGCGGTGGCTGATGTAAACGGCAACATCAACGCGATGTACAACATCAAGGTGGCGGTGGACGCCAACGGTCGTCAGTATGCCGCCGGGATGGGGATCGGAGTTGAGAATACGCCTTCCGGCATGCAATCGCAGGTGCTGTTTGTGGCTGACCGTTTCGCGGTAATGGCGCAGGCTGGTGGGTCGGTCTCGTTGCCGTTCGTAATCCAGAACGGACAGACCTTCATCCGGGATACGTTCATCCAGGACGGTACCATCAGCAACGCCAAGATCGGCAACTTCATCCAGTCGAACAATTACGTTGCAGGTTCTGCAGGGTGGAAACTGGATAAAGGCGGCACATGGGAAAACTACGGCAGTGATGGTGAAGGTGCGGTGAGGCAGACAAACATTACCTGGAGCGTACGAGATAAAAACAGGCTTCGTGTTCAAATTGGGAAACTTACAGGAGTGTTTTAATGGCTTGGGGTATTCAGACTTGGGACGCCAACGGCAAGCCGAACAACTACGGTATCAAGCCTGTATCAGTGGTGGGGCGTATTCAGCTTTCTGAGGGGCAAACTTCGGGAAGCTGGTCGTTTACCATTCCGGCAGGGATGAAGGTTGGATTTGTCGTATCTCTGGATAAGGGCGGCGTCTCGGTGGGCCGTCGCATTATCGCTAACGGGAAAACTATCACTCTCAGCACTGCCAGCGAAGTTGGCATTGGAAATTATCCCGCTTCGGAATGTGAACTGGTAGTTTTCGTGGAGAATGCATAATGGCAGATTTTGGCGCACTGATTGCGCTGGAAAGCGGAAATCCGTTTATTACGCCTCAGTCCACGCCGTTTTGTCTATACAGAAAGGTAGTGGTTAATTCAGCAGCAAACGGGGCATATCACGGAGCCTCTGCAACAGTAGCACTGGATGCTTCTTATCCCGCGATGGTTTTTTGCAAAACGAGTAATACAGCTCAGCCCACTACGGTCGGGGCAACCAGGTCAGGAGGAAATATACTCGTTGGCTCCAGTAACGCTTATGGTCAGTCACATACTTTAACTGCGTACATCTTTGCTATCTTTCCACAGACGTTGCCCGACTGGGGATTTGCTGTCTGGGATGAAGCCGGGAAGCTGGTACTGACAAACGAAAGCCGCGTACTCACTGACCTCGTTACTGTCGGAACGCCAGGAGCCTCAACGGGGGGGATAAACATTGATGTTACTTTGCAGGGTAGCTATGCGGTAGCGCCTGCAATTCTGGGCTCTCAAATCGTCCAGAATAACAATACCAAGCCTCCAACAATCGTGAATATAACAGCCTATGCAGGATGCCGCTTTAACGGTTCGTCGACCAGAATAAATGCCGCGCCTTCTACAACAGCTACCGGTTCTGCAGCAGGAGGGACAACAACAGGAATAGCATTGACGGCCATCAACACCACAGCCTATGACTGATTGATCGTTTTGAGCGATCAATAACAAATAATTGATCTATCTAATCAATTATACCCATCAATTTTGTATTGATATCGTCTAAGCTACTGAATTGCTCTGGATACTAACAAAATGAAAAAGCTAGTTATCAGCATGGCGGGCGCTTTAATGCTGTCTGGTTGCGCTGGTGTACTTGAGAAACAGGAACCGATTTGCAGCGGCACGGCATATATGGGTGGACATGAGAATAACGTGATGATTTACGGCGTTCGAAGACAAAACAACCAGACGCAATACCGGGCCGGATATCCCTTTAACTGGCGTTGGGTAAGTGCGAACACATTTACAAGCACGACCTGCAAATAACTCACGACCTTGAATGCAAACCTCACTACGGCGGGGTTTTTTATTGCATGGAGAAAATATGCTTTATAACACTGGCACCATTGCCATTAACGGAAATACCGCAACCGGCACCAGCACAAACTGGACGGCGCCCGCCAGCCAAGTTCGCGCTGGCCAGACGATTATCGTCATGTCTAACCCGGTTCAGATGTTCCAGATTTCAGCAGTGAACAGCGCCACGTCAATGACGATCACGCCTGCTGCATCCCCGGCGCTGAGCGGCCAGAAGTATGGAATTCTTGTGTCGGACAATATCTCGGTCGACGGCCTGGCACAGGCTATGTCGCAGCTTATCAAAGAGTATGACGAGAACATTGGCGCGTGGGAGACGTTCGCAACCACGAACTCCAACCAAAACATCACCGTCACGATCAATGGCTCCAGTTTATCAATCCCGGCCATTGGGAAATTACTGCAGAAGGGGAGCAACGGAGCTTTGCCGGTTAACCAGGGCGGTACCGGCGCAACGAAGGTGGAAGACGCTCGCACAAACCTCGAGTTGGGAAGTAGCGCCACGAGAAACGCCTACAGCACCTCCGGGGATATGCTTTCCGTTGGTGATTTTGGTGTGGGGGCTGTATTTCCTAGCGGAGCAAGTATCCGCTTACAAGATGGCAGTACCCCATCAGGATTTTATGGTTCTGCAGGGGATGGGTACTCTGAAATTGGTGTTTCAGCGGATCTGACAACTTTGACCATTAACAGAGGGAACAGGCCAACCCGTATTCACCAGTCGTATTCACTCAGGAGAACCTGGTTCTCATATTACAGTGGCTCGTCCTGGTCATATCATGAGGCTTACACCACGGGCAATACCACCAGAGCCAGCGATGGCACGCTCAAAGCAGCATCGCCTGTGGTTAAAGTGTTTTCGGATGGATCATACCAGACTAATGATGAATCAGATGGCTGCACTGTAACTCGTCTGGGCATCGGTGAATATCTGGTTGAAGGGTGTGAGGGGCTTAACTCTGATGCGGCCTGGGGCGGCATTGATGGCGGTTTTGATATCCCAACTGACAGGAACAAACAGCCTCTCATCTGGCTGGATTATGAAGTAAATGCTGATGGTTCTGTGCTGGTAAAAACCTATCATCGAACACATCCTGGCGCGCCTGCATTCGCCAGGAACGAAATACAGGGTATTAGCGAGGGGGATCCGGTCGATATTCCCCGCGACCAGTTTTTGTCCGTCCGTGTAGAAATGCCAGTCGATTCTCTGCACAACCAAAGAATTATCGCGGCGGAGTTGGCCATGACTGCAGATGAAGGTGAATAAGGGTCCGTTTCAATACTGGTTTAAATCTGTTCAAGAATGGTTACGAGTATAAAATTTACAAAACTCATAATTCGAAACGAGAGAGAAACTTAGAAACGAAACGGCGAAGCTTTAAGCAGTGACGGTAGGGCCTGTATCTTGCGGACACTAACAAATAAAACTACTGTATATAAAAACAGTATTTGAGGTGTATACAATGGAATTCATCAGGCCAACAGAACTGCGAGAAATTATCTCTCTTCCGCTTTTCAGTGACTTAGTACAGTGTGGTTTCCCAAGCCCCGCGGCTGATTACGTTGAACAGCGTATCGATCTCAATGAGTTACTTGTTGCTCACCCGAGCTCAACATACTTCGTTAAAGCCGCGGGTGATTCAATGATCGAAGCCGGGATCAGCGACGGTGATCTGCTGGTGGTGGACAGCTCACGCACTGCTGAGCATGGTGACATTGTCATCGCCGCGGTGGAAGGGGAGTTCACTGTTAAGCGCCTGCAGCTGCGCCCGACCGTACAGCTCAATCCTATGAACAGCGCTTACTCGCCGATTATTGTCGGTAGCGAGGACACGCTTGATGTTTTCGGCGTTGTTACTTTCATCGTTAAATCTGCGAGCTGAATATGTTTGCGCTCTGTGATGTGAATTCTTTCTACGCATCATGCGAGACGGTGTTTCGGCCCGATTTGAAAGGGCGGCCAGTGGTTGTTCTCTCGAATAATGACGGCTGCGTAATCGCGCGCAGCGCCGAGGCCAAAGCCGCCGGAATTACCATGGGAGAGCCTTTCTTTAAGCAAAAGGATCTATTCCGGCGCGCTGGTGTTGTTTGCTTCAGCAGTAATTACGAGCTCTATGCTGACATGTCCAACCGGGTGATGACAACGTTGGAGGAAATGAGCCCCCGCGCCGAAATTTACAGTATCGATGAAGCTTTTTGTGACCTGACTGGTGTTCGAAATTGTCGTGACCTGACAGACTTCGGGAAAGAGATCCGCGCTACAGTTCTGAAGCGTACGCACCTGACGGTCGGTATTGGCATTGCCCAGACAAAGACACTGGCGAAGCTCGCAAACCATGCCGCTAAAAAATGGCAGCGGCAAACGGGCGGGGTAGTGGACCTATCCAATATCGATCGCCAGCGCCGACTGCTTGCTCTGGTTCCGGTGGAGGACGTCTGGGGAGTCGGCAGGCGCATCAGTAAGAAGCTCAACGCCATGGGCATCAAAACGGCTCTCGACCTCTCAGAGCAGAGTACGTGGATTATTCGGAAGCACTTCAATGTCGTCCTGGAGCGAACTGTCCGGGAGCTGCGCGGCGAACCATGTCTGGATCTGGAGGAGTTTGCACCAGCTAAGCAGGAAATCGTCTGCAGCCGGTCATTCGGAGAACGCGTTACTGAGTATGAACAGATGCGCCAGGCTATCTGCAGCTATGCTGCCCGTGGTGCTGAAAAACTGCGGGGTGAACATCAGTATTGCCGTTTTATCTCGGCGTTCGTGAAGACATCACCCTTTGCCCTAAATGAGCCATATTATGGCAACAGTGCATCAATGAAGCTTCTCACCCCCACTCAGGATTCACGTGACATTATCAACGCTGCAGTAAAGTGCTTGGACAAAATCTGGCAAGACGGTCACCGGTACCAGAAAGCCGGAATCATGCTAGGTGACTTCTTCAGCCAGGGCGTGGCACAGCTCAACCTTTTTGACGATAACGCGCCGCGGTCCGGTAGTAAAAGGTTGATGGAGGTGCTAGATCACCTGAACGCGAAAGAGGGTAAAGGAACTCTCTACTTTGCCGGGCAGGGAATACAGCAGCAGTGGCAGATGAAGCGTGAAATGTTATCTCCTCGATATACGACTCGACTAACAGATCTGCCAGTAGTTAGATAATTGCTATCGTTTAGTAGCGATACAAAAATTTTAAGTCCTGGCAAAGAATAAAAAATTATACTAGCCTCAAAATGCTTGAATCTAAGCAATGCTATGGTACACAACCTTTCTGAACCTTCAGTACCCCGCTTTGTAATGGCGGGTTTTTTTCATCGTATACTTAAAGTGCCAAAAATTGCATGTTTAGCCCGGGAGATAATTATGTATGATTGAGACTGAAAGCATAATGCTTATTTTTTTTGACTAGATTTCGTAAATCTAATAGTTTAAATATGTGGTGAATCCCCCTAAGCGGAGGGGCGAACAGTCAAATTTTGCAGTATGCTCGCGTTTCTTGAGACTGGAAGAGAAACACCGGGAGGCACCCGGCACCACATTCTATTTTATCAATGATTATTTGTGCCTTCTTTATGGTTTTGTGATCATTATGTTACTATAAGCTCAATGTAAACTAAAAAAGGGGGACATCACCCCCAAATGAAGAACAATATAGTTATAATGACTGCTGGACTATTTTCTATATTTTGGAAGGGGAGTAAAAGTTAATAATTCTTGACTAATCGTTATTGGTTAGGTGATGTCAATCAATAGGAATAATTAGAGGAATATCATTCTAAAATACCAATATCAATGATATTAATGTCTTGCGATTTATTTCGTTGGGAGTGGTGAAGGGGGGGCGTGCTTTAGCTATGATGAATAAACTAAAAAAGTTAATATTTTCTCAGGTGTTTGTATTGACTTTATTGTCTTCACTAGAAAATATGTTCTGGCCTCCCTGTGTTTTGGGTGGTTATGTCATTGCTGTTGTAATTTATAAAGAATGTTCAATATATGTAACGTGACGTGGTGTATAATGTCAATGGAGATTTATGGATTTGAGCATAAAATCATTCTATTTCTTTTTTCGTTCGATTATATTGCATTTATTGCCTCGATTAACTCCGGCCTCTGATTTTTAACATTACCCACAGCGCGCGATACCACGTGCCAGAAAAACTTGTCTGCTTGCACTGCACCGTCGGCTGCTATCTCTTCAGCTTCCTTCCCGCCTATATCTTGGCGCATCCATTCGCGTGCTGCTTCCGGTGACAAAACCAGTGGCCGCCTGTCATGAATATCAACCAGACCTTTACCAGCTGCGGACGTAACTATCAGAAAGCCCTCTGCTTCGTCTCCACGATCAAATGGCGTGCTGCCGATTGCCGCCATAAATATGGGTTGCTCGTCGGCCCGGTGAATGAAGTAGGGCTGTTTCTTTTCGCCTTCCTTCTTCCATTCGAACCAACCGTCTGCGAAGCAGATTGCCCGACCGTGTTGCCATAACGGCTTAAACATGCGGCTTGTGGCTGCAGTTTCAACGCGCGCGTTAATCAGTGGCGGCTTATTCCACCACCCGGGCGCGTAACCCCAGAGCACCGGATCGAGATGCAAATGCTCGTCGCGTTCGCTCAACAGCAGTACTTTTGTGCCTGGCGCCACGTTGTAACGTCCGATCGTTTCGGGGTCATAGGCGATGTTGCGATCTGCTTCATCGGCCAGGTATGCCAGATATTCTTCACGGGTTTGGGATTGTGCAAAACGTCCACACATCGGGCACCTCCAGTTGTCAGACTGAAAGTATAGGCACAGATAAGCACGCTAAATGGGTACCAATGCATTGCCTGTCTATCTACTCCAGTTAAAGCATTGGTTCAACGATCGCTTTATTGAAAATTCCTGTTTCAATAACTTCACTGTGAAGGCTATGAGGGATGATAACAGGAATTTTTATACCAGGATAAAGTTGAGTAAGAGCCAGGGTTCTGTGCCGACCATCCATGATACGGAATGGCGAGGTCATCTCCGGATACTCGACAATACCGTTGGCAATGTAGCTTTTAACTTTGTGCCAGCGAATTGGGTCGATGTTAAATGCCTCATCCCCCATGCTTTCCAGAATTTTTAAACCATCGGCAACAATGATGCATCCACCCTCTTGAGCAAACACTGGAGGTAGAATGAAACGAATGTCGCTGAACTTAGGGTAGACAAACGGTTCATCGTCTTTTGGAATGTCGTCAAAGGATCCAAATCTGAATTTACCGAGGTGAGTGTGGAGGAATTCCTCCGGAAGGCGAGAGAATAATTGTTTCATAAAAGTCCTTCTCAAATGTCAAAGGGGAGTGAAGTAATGCCATGCAAACAAGCAGTAATCAAAAAAATAGCGCACGCCGATTAAGTCATACAACTCATTCACGGTGATTATGCTGTTGGGAGTTGGGGGCAGTAAAGCAGGAGGTTTAAAAACTGGAAACGTGCGCGCAAATCAGCTAATCGAATCAGAATTTTGGGGGCAAATTTGGGGGCATTTTGAAAGTAGGGACACCGATAGGGGCACAAAAAAGACCGTGCACGTCCGTAGATGTCTGTTAAACGTTTCGGGCTAACTCACTGATATCGTGGGAAATAATTGAATTTCAATGAGTTGCGAATTTTCTGCACACTAAAACTGCACAAACAGCTTTTTCATTGGATCTCACCGAAGAAACGCTTTGTGCAGAATATACATGAAAACCCGGCGATATTTTCATGTCTGTGAAGCGTGTTACATGGCTTTCGCGCTGTTTTTTACCTTGGCGATGAGCGTTTCCGTTACGGCCAGTCCTTCCGCAATGTGCATATCAATCACATCGGCCCCAAATTCGTTAATTAAATCCAGGAGAATTTCGTAAGACTGGATGAGTTCAAGGAGATCAAAGAGCGCTTTCCGATCGGCGCGTGAGGGGGAGGAATGGCTAAGCGCTGCCTGATTAACAATCCATTCAAGATTGGTTTTGATGGCTTCTACCTGACTGTAGCTATACATATTTCATGGGCTTAAATCCTCATATCAAGATTTTATGGGAGAGGTATCGTGAGAGCTTCACGGTGAAAATGAGTAAAACGGTCGCATGAGCGGGGCGAGCTGAAAAAAGGAGAGTCGAGAAGGTAATTATGGAATAGTTCGCGTGCTTAGCAAGTCAATTGTTGCGCAAACGTAAAAATAAACGCGCGAAAGAAGGGCATCGTCGCGCAATGCCTTCATTTCGCACGGGTTGTCTTATCGGGAGACGCGATCAGGTTTCCCACGCATGTGGGGCAAACAGGTAACCCTTATTACGCACGGTTTTAATGCGGTAGGGCTCGGTAGCGTTATCCTGCAGCTTTTTACGCAGACGCGAAATCGCCACGTCAACGCTGCGGTCCATTCCGTCATAGCTCACGCCACGCAGGTTTTTCAGCAGCGCGTCGCGGTCCATGATTTGCCCGGCGTGCGTTGCCAGCTCCCACAGCAGGTCAAAATCCGCGGTGGAGAGGGCGATAAGCTCGCCAGAGAGCAGCACCTGGCGGTTAATGGGGTCAATAGACAGCGTACCGAAGCGCATCGCTTTGTGCGGCGTCAGAGACGGCGCGGGCGCTTCGCGTTCGATGCTGGCGTGCTGGCGCAAATGCAGGCGCAGGCGTGCAAGCAGGACGGCAGGCGGTGTGGTTTTCAGAATGTAGTCATTGGCACCCATCTCCAGCGACAAAATGTGGTTCATATCGCTGTCCAGTGAGGTGAGCAGGACGATAGGCCCCTCCCACTGGGCGCGCAGGTCGCGGCAGAGCGTCATGCCGTCTTTGCCTGGCAACATGATATCCAGCAGCACCAGATCCGGATTTTCACGGACGACCACCTCTTCGGCACGATCGCCGCGAGGTTCAACAATGACGTCCATATCATGTTTACCCAGATAGGCAGCGATCAGTTGCCCGACTTCGGGTTCGTCTTCAACATAAACAATCTTATTCATACAGCGTCTGTTTTCGTGAAAAAAGCCAACATACACCGCGAAACCTTAACCTTCCATTAATCTTTCAAAATTAACGCCGGTTCCGTTATTCTGGCTCATATTGTGAGTTGATTATTCCAGGGAAAAATATGGGGCTGGTGATCAAAGCCGCGCTGGGCGCGCTGGTGGTGTTACTGATTGGCGTTCTGGCAAAAACGAAAAACTACTATATTGCCGGGCTAATTCCGCTGTTTCCGACTTTTGCGCTGATTGCTCACTATATTGTGGCTTCTGAACGGGGCACGGAAGCGTTACGCACGACCATCGTGTTTGGCATGTGGTCTATCATTCCGTATTTTCTCTACCTGCTTTCGCTGTGGTATTTCACCGGTTTTCTGCGTCTTCCCCTGGCGCTGAGCGGGGCGGTTGTCTGCTGGGGACTCAGCGCCTGGGTGTTAATTTTCTTCTGGAGCCGCTTTCACTAGCGCAGCGGTCGGCCGCCGTCCACGGCAAAGGTTCTGCCGGTGACGTAGCAGCTGGTGAGCAGGTAATCCACAAGGTCGATGACCTCTTTCTCGCCCGGGGCGATTTTCATGAGCGACTTATTCAGCGCCTGCTGGCGATACTCCGCATCATCGTTTTCGTTAAACAAAATCATCGCCGGGGCGATGGCGTTCACCTTCACCTCGGGCGCGAGCTTGCGGGCAAACGAGCGCGTCATGTTATCCAGCGCGGCTTTGCTGGCCGCGTAGGCGATGTGCTTGTCGCTTCCGCGCTCCACCACATAATCGGTAAAGTGAATAATATCGCCCGCAGCGTGCCCATGACCGCGCAGAAGATCCTGCAGGGCGTGGTTGAGCAGATAAGGGGCATTTACGTGGATCTGCAACATGGCGGAGAGCGTTTCGCTGAGTGACGTACCGGGTTTTTCGGCACGCCATGCGCTGGCGTTATGGATCACGGCGCGCAGCCCCGTCGTGGTGGATTTCACCTCTTCCGCGAAAGCCAGAATGCCTTCATCGGTTGAAAAATCAGCCTGAATGCAGACAGCACCGGCTTTGCGTAACCCTTCAATCGACGGGTATTCCGTACGGTAGCTGACAATGACCGGATGGCGAAGGTTGAGGAAGTGATGGGCGAGGGCGAGGCCGATACGGCGGCCTCCGCCGGTAATCAGTATTGGGCGAAGCGGTGCATTTCCCATCGTATTCTCCTTAACAGTTCAACAATGGGAAAGGCGATGCTATCCCATTAACATCCAGGTTGCCGGTAGGGCAGCAACCAGTAGCAGTCCAATTAATGCCATCTCACGGCGTTTCAGCGCGTTCTCCAGCTGATGCGTGCGGCGGGCGTAGATAAACACCAGCAGACCCGGTGCGTACAGCACTACCGACAGCAGCAGATGCATAGGTCCGGAAGCATACAACAACCACAGGCCGTAAATACAGGCTCCGACGCCCACGACATAATGCGCCGGGCGTGTGGCAATTTTTAACAGATACGCACCCACTAAGAAATAGGGTACCAGAATCATCTCCGAGGCGATGGTCAGCAGAGTGTTATAGTCAGAACCTGTGAGCCAGATCAGCACCAGACAGACCTGAACGCTGATGTTGGTCAGCCAGAGTGATGCCGACGGCGCGCTGTTTTGGTTTTGACGGGCAAACAGGCGTGGAAACGCCTTGTGCGTCGCGGCCAGGAACGGCACTTCAGCCGCCATGATGGTCCAACTCAGGTAAGCGCCGCAGACGGAGACGATCAGCCCTGCGGCAATCACCACATCGCCCCAGGGGCCGAGCATTTTCACCATCAGGCCTGCCATTGACGGGTTACGCATTTCCGCCAGCTCAGGACGCGCCACGACGCCAAGCGACAGCAGCGTCACCAGCAGATAGACCCCGAGCGCAGCCAGTACGGCCAGCAGCGTAGCGCGGCCCACATCGCGTTTATTCCGGGCCCGGGCAGAAACTACGACCGCGCCTTCAACGCCGATGAACACCCACAGGGTAATCAGCATCGTGTTTTTCACCTGCTCCCAGACGGGAACGCCCAGCGCAACGCCGCTGAAATCGAGCTTGAATACGTCCAGACGGAACGCAATAAAGGCCAGAACGATAAACAGTCCTAGCGGAACCAGTTTCGCCAGCGTCGCCACCAGGTTGATGCTGGCGGCCGTTTGTACGCCACGCAACACCAGCCAGTGGACGAACCACAGCAACACCGAGGCGCCCACAATAGACTGCCAGGTATTCCCGTCGCCAAAGAGGCGCAGCTCAGGCGTATCGGTAAAGAAACTGAGCGCCGAGAAGACGATAACCAGATAGGAGACGTTGGCGATAACCGCACACAGCCAGTATCCCCACGCGGAACAGAAGCCAATCAGCTCGCCGAAACCTTCACGCGCATAGGTGAAAATGCCGCCGTCCAGGTCCGGACGAATGCGGGTGAGCAGCAGCATGGCGAAGGCCAGCAGCAGTATTCCGACACCCGTAATGCCCCAGCCAATGATGAGCGCGGAAGGGCTGGCGACGGCCGCCATATTCTGCGGCAAACTGAATACGCCTGCACCCAGCATTGAGCTTAAAACGAGTGCAGTCAGAGCACTCAGGCCAAGTTTCTTTTCCATTGGCTTCCTGTTATGAAAGGTCAAAATCCAGAATAATTATTTCGCTCAGGCGCATAAAAATGGTGGATCACACTAAGGCGCGGGATTTTACGGAGTGTAACGAAAGCATGCAATGACGTGGGACAGAAATTCAAAAAAAGTAACAAAAAAGGCGGCATTGCGCCGCCTTTCGTAAACGATTTTGTTACTTGTACAGATCGGCGCTGATGGTCACGTTGTTACCACGTTCCTGCCACTGGCGGGTGATGTGGTAATACTTCGCCCCTTTCTTCGCCGCACGCTTCGCGACCTGGTAAGAGACTTCCGTCATGTTGCCGTAGTTGCCGGTAAACTTGATGCTGTCGAACGGCACCATCTGCGCGGCAGTGGCGTTGTTCAGCTCTTCAATTTTGGTACCGTCCGGCAGCGTAACGGAGTAACGGCCACCTTTCGTGGACTGCGTTTCAAAGAAACGGCCCACTTCAGCGCTTGGGGCAGCCGTCGTTGCTACGCCTGGAATTTCAACTTTCTTCGCTTCTTCGCCGCCTTTTGCTATTGCCGCGCGACCTGCTTCTGAATTCGCCGGGATGGCATCCGGGCTCTGCAGAACACGTTTTTTCGCATCTTTTTTATAGATGAACGCGGTAATACGCTGGTTGCCACCCTGGTTAGCATCGACCTGACGCACGATGAAGAAAGAGTAGGCCCCTTTCTCTTTCGCGGCTTTGGTGATGGCATCGTTCACTTCAGGCTGGCTGCGATAGAAGCCCTGAACGGTGACGGTGTCGTAAGGTTCCAGCTCAATCGCCTGATCTTTCGGCAGTTCAACAACACCGTTGATCACGCGGTTTTTCGGTGCGTCAGCTTTTGGCGCATTGTCTTTGAACAGCGCAATGGTCACGCGCTGGTTACCGCTGTTGCCGTAATCGGACTGGTCAACGACATAAAACGAGGCAGCCCCGTTTTTATCAGCAGCTTTTGATGCCGCGGCGACGGCGTCGCCAATAGAATTATAACGACCCACAATGACCGTATGGTCAAAAGGTTTTAACGCTGCCGCTTGCTCCGGCGTTAACTCTGTTGCGGCATTCGCAGACAGGGCGGTCGCGGAAAGAAGTGCGGACGCCAGGAGTGTGTTCTTAAGCTTCATAAAAATGATCCTTCGCCTTGCGCAAACCATGTACTGGTATTGTTGTTAATTTGAGACGGTCCCGATTATTGCATTTAAAACCCGTCGCTGTCTGCGCCATTTTTCACTGCCTGTGCTGACTGAATCACCAATTTCTATAACATTTAGTGATATGTTGAAAAAACACGCGTTTGACAAGTAAAACTGATAAAGCATATGACTTTTACAAGTTAATTTAATGTTAATAAGTTGTTCTCTTATGGCGCTATATCATGTTTTTACCGCTTCGTTTGCGCGATTTATCGGTTCTGGCAATGAATTTAAGGTAAATATCACTGTCAGTGACGCCGATCGCTTATTTTTCACAGATAAAGTAAGAAATAGTGTTTTCTGGCGGTAGATCGCGGGCGCTATTTTCAGTAGGTTATAGGCAGTTTGTTACTGTTTTATTTTCCGGGGTTAATCATATTTCGTCGCTCGCGTGATGGCGAATATTGATACAAACCGCGGGCATTTATCGATAAACCATCATCAAAAACCGATGGAAGGGAAAACTATGCGTATTGGGGTACCAAAAGAACGGTTAGCCAATGAAACCCGCGTAGCGGCAACACCGAAAACGGTGGAGCAACTGCTTAAGCTGGGTTTTACGGTCGCGGTTGAAAGCGGCGCAGGCAAACTGGCGAGTTTCGATGACGAGGCCTTTATCCAGGCTGGCGCGGAAGTGGTCGACGGTGCCGACGTCTGGCAGTCGCCGGTGATTCTGAAGGTCAACGCACCGGAAGAGAGTGAGATTGCGCTGCTGAATCCGGGGACGACCCTGGTGAGCTTCATCTGGCCTGCGCAAAACCCGGAGCTGATGGAGAAGCTGGCGGCCCGCGGCGTGACCGTGATGGCGATGGACTCCGTGCCGCGCATTTCGCGCGCGCAGTCGCTGGATGCCTTAAGCTCCATGGCAAACATTGCCGGCTACCGCGCCATTGTTGAAGCGGCCCACGAATTTGGTCGCTTCTTTACCGGTCAAATCACCGCCGCGGGTAAAGTCCCTCCGGCGAAAGTGATGGTGATTGGCGCGGGCGTGGCGGGCCTTGCCGCAATCGGTGCGGCAAACAGCCTGGGCGCTATCGTACGTGCCTTTGACACCCGTCCTGAAGTAAAGGAACAGGTCCAGAGTATGGGTGCCGAATTCCTTGAGCTGGACTTCAAGGAAGAGGCAGGCAGCGGCGACGGTTACGCGAAGGTGATGTCCGAAGCGTTTATCAAAGCCGAAATGGAGCTCTTCGCCGCCCAGGCGAAAGATGTCGACATTATTGTCACCACCGCGCTTATTCCGGGTAAACCGGCGCCGAAGCTGATTACCCGTGAGATGGTTGACTCCATGAAGTCGGGCAGCGTGATTGTCGACCTGGCCGCCCAAAACGGCGGTAACTGTGAATATACCGTACCGAATCAGGTGACCACGACCGCGAACGGCGTGAAGGTGATCGGTTATACCGATCTGCCGGGCCGTCTGCCAACGCAGTCTTCTCAGCTCTACGGCACTAACCTGGTCAACCTGCTGAAGCTGCTCTGCAAAGAGAAAGACGGCAACGTCACCGTTGATTTCGACGATGTGGTGGTACGCGGCGTCACCGTCGTCCGCGAAGGTGAAATTACCTGGCCTGCGCCGCCTATTCAGGTTTCTGCTCAGCCTCAGGCGGCATCGAAAGCGGCGCCAGCGCCAAAAGAACCCGCCAAACCGGCTTCTCCGTGGCGCAAATACGCGATCATGGCGCTGGTAATTATTCTGTTCGGCTGGCTGGCTGACGTTGCGCCGAAAGAGTTCCTCGGCCACTTTACCGTCTTCGCGCTCTCCTGCGTCGTAGGCTACTACGTGGTGTGGAACGTCTCCCATGCGCTGCATACGCCGCTGATGTCGGTAACCAACGCCATCTCCGGGATCATCGTGGTGGGGGCGTTACTACAGATTGGTCACGGCGGCTGGATCAGCTTCCTGAGCTTTATCGCGGTGCTGATCGCCAGTATCAATATTTTCGGTGGTTTCACCGTGACTCAGCGCATGCTGAAAATGTTTCGTAAAGGCTAAGGGGTAGCATATGTCTGGAGGATTAGTGACAGCCGCATACATTGTTGCTGCAATCCTGTTTATTTTCAGTCTGGCGGGGCTTTCCAAACACGAAACGTCTCAGCAGGGGAATAACTTTGGTATCGCCGGGATGGCGATTGCGCTGATTGCCACCATCTTCGGGCCGGATACCGGCAACGTGGCGTGGATCCTGGTGGCGATGATCATCGGCGGCGCGATTGGTATTCGCCTGGCAAAACGCGTTGAAATGACCGAGATGCCGGAGCTGGTTGCCATTCTGCACAGCTTCGTGGGTCTGGCGGCGGTGCTGGTGGGCTTCAACAGCTACCTGTATCACGAACCGGGCCTGGAACCGATTCTGGTAAACATCCACCTGACGGAAGTGTTCCTCGGTATCTTCATCGGTGCGGTGACCTTCACCGGCTCTATTGTGGCGTTCGGCAAACTGCGCGGGAAGATCTCCTCTAAACCGCTGATGCTGCCAAACCGTCATAAGCTGAACCTGGCGGCGCTGGTGGTGTCGTTTGTACTGCTGGTGGTCTTCGTGCGTACCGAAAGCGTCGGTCTGCAGGTGCTGGCATTGCTGGTAATGACCATCATCGCGCTGGCGTTCGGCTGGCACCTGGTGGCGTCCATCGGTGGTGCGGATATGCCGGTGGTTGTCTCAATGCTGAACTCCTACTCCGGTTGGGCGGCAGCGGCGGCAGGCTTTATGCTGAGCAACGACCTGCTGATCGTCACCGGTGCGCTGGTGGGTTCTTCCGGTGCGATCCTGTCTTACATCATGTGTAAAGCGATGAACCGCTCGTTCATCAGCGTTATCGCCGGTGGTTTCGGGACCGACGGGTCATCTTCCAGTGCGGATGAAGAAGTGGGTGAGCACCGTGAAATTTCTGCGGAAGATACCGCAGACATGCTGAAAAACTCGCACACGGTCATTATCACCCCGGGCTACGGCATGGCGGTGGCGCAGGCGCAGTATCCGGTTGCGGAAATCACCGAGAAGCTGCGCGCGCGGGGCATCAAGGTTCGCTTTGGTATTCACCCGGTGGCAGGGCGTCTGCCTGGCCACATGAACGTGCTGCTGGCGGAAGCGAAAGTGCCTTACGACATCGTGCTGGAAATGGATGAGATCAACGATGATTTCGCCGACACCGACACCGTGCTGGTCATTGGTGCCAACGATACCGTTAACCCTGCTGCACAGGACGATCCGGGTAGCCCAATCGCCGGTATGCCTGTTCTGGAAGTGTGGAAGGCGCAGAACGTGATTGTGTTTAAACGCTCCATGAATACCGGCTATGCCGGGGTTCAGAACCCGCTGTTCTTCAAAGAGAACACCCACATGCTGTTTGGCGATGCCAAAGCCAGCGTGGATGCGATTCTGAAATCACTCTGACAGGGTAAAGCCCGGTGGCGCAAGCTTACCGGGCCTACCAAACCCGTAGGCCGGGTAAGGCGAAGCCGCCACCCGGCAAAAAAAAACCGCCGGTTCCCCGACGGTTTTTTTTCATCTTACTGGTTAATCGTCTTCAGGATCGTCCAGCTCAACCGGCGTCTGGTACTCATCCGGCTTAATGACCAGCAGGTCGCAGCGCAGGTGGTCGATCACCTGTTCGGCGGTATTGCCGAGGAACGCGGCAGAAATACCGGTCCGGCCAATGGTGCCCAGCACCACAATCCCCGCCTGCAGATGTTCCGCCAGGTCCGGGATCACCTCTTCAGGCAGCCCTTTTTCCACGTGGGTCATTTTCTCATCAATGCTGAATTTCTGGCGCAGCGCTTTCATGGCCAGCAGGTGCTGACCGCGGATCGCGTCGTTGTACACGCTCGGGTCAAATTCAGGCAGCTCAATGGCAATGTTAATCGGGGTGACCGGATAGGCGCCCACCAGATGCACTTCGGTATGATTCACCTGATCGGCAAGCTGGATGGTCTCCTTCACCAGCTTCTCGTTCAGCGAATTGTGGTAATCCTCTTCGCTCGCGAGGTTTACCGCCACAACGGCTTTACCGCCTTCAGGCCACGGCTGGTCTTTCACCATCCAGACCGGGCAGGGGCATTTACGCAGCAGGTGCCAGTCGGTCGGGGTGAAAATCACGGACTCCAGCTTGTCGTGCTGGTGCGCCATCTTCAGCAGCAGGTCGTGCCCGCCGGCGACAATCTCCTGGATGATGGCTTCGAAAGGTCGGTTATGCCAGACCACTTTAATATCAATGGGCACGCCCGCTTCCAGGTAATACTTCGCCTGTTCACGGATCCACGCGGTACGCTGGCTGATGACGCCCTGACGCATAGCGGTGCGCTCGTCAGGCGACAGAAGGGTGGTCATCTCATACGAGAAGTCATAGATCGGCAAAAACGCTTTGATTTTGCCACCAATCCGTTGATGCAAATACACAGCACGTCGTAATGCTGGCTGATCGTCCTGATTCGGATCGATAGCTACCAGCATGTTTTGATACTTGGCCATACAGGTCTCCTTACTACTGTCACCACAGTCTGTAATTAAAAGAGTAACCTATATATCCTGAATGAAACAGAGGGGAGGTTTTACCAGATCAATAATTAATGAAAAATTATCAGAGGAAAAGTACCGTGGTCGTCACCGCGATAAACGCAATAAACAGCAGCACCATCACCGCTATCGCAAAGGTCGTGGAGTCCTGAACGTAGGTTTTTTCCTCCCCCTTCATCGGGCCGACAAGCATGATCCAGATGAAGATAAAGGTCACAGAGGCAATCACGACTGAAACGAAAAACAAACTTTCTCTCAATTCATAACCTCAACGAGAACCTTTCGGGCGCTGTGTGGGGACGTGCTGCGGTGAAAATATCTTGAAACGGAAGTGATTATACCAGACCAATAAATCACAAGAATTTATCAGTCTGGTCATCAACAGGCGGGAAGTTACGCCACGTTGCGGGCGTGCCCGGCAAGAACGGCCAGCGCTTCACCGTTTTCGATAGTGATGTATTTACCCTTAACGGCCAGCATCCCGCTTTTCTGGAAACGGCCCAGCAGACGGCTGATGGTTTCCACGGTCAGACCCAGGTAGTTACCGATATCGCCACGCGTCATCGTCAGACGGAATTCACGCGGCGAGAAGCCACGCTCGGCGAAGCGGCGGGAGAGGTTGTAGATAAACGCGGCCAGGCGCTCTTCCGCATTCTTTTTGGAAAGCAGCAGGATCATGTCCTGATCGCCTTTGATCTCACCGCTCATCAGACGCATCATCTGCTGACGCAGGTTAGGCATCTTGCCGGACAGATCGTCCAGGGTTTCAAACGGGATTTCGCAAACCATCGAGGTTTCGAGTGCCTGAGCAAAGCTCGGGTGATGGCCCGTGCCGATGGCGTCAAAGCCCACCAGGTCGCCCGCCAGATGGAAGCCGGTGATCTGCTCATCACCCTGTTCGGTGATGGTGTAGCTCTTGATGGTGCCAGAACGGATAGCATAGAGCGATTTCAGTTCGTCTCCCGCTTTAAACAGCGTCTGCCCTTTCTGAATAGGCTTTTTGCGCTCGATGATATTATCAAGCTGATCGAGTTCATGCTCATTCAGGGTAAACGGGATACAGAGCTGGCTGATGCTGCAATCCTGGCAATGGATAGCACAACCGCCAGACTGAATGCGTCGTATAATTCGCTTTTCCGGGATCATAGGTTTGCTCAAGCCTTAATTGATATTGGTCAATTTTAACATCTTTTTGGTAAGTACGTAAGCCTGACAAAACCTCAATAAGGACAAGAGACGGCAACGTGTCGCCATCTTCTTGAAATTCCACAGCTTGATTATGGATTTTTAGCCTAACCGGAAGAAAATTAAGCACTAAAAGCCTGGGAACTAAAGCAAGAGATACCCTTCGTGACGCAGCAACCACTCTTTGCGTTGCACGCCGCCGGCATAGCCCGTCATGGTGCCGTTGCGGCCAATGACGCGATGGCAGGGCACCACGATGCTGACCGGGTTGGAGCCGTTCGCGGCACCCACTGCACGTGCGGCCCCTGCGCGGCCTAGCTGCTCCGCGAGCTGGCCGTAATGCATAACCTGCCCGCACGGTATCGACCGCAGGGCCTGCCACACTTCGCGCTGAAAAGGCGTGCCTGCCGTGGCGGTCGGCAGAGTATCGATGATGCTGAGATCGCCTTCGAAGTAGGCCGCAAGCTTGTCGCTCAGCCCGCCCGGGTTGGTGGCGCGAATACGTTCATACCCCTGCGCGCGGTAGTGAACATGGAGCAGTTCTTCCATGCGGTCGCTGTGCTCTTCCCATTCGACGGCGCGCAGGCAGAACTGCTCGTCCGCGATCACCCACAGCGGCCCGAGCGGCGTCGCAATCTTATCTTCGAGTAATCTCAGCATCCTCATCCCTTTAGTTCAGCCTCGGGTATATCCCCGGCCCAATCGGCAGGCCGACAAGATACCATGCCACCAGCATCACCAGCCATACCCCTAAAAAGATAAGCGGGTAGGGTAAAACCAGCGAATAGTAGGTACCCAGTTTGGCCTCCGGTTTATAGCGCTGCAGGAAGCCTAAAAACAGCGGAACAAACGGCGAAACCGGCGCCAGCGGAATAACCGAGGAGTCCGCGATGCGGAACAGGATCTGGGCAAACGCCGGGTGGAACCCGAGCATCATAAACATCGGCACGAAGATCGGGGCCAGAATCGACCAGATGGCGGAGCCGCTGGCGATAAACATGCACAGCAGGGATGACAGCAGCGCCAGGCCGACAAACGCCGGTACGCCGCTTAATCCGGCCGCCTCCAGCGCGTCGGTCAGGCCCACGGCCATAAACTTGCCCATGTTGCTCCAGTTAAACATCGCCACAAACTGCGCCAGCGGGAACACCATCACGATAAAGCCCGCCATCTCCTTCATCGGCTCGATCATCAGCTGTGGCAGATCGCCCTGACGGCGGATTTTGCCGGTCGCGATGCCGTAGGCGAGCGAAACGACAAAAAAGAAGAGGATAATCAGCGGCACGATGCCCTGAATAAACGGCGACGGCAGGACGGTATGTTTAACCGGATCGCGCAATATCCCGTTTTCCGGCACCACCATCAGCGCCACCAGCGCGATAAAGGCCAGCGAGACCACGCCAGCCACGCGCAGGCCGAAGCGCTGCTCTTTGCTCAGGGTGTCCAGCTTTTCATCGCTACGGCCTTCCCATTTGCCCAGGCGCGGCTCGATGATTTTATCGGTAATCAGCCCGCCGACAATCGTCAGGACAATGACCGAGCAGGCCATAAAGTACCAGTTGTCGATCACGCTGACGTGCATTGCCGCATCAATGGTCTTCGCCGCCTCCGTGCTGATGCCCGACAGCAGCACGTCGGTGGTGACGATCAGCAGGTTAGCGGTGAATCCACAGCCCACGCCCGCAATCGCCGACAGCAGGCCCGCCACGGGATGACGCCCGACGGCGAGGAAAATCAGCGCCCCCATCGGCGGCATGATCACCAGCGCGGCGTCGGAGGAGATATGGCTGAAGAAGGCGATAAACAGCACCATATAGCTGGCGTAACGCGCGCTGACGTGTGAAGCCATCTTCACCATTAATGCGGGCAGCAAGCCAACGCGTTCCGCCAGCCCGGCGCCCAGCACCAGCGCCAGAATGGCGCCCAGCGGGGCGAAACCGCTGAAGTTTTTGATAACGTTCGGCAAAAACCAGTGCAGCCCGTCAACGCTGAGCAGGTTCTTTACCGCCACCAGGCTGCCGTCAGCCGGGCTGCGCACGCTCACGTCAAAGGCGGAGAGCACGGCGGTGGCGACCATTAAAATCACAATCAGATAGATAAACAGCAGGAAAGGGTGCGGCACTTTATTGCCGATCCTTTCAACCCAGCCATAGAGCTTACCGGATGGGGAATGCGAAGGTATGGATGACATACTCATGGGCGTTCCTCGGGAGTGTTGTGTTGTGTTTTTTTATTTTAAAGGTGACGGTGTCACGCCCTGGGGGATCGGACACACGTACGGTTTTTCTTGTAATTGTTGTTCGAACTCTTCACGGCATTTTTTCAGCAGCGCTGCGTCCTGGAGCAGATTGAGCGCGGTCGCGCCCATTACTTTTCCGGCCAGCAGCATGCCTTTGTGGGCAATGGAGGTACGCCCCTGCGCCACCAGTTGCCAGGTGTGCAGCGGCGTGCCGACGGTAAAGCAGGGGCTGAAGCACTGGGCGACCGGCATTTTCCAGCTGACGTCGCCCACGTCGGTTGAACCCGCCAGCACGTTGTCGGTGATGGCATAGGGCGCGACTTCATCCACCAGCAGCGTCTCCTGATGACGACGGGCAAAGGATTTACCCGCGTCACCCCCCGTTGCGGCAATATTTTTCAGGCTATTTTGCAGATCGTTGGGCGTCAGGGTGGCGCGGATCTCGCGGGCGAAGGCGCGTTCTTCCTCCGTCCAGTGCGGCGTGCCGTAGTGCTGCAGGGCGCGATACATCGCCGCCTCGAGCGTGCGGTTCGGCAGGTAGCTGGAGCAGGCTTTATCAAAGCGACACTCGACGGTGGTTTCGGTCATCATCGCCGCGCCCTGGGCGATTTTCTCGATACGTTCGTAAATCTGCTGCGCATCGGCCATCTCCGGGGCGCGGATCAGGTACAGCACTTCAGCCTGCGCCTGCACCACGTTGGGCGAAATCCCGCCGGTATCGGTAATGGCGTAATGGACGCGCGCTTTCTCAATGATGTGTTCGTTGAGGAAGTTGGTGCCGGTGGTCATCAGCGTCACGGCGTCCAGCGCGCTGCGTCCCAGATGAGGGGAGTTGGCCGCATGCGCCGCCACGCCGTGAAAACGCCAGGCGGCCTGAATATTCGCCAGCGTGCTGACGTTAAACATCCCGGCGAAGGCTTCCGGGTGCCAGGTGACGGCGGCATCGACGTCATCAAACAGACCTTCGCGCACCATAAAGGTTTTCCCGGAGCCACCTTCTTCACCGGGACAGCCGTAAAAACGCACCGTTCCGCTGCCGCCGTGCTGCTCCAGCCAGCTTTTCACCGCCACCGCGCCCGCAAGCGCCGCGGTGCCTAAGAGGTTATGCCCGCAGCCGTGGCCGTTGGCCCCCGGAGTGGCGGATTGCGCCGTTGCGCAGTGCGCCTGCTGGCTAAGTCCTGCCAGCGCGTCGTATTCGCCCAGCAGGGCGATGACCGGTTTCCCGCTGCCGAAGCTGGCGATAAAGGCATTTGGAATACCGCCTGCCTCGCGCGTCAGCGTAAATCCTTCTGACTCCAGCTCGCTGGCGAGCCGTTCGGCGGACCAGAACTCTTCAAAGCGGGTTTCAGGACGATCCCAGATCGCGTCGGCAATATCGGTTAACGTCCGACATCGCGTGTCGATCGCATCGGCAATAAAATCGTAGTTCTCCTGCATTACACACCTCGCGTCCACGGGAAATTGAGCGCGGTCCGCGCCAGCGTTTCGATGGCGATAGTCATGACCTGCTCATCAAAGTCGAATTTTTCATTGTGATGTCCGGCGCTCAAATCCGTGCCGAACACCATATAGGAAGCCATGCCGCCGTTCTGCTGCACGCGGGCCATCATCAGCGTGGCGTCTTCGGAGCCTGCTGGCGCCTTTACCTTATCGATGGCGTGAACAACCCCGGAAACCTGGCTTGCCTGTTCGCGCAGATAATCAACCCACGCCGGTGTCGGCGCGCTGGACGTCGCGGCACCCATCAGGCGCATTTCGGCGCGCACGCCGTAGAGCGCCGCTGCGCCGGTGATAACCGCCTGCGCGCGTTCAAAGACGTACTGATTAATCGCTTCGCTTTCGCCGCGGGTTTCAACCTTTATCAGGGCATTCGCGGGCACCACGTTGCGTCCGCTGCCCGCCTGCATCACCCCGACGTTCACCCGGGAGGCGCCTTCGCTGTGCGGGGCGATGCTGTGCAGGGCCAGGGCGGCCTGCGCGGCGGCGAGCAGGGCGTTACGTCCGTCCTCAGGTTTACCGCCCGCGTGTGCGGCTACGCCGGTAAAGTTCACGTCGAACTTGGTGGTGGCCATAAAGTTATCGCTGCCGCAAATCACCGTTCCGGCAGGGACGCCGGTACCAATATGGATGGCGGTGAAATAATCCACGCCGTCCAGCGCCCCGGCGGCAACCATGGCGCGCGCGCCGCGGGTGCCTTCTTCGGCAGGCTGGAAGATAATCTTGAGGGTGCCGTTGAGCTGCGCTTCATTCTGCTTTAGCACCCGCGCCAGCCCCAGACCAATCGTGGTGTGGCCGTCGTGCGCGCAGGCGTGCATCATTCCCGGATTGCAGGAGGCAAAACCGTCGCGGAACGGGCGATGGCTTTCATCCAGCGCTTCGCTTAAATCAAGGGCATCCATGTCGACGCGAAACGCCAGGGTGGGTCCTGGGCGGCCGGTATTGAGGGTCGCCACAATGCCGGTAAACCCGCCTTCAAACGGTGCCAGCCATTTATCAGGCGCGCCCTGCGCGCCCGCGCGGGCAAACTCTCGCGCCAGGGTAGCGGCATCGGGCAACCCCATCCGGCTTTCGGCATCCACCACGTCGCGACCCATCGCCAGCTCGTAACCCAGCGAGTCGAGGATTTCCGCGACTTTCGCGGCGGTACGAAACTCTACCCAGCCGGATTCCGCATAATGGTGAAAATCACGACGCCATGCGCTCAGCTGCGGGGATAACGTCTGGATGTACTGCGCCAGTGTGTCCATATCTGTTCCTGTCATCATTAAAATATGTGAACTGCTTCACGCTGTGATAGTTTTTACTTATCACTAACCGATTTTTCACAGTTTTAACCGTTCAGGAATTACCCTCGCACATCCCTTTCCATTAAAGTAGATGACAGTTTCTTTACTCTGATAAACAACGGTTATCGGTCGGGCTATGACATTCCAGATTAAATTTCATCAAATCCGGGCGTTCGTTGAGGTTGCGCGTCAGGGCAGCATTCGCGGTGCCAGCAGGACGCTGAATCTTTCCCAGCCGGCGCTGACCAAATCCATCAAAGAGCTGGAGGAGGGCATGGCGGCGCAGCTTTTCGTGCGCAGGAGTAAGGGCGTCGCGTTGACCGAATGCGGCGAGGGTTTTTACCAGCGCGCCAGGTTGATTCTGGAAGAGCTGCGTGCGGCGCAGGATGATATCCGTCAGCGGCAGGGGGAGCTGGCCGGGCAGATCAACATCGGGATGGGGGCCAGCGTTTCACGAAGCCTGATGCCCGCCGTTATCACCCGCTTTCACGCGCAGCATCCGCAGGTCAAGGTGCGGATTATGGAAGGGCAGCTGGTGTCGATGATCAATGAATTACGCCAGGGCGAACTGGACTTCACCATCAACACCTATTATCAGGGGCCTTACGACCAGGAGTTTACGTTTGAAAAGCTTTTCGAAAAACCGTTTGCGGTATTTTGTCGGGAAGGGCATCCGGCAACGGAAGCAACGTCTATTAATGAACTTCTGCATTATAACTGGACAATGCCGACCCCGCGGGGAAGTTATTATAAGCAATTAGAAGAGGTATTTAGCGATCGTTCGCAAATACCGCGAATTGGCGTGGTTTGCGAAACATTTTCTTCCTGTATTAGCCTGGTTGCGCAAAGTGATTTTTTAAGCATATTGCCGCAGGAGCTTGGCTGTGACCCGCTGCTGGCGCACCGCCTGGTCATGCTGCCGGTAGTCGAATCGCTTCCAAAAGCAACCTATTATTTAATTCAGCGCCGTGATTCACGTCAGACACCCCTTGCCGAGTCATTAATTACGCAATTCAGAAGGGAAGCGAGAAAAATAGTCGTGGCGTGAAAAAGAAAACATAAAAAAACAGGATCTGCCCGACATCAGACAGACCCTATAGTACACACAGCAGTGCATCCTTTCGCCAATCCTGAGTATTATTTCCATGAAGCAGGTTTATTTAGGTATAACACCTTTCCCGAAAAAGGGAAGGCTATTGAGTGGTTGATTTTACGAAAATTTAACACAAATCACTTATTTTACCTTTGCTGAAATTTTAGTTAAGTCGTATTTAAGTCTATTTTATAAATACTATATATATTCATCAGGTTAATATTACTGCCACGCATCGCCCTGTAACGGTGATTGAGGCCGGTCTCTGGCGCAGGTATAGTACAGTCCTCAGATGTAGCCGGAGGATGCCCATGAACCCTGACGACAAATCATTTTTTCTTGACGCCATGGAAGATGTCCAGCCCCTGAAGCGCTGCGCGGATATTCACTGGCAGCCCTGCCGCAATACGCGGGCGCGCGAGGAGGTGGATAGCGAACAGCTGGATAACTTCCTGACGCTGGATTTTCTCGACATGCTTCCCCTGGAAGAACCGCTGGCGTTCCAGCGCGAAGGGGTACAGCAGGGCGTTATGGATAAGCTGCGCACGGGTAAATATGCCCGCCAGGCCAGCTTAAACCTCCTGCGTCAGCCCGCCGAACGCTGCCGTCAGATGCTCTATTCTTTTATTCGCCAGGCCGGACGAGACGGGTTACGCAATCTGATTATCATTCACGGGAAAGGGCGCGAGCAGAACTCGCATCCCAATGTGGTGCGCAGCTATCTGGCGCGCTGGTTAACCGAGTTTGAGGAAGTGCAGGCCTTCTGCGTGGCGCTGCCGCATCACGGCGGCAGCGGGGCATGCTATGTTTCACTGCGAAAATCAGATGAAGCAAAACAGGAAAACTGGGAGCGGCACGCTAAGCGTAGCCGCTAGCGGGCGATATCCTCGCCCGCCGGTGACTCAGAAGGTTTCCCAGTTGCTGTCGGTGGAGGCGGCTGTCGTGGCCGGGCGCAGCAGCTGCGGCGTTTTCAGATTGGCCGGGCGTGGGGCTACCGCTTTTTCTTTGCCGTTCAGGCGAAACGCCGCTACGGCCTGGCGCAGCTGTTCGGACTGATCTTCCAGTGCCGCCGCCGCCGTGGCGGACTCCTGCACCAGCGCGGCATTTTGCTGCGTCACGCTGTCCATCTGCGAAACGGCCAGGCTCACCTGCTCAATACCGCGGCTCTGCTCGTCAGAAGCCGATGAAATCTCACCCATGATATCGGTCACGCGGGTGACGGCGGCGACAATTTCCTTCATGGTGGTGCCAGCCTCGCTGACCTGCTCAGAACCGGTGTTTACCCGGCTGACGGAGTTCTCAATAAGCCCTTTGATCTCTTTTGCCGCCTGCGCGCTGCGGCTCGCCAGCGTTCGGACTTCGCCTGCAACAACCGCAAAACCACGACCCTGTTCCCCGGCGCGCGCCGCTTCCACCGCTGCGTTAAGCGCCAGAATGTTGGTCTGGAACGCGATGCTGTCAATCACGCCGGTAATATGCGCAATTTGCTGCGAACTGTCGGCGATTTCGTTCATGGTGCGAACTACGTTATCCACGACGTGACCGCCGCGCGCGGCGGTTTCAGAGGCGTTTTTCGCCAGCAGCGTGGCCTGACGGGCGTTATCGGAGTTCTGTTTAACCGTCGCGGTCAGCTCTTCCATGCTGGCGGCGGTCTCTTCCAGCGAGGCGGCCTGCTGCTCGGTACGGGCGGAAAGATCGTTGCTTCCCGCGGCAATTTCGCCTGCGCCGGTGTAGATGGAGTCGGTACTTCCACGTACGGCGCTGACGGTGGTCACCAGCGACTGCTGCATCTCATGCAGGCCGGCGGCCAGCTGGCCCATCTCGTTGCGACCAGAGATGGCGATATCCTGCGTCAGGTCGCCCCCTGCAATGGCGCGAATATGGTTCATAATGGAGTGGAGTGGTTTTAACAGCAGGTGCTGTAAACCCTGCCAGATGACCACCAGAACCGCGATAACGGCCAGCAGAATAGCCGCCAGCGTCCACTGCATCTGCGTGAAGCTACTCTGGTTCTCTTCGGTTGCGGCCTTCAGCAGGGTGTTGTTTTCGGCGCGCCAGCGGTTATAGACCGCTTCCATCTCGTCCTGCGCCTGCTGCGCGTCCAGATCGCCATAGGCCTGATAGTTGTCGGCACGCAGATACTCAATTGATAAGCGCATCACTTCGTGCATCTGGTTCCAGGATTTCTGCATCTCGTCGGTTAATGCCGCCTCCTGGCCGTTAACCTGCGGCAGCTTCTGCCACTCTTTGTTATAGGCTTCGGCTTTTGCCAGCGAGTCGCCTGCGGTGCCAAGCAGTTTATTGATCGCCGCAAGGGAAGCCGGGTCGTGCTGGTTCTTCAGGTAGCGGATCGCCACGCGGGTGACGGTGACGCGCGTTTTCACCAGCGTGTTCACGCTGTCGCTCAGGCTTTCCTGCTGGGCATTGAGCACGCCGGAATTCTGGAAGTTATGGCGATCGTTGCTGACGGCAGAGTAGAACAACCCTCCCGTGACAACTTGCAGCAGACAGAATATGGTGAGGGCAAAGATAATACCGGTAATCACGTGCAGGTTTTTCAGCATAGCGGTTGTCCGTTAGAGAAGATGCAGGGTTACTTCATTACTATCGTCGTAGAGAATTTAAACTTTAATTAACTCGCGCTTAACTAAAGGTTCTTTGAGGGAACCTGTTGTAAATCCGGATCATTTTTATGAGGAAGGTTAACATGAGCAGTATTGATAAAAGCGGGACGTACGCGCTCGGGACGCGGACGGTTAAACGACTGGGCTACGGTGCGATGCAGCTCGCCGGGCCGGGCGTCTTTGGTCCACCGAAGGATAAGCAGGCCGCGCTGGACGTGCTGCGCGAAGCGGTGGCGGCGGGGGTGAACCATATTGATACCAGTGATTTTTACGGTCCTCATGTCACTAACCAGCTGATCCGCGAGGCGCTTCACCCGTACCGGGACGATCTGACGCTCGTCACTAAGATTGGCGCCCGTCGCGATGACAAAGGCGCCTGGCTGCCGGCCTTTTCCGCGCAGGAACTGACCCAGGCGGTGCATGACAATCTGCGTAATCTGCAGCTGGACGTGCTGGACGTGGTGAATCTGCGGATCATGTTTAGCGCACACGGGCCGGCGGAAGGATCGATTGCTGAACCGCTCTCCACCCTCGCCGAATTACAGCAGCAGGGTCTGGTGCGTCATATTGGCCTGAGCAACGTCACGGCCACCCAGGTTGCGGAAGCGCAGAAGCTGGTGCCGGTGGTGTGCGTGCAGAACATGTACAACATTGTGAACCGGGGTGACGACGCGCTGGTGGATCTGCTGGCGCAGCAGGGGATTGCTTATGTGCCGTTCTTCCCGCTGGGGGGCTTTACGCCGCTGCAATCTTCCGGGCTGAAGACCGTCGCGGATTCACTGGGCGCGACTCCAATGCAGGTAGCGCTGGCATGGCTGTTGCAGCGTTCTCCGAATATTCTGCTGATCCCGGGCACCTCTTCCGTGGCGCATCTGCGGCAAAACCTCGCGGCGGGTGATCTGAAGTTACCGCCTGAAGCACTGGAAACGCTGAATTCGCTGATGACTTAAACGTGACATGCGCAAAGTCCGAAGGGGACTTCCGGCTTTGCGCGCTTAGGGTCCTGTCTGACTTTTCTGCCTGTGAAGCGCTAACGCTTCCGCCACAATCTCTTGCTTACTCTTACGCGTCTCAAAGGCGGTGGTTCTGATGTACTCCATCAGATCGGGATCGATGCGGGCGCTCAACATCCTGAGATCGGCCTCCTTTGCCAGACCGCGTGCAACACGCTTGTCTGGATAGTCACGGGCTGGCATGGAAAATATTCTCCAGTAAGTCTTGTTAATTCGTGCCGTAAAATATGCTTTTATCTGACTTTAAAGTCAATATGTAGTTATTGAGTAGTGATGTTATTTTTTATAAGTCATAAACTAGATGACTTTTATATGACTTATACTGTCAGGCCTGTTATCGGCGGGCGATGTTGCTAAATTAAAATCGCTCAAACTTCAACGCGTTTGGGTTCGCTTCCGGAAATGACCTTGATCCTTGTCCATAATCCGTAATACTGTATTTATATACAGTATCTGGCGAGAAAGGCATTATGGACACTCTCTTTTCTTATCAACCAAAACAAATCATTGAATTACCTTTATTTTTAGAACGTGTTGCCTGTGGGTTTCCCAGCCCGGCGCAGGATTATGTGGAGGATCGTCTCGATCTTAACCGGCTGGCAGTCAGACACCCCAGCGCGACCTATTTTATCAAGGTGAGTGGAGACTCAATGATTGGGGCGGGGATCGGCGACGGCGATCTGCTGGTGGTCGATCGGTCGTTAAATGCCGAACATGGGGATATCGTCGTGGCGTCGGTCGCCGGTGAGTTTACGGTGAAAGAGCTACAGACCCGCCCGGTTCTGAGGCTGCTGCCACATAATGTCCGCTATCAGCCGATTACCTTTCAGTCCGAAGAGGAGCTGCAGATCTTCGGTGTCGTCACCCACACGCTCAAAACGCATAAACATGTTCGCGCTGGTTGATGTGAATAGCTTCTATGCCTCCTGCGAGAAGGTATTCCGTCCCGATCTCGAGGGGAAACCCATCGTGGTGGTGTCCAATAACGACGGCTGCATTATTTCACTGTCGCGGGAGGCAAAGCAGTTCGGCATAAAAATGGGTGAGCCGTATTTTAAATTCAAAGAAAAGCTATACCCGTCGCGGGTTTACGTCTTTAGCTCGAACTATGCGCTGTATGCCGATCTCAGCAGCCGGGTCATGCAGACGCTGACCGATCTCGCCCCGGCAATAGAGATTTACTCCATTGATGAGGCGTTCGTGAACGTTTCAGGGGTCAGTCACTGCCTGTCACTGGAAGCGTTCGGTCACCAGATGCGCACGCAGGTCTTTAAAAATACGGGCTTAACCGTTGGCGTCGGTATTGCCCCGACCAAAACGCTGGCAAAGCTGGCCAACTATGCGGCGAAACGCTGGGCCAGCACGGGCGGCGTGGTCGATCTCTCAGGCCGCGAGCGGCAGCGTAAGCTGCTGGCAAAGGTTCCGGTAGAGGAGGTATGGGGAGTAGGGCGGCGCATCACGAAAAAGCTGAACGCGATGGGCATTACCACAGCGCTGGAACTGGCGGAAGCGTCGTCCTGGGTCATCCGCAAACATTTCAACGTGGTACTGGAACGTACGGCCCGCGAGCTTCGCGGCGAGCCCTGCCTTGATCTGGAAGAGTTCACCCCCACGAAGCAGCAAATCATCTGTAGCCGTTCGTTTGGACACCGCATTACGCAATATGAAGAGATGCACCAGGCGATTTGCGCCTACGCGGAACGCGCCGCAGAGAAACTGCGCGGCGAGCATCAATACTGTCGTTTTATCAGCGTGTTTGTGCGCACCAGCCCGCATGCTGAAAACGAAATTTATTATGGCAATCAGGCTTCGGTCACCCTGATGACGCCCACCAATGACTCGCGCGATATCATCCGCGCCGCCACGGAGGCGCTGGGGCGTATATGGCTCGACGGATATCGCTATATGAAAGCCGGGGTCATGCTGGCGGACTTTTTCAGCAGCGGCGTCGCCCAGCTGAATTTGTTTGACGATAATCGTCTGCGCGCCAACAGCGCGGCGCTGATGGAGATGATGGACAGCGTAAATCATTCCGGTAAAGGGAAGATATGGTTCGCCGGGCAGGGTATTGAGAAATCCTGGGCGATGAAGCGTGAGATGCTGTCACCGGCCTATACGACGCGGTACGCCGATTTGCCGGTGGCAAAGTAGAAGGCGGCTATTTTGTGGTTTCATGCGTCGCGATCTCAGGCAGTAACTGCTCAATCACGCTGACGACCTTTCTGACGCGCTGTGGAATAAAGCGGGCGTCAGGATATACGGCATAGAGGAAGCGATCGGGTAACCGCCAGTCGGGCAGTACCGGTACCAGCGTGCCCGCCTGCAGCGCCCTGGACACGAGCGGTCGCTGCATGCCGCCGATACCGATGCCTGACTCCAGCGCCTGCAGCAGCGCGTCGCTGGTGTTGGCACGGAAAACGGTATTTACGTTGACCTCGACCGTTTCCTCGCCAGAAATCAGGCGCAGAGGGGCATCCAGCGGAATACCGCTGAACCGTACGTGTGGCAGCGTGGCCAGCTCGCTAACGCCGTGTACCGCCTGAAAACCGGGAGCGGCAAACAGCGCGGCTTCAATACGCGCCAGCACGCGAGCCGCGTGCGCCTGCGGAGGCTCACTGCTCAGCCGTATCGCAACATCCACGCCCTCCGTCACCAGATCGGCAAGGCGGTCATCCAGGGAAATCATCAGCTGCAGTTCGGGATGCAGGTGCTGTAGCGCCAGCAGATGCGGCAAAACGATCTGCCCCAGGCCGCTCGGTAACTGGACATGGACGCGCCCCTGAACGCGATGATCGACAGGATGTAAACGCCTCTCAGCTTCCCCCATGGCGTCCAGCACAAGCTGCATATCACGCCGGTAACGCTCACCCTGTTCGGTCAGCTTCATCGTACGCGTCGTACGGTGCAGCAGTACCACACCCAGCGCTTCCTCAAGTGCCGCGATCTGTTGACTGACGGCGGACTGCTTAATACCGGTCTGACGGGCGGCCGCCGAAAACGAGCCCGCTTCAGCGACGCGTAGAAAGGTCGAAATGGCAGTGAGCTTATTATTCATTTAATGATTCTGCTTATAAGTGCCATCGGTTTCAGGGGATATCTCCAGAAAAAATAATATATCACACTGCGTCTGTCACCCTTTCCGGAGAAACACCATGAATAAGATGCAGCAACGCAACGTCGCCCTGGTCGCGGGCGCCAGCGGCATTGTCGGCAGACAGCTGGTCAACACGCTCCTGCACCATCAGTGGGAGGTGATCGGCCTCAGTCGCCACGCGGTAACCCACCCGGACGGCATTCCCGTGGTGAACGTCGATTTACTGGATGCGCAGGACACTGCACGGGCGCTGCACGCCCTGAGCGGTGTCACCCACCTCTTTTACAGCGCCTGGGCGAACGCGGCGAACTGGACGGACATGGTTGAGCCGAACGTCACCATGCTGCGTAATCTGGTCAGCACACTCGAAAAAACGGCACCTTTGCAGACGGTGAGCCTGATGCAGGGATACAAAGTCTATGGTGCGCATCTGGGGCCGTTTAAAACCCCGGCGCGGGAAAGCGATCCCGGCGTACCGGGTGCTGAATTTAACGCCGCGCAGCTCACGTGGCTCAGCCAGTTTCAGCGGGGGAAAGGCTGGCACTGGAATGCCATCAGGCCGGGCGTGGTGGGGAGTGCGGTACCGGGCAATGCCATGAACCTTGCGCTGAGCATTGCCCTGTACGCTTCCCTGTGTAAGGCTCTAGGTTTACCGCTGCGTTTTCCCGGTTCGGAACAGGCCTGGCACAGCATCGTGGACCATACCGACGCCGGGCTGCTGGCCGAGGCAACCCTGTGGGCCGCCACGTCACCTGCGGCACAGAATCAGGCCTTCAACGTGAATAACGGCGATGTCTGGCGCTGGAGCGAGCTATGGCCGCGCATCGCACGCTGGTTTGAACTGGACTCTGCGCCGCCGGTGAGGCTGTCATTTCATCAGCTGTTTAACGACTATCGCGGAGTATGGCGCGAGCTTGCCGAAGCGCGGCTGGTGGAGGCGGATATTCTGCAGCTGAGCGACGGGCGGTTTGCCGATTTTGTCTTTAGCTGGAACTACGACATGTTCGGTGACGGGAGCAAGCTGCGCAGGGCGGGCTTCACGCAAATGCAGTCGACCGATGAGATGTTTTTCCGCCTGTTCGCGCAGCTGAGAGCCGGGCAGATTATTCCCTGACCGTAAGGGTTGTTGTCATCAACGATCGGCGCGTTATACTCACGCGTTGAGAATAATAGATGGTGGGGCAGGGATATGCACGAGAGTCTAAAAATGATATCAGTCGCGCTGCCCCTGATTGCGCTTTTCATTCTGTTAAGCTTTTTTGTCAGACGCATTCGCCAGGCAAAACGCATCATTTCAGACTGTAACGGGATGAAAAAGATATCTGCCAACCCCTCAATATTTGGCGGGAATGCAGGTAAAACCTGGTTTTATGATGACCAGTTTTTATATGAAGTTAAAAACAACGCCACCCGTAAAATTGCGCTGGCTAATATCATTAAGATCGGGCCGGGGAATACCGAGATAAATAGCAGACGGGTCTGGATTGTTATTTACCGTGACGGTGCTAGTGAAAAGCAGGTGCAGTTTTATAACAATCTCACCCTCTGGAACCATAACTTCACGGCTTTTCTGGCAGCGATAAAAAATGCCAATCCTGACGCTGTCGTTAAAGAACGCTCAATCCTCAATCTGTGAAAAACAACCGCAGACGGTTTGCGGACGCTGCTCTTGTGCAGCGTCCATAGCATCCGGATTAAGGGCTTACTCAACCGTTAACGCATTAACAACCTCGGCCACGCTTTTCACGCTGCGGATGTTCCCAATCCCCGTGCCGAGTGCGATATAGCCTTCATCGGTGTTATCTTCCAGCATGCCAAGACGCAGGCCCCGTAATCCTCCCATCGCCTTGCCCAGCGCTTCGTTGCTTGCGCCTGCTTTATCCATCGCCGCCAGTTTGTCCGCCAGCCTGCCGGGAAGAGAGCGGTAGTAATGAGGCACGGTGCGGAAAAGCAGCAGATCGAGGCCGTTGGCGGCAACAATTTTCTCTTTGACCCCCTGCGGCACGCGGCTTTCTTCCGTGCTGATAAAGACCGACCCGGCAAACACGCCTTCCGCACCTAATGCATGGGCCGCTCTGGCGGTGCGATTATCGGTAATGCCGCCCGCGGCCATCACCGGGATGTGCTTCACGGCATCGGCAATCAGCGGCACGATGGAAAAGGTGCCAAGCGCCGTTGCGGGTAACGTCCCGCCCTCATCAAAACCGGTGGCGACGATAATGTCAGCCCCCATTTCTTCCGCGAGGCGGGTGTTCTCCGGCGTTGGGTTGATGTCGCGGTAGATAATGGCGATACCCGCCTCTTTTAACTCGCTGAACAGCGCGGGAATAATGCTGCCTTCCCCATATCCCGTATACACCACGGCCCTGACGCCTTCGTCTTTCACCACCTGAAGAATAGGACCTGTCCAGACGTCATTAACGGCCGTGGGGATCAGGTTCACGCCAAAGGGCTTTTCGGTTAGCCGTTTGGTTTTACGAATTTCTTCGCGCATTTTTTCGGCGGTCTCTTCCGGCGTGGACACCGCGGTGTCGGCGGTTAAACCGGCATTGGGTCCCAGCACGCCGAGCCCTCCGGCATTGCTGACCGCAGCGACCAGGCGGGCATCCGTGAGCCAGGATAACGGCCCCTGAATAACAGGTTTTTCGATACCCAGGATCTGACAAATACGGTTATTTTTCATAGCAGACTCTCCCTTACGTTTGAATGGGGAAGAGTGTAGGGCGCAGGATTGTTAGGAAAAATAGCCAAAAAGATTCATCACTGTTATAAAATTAATAACAATTATTCTATCCCGCTCGCGGCAAAAGCGTCCCTTATGCAAATGAACCTATTTGAATCTATTCGAATTTTTATTGAAATTGTCGAGTCAGGCAGTCTTACCCAGGCGGCGGAGAATTTGCAGATCCATCGTCCGGCGGTCACCAAAGCGTTACAGCTTCTGGAGCAGCACAGCGGCACGCGGCTACTGCAGCGCACAACGCGTCGGATTAGCCTGACGCCGGATGGGGAAGCGTTTTATCGCCGGAGTAAACCCCTGCTGGCACAGGCGGACGAATTACTGGAGTCGTTTGGTTCGGACCGGGCAATACACGGTCAGCTGCGTGTGGATATGCCAGTCTCTTTTGCCACGCTGCGGGTCATCCCCAATCTGCCTGATTTTTATCGTCAGCATCCTGAGATCGACATCATTCTGAGCAGCTCTGACCGCCGTCGGGATATGCTGCGGGATGGCTTGGACTGCGTGCTGCGGGTGGGAGAGCTGGAGGACGGCGAGTATATCGCGCGTAAAATCGGGAACATCAAAATCACGACCTGCGCCAGCCCGGCCTGGCTGGCACAACACGGTACGCCAGAAACGCCGGATGATTTACGCAAACATCAGGCCATCAACTGGATTAATAACCGCAGCAGACAAATTCATCCGTGGACGTTTACCACGCCAGAAGGCGTCGCGGAGATTACCCTGCCCGGTAAGCTTGTCGTGGATAACTCCGAGGCCTACATCGCGGCAGGCCTGGCCGGGCTGGGGTTAATGCAGGGAATGAATCTCTTTCTCCAGCCTTACATAGACCGCGGTCTTCTGGTTGAAGTCCTGCCGGACTATCGCTCGCCGGACCGCAGGCTGTCACTGCTCTATCCACACCGTCACCTCTCCCGCAAGGTGCGGGTCTTTACCGAATGGCTGGAAAGTCTGGTGTGAAAACAGCCAGCTCGTGACACAGCGCGCCAATCTGGTCCACGGCGTTCAGCAGGCGGGGCGTGGGTTCGTTTGCGCAGTTCAGCCGCAGAAAGTGCGTTAACTCGGCGGCCGGGGAAAACAGGGGACCTGGGCTGACGCCAATGCCCAGCGCCAGCGCGCGGCGATGCACCTCCAGCGCGTTAACCTGCTGAGGCAGTTCTACCCACAGCAGGAAACCGGCTGCGGGTACGCTAACGCGCGTGCCGGGTGGGAAACTGGCCACGACCCTCGCCACAACGGCGTGGATCCCCTCGGCGACCCGGCGCTTCAGCCGCCGCAGGTGACGATCGTAGTCGCCGCTTGCCAGCATCTCGCTCGCCGCGGCTTCCAGCAGCGGCGTGCCGGCCCAGTCTCCGGCCATGCGGGCCTGTAGGACCTGCGGGTGGTAGCGTCCGGGCGCAATCCAGCCGATTCGCCAGCCCGGCGCAAGCGTTTTAGACAGGGAGCTGCAGTAAATCACATTCCCGCTCTGGTCGAACGCCTTGCAGGCCGGAGGGCGCTGCCCCTCGCCGACCAGGTCACCGTAGACATCGTCCTCAATCAAAGGAATTCCCGCCTCTTCAAGCAGGGCAACCAGTTCCTGCTTGCGCGCGACGGGCATGCTGGCACCTAAAGGGTTTTGCACGGTGGGCGAGGCCAGAACGGCAGCGGGGCGGTGGCAGCGAATGGCGTCCGCCAGCGGTTCCAGCAGCAGGCCTTCGACAGGGTCGGTGGGGATCGCTAAGGCCTTCAGGCCTAAATCCTCCAGAAGCAGGAGCGTGCCAAAGTAGGCTGGCTGTTCAATCGCCACGACATCGCCCGGCTGACACACGGCCCGAAGGGCCAGGCGCAGCGCCTGCGTTGCGCCTGCGGTAATGATGAGATCGTCCGCGCCGAACCGGGCTCCCCACTGCGCAGAACGCGCGGCAATCTTACTTCGCAAATCCCCCCTTCCCGGAGGCAGGCTGTAGCTCTGTCCATGCGCGTCCAGGCGACGGCCCGCAGAGTGCAACGCCCGCTGCAGCGCGTCTCCCGGCAGCCATGCGGGATCGGGCAGGGCGGCGCCCAGCGGGATCAGCCGGGCTTCTGCACTGCTGAACAGCGACCGGGCCACGGCGGACATTGTGACGGGGACCGGGCCTGGTGAGGAACGCGCGGGCTCTACGCGCGGTGGCAGGCTGGTCTGGCGGATGTAATAGCCTGAACGCGGGCGCGCAACGATCAGCCCTTCAGCCTCCAGGCAGCGAAGGGCCTCCAGCGCCGTCGGAAGGCTAACGTGCTCGCGTTCGGCCAGTTTGCGTGCGGAGATCATCCTGTCACCGACGCGCAGCGCGCCAGACGTCAGCGTGAGGCGCAGCATCTCGGCAATTCGGCGATAGTGTGGGGACGACGGGGACGGGGCAGACATGGGTATCTGTTCAGGCTAATTTTCGATAAAACTGACTATACAGCCAATGATGTGCGCCATCTATAGTGTCCGGCATGTTCAGGACAAGGAGGCATTATGCACAGCGATAATTTCAACATTTCCACCTATTTCAAACGAATAAACTACACCGGACCGGCGTCTGCCGATACGGCCACCCTGCATGCGCTGATGCGTCATCAGCTCTTTTCCGTTCCCTTTGAGAATCTGGACGTGCAGGCGGGTAAAATTGTCTCGCTGGCGCCAGACGACATTGCCGATAAGGTGTTAACGCAGGGGCGCGGCGGCTACTGCTATGAGGTAAACGGGCTTTTTGCCATGGCGCTGGAGGCGTTAGGGATACCTTACCGTTTCGTGGCGGCGCGCCCGATGTTCTACCCCGCGCGGCGGCCGAAAACCCATATGGCGCTCGTCGCTGAGGTAGATAGCCGACAGTGGCTCTGCGACCTCGGGTTTGGCAGCTACGGCATTCGTGCGCCGATGGCGCTGGACGCGCTTGATGTGGAAATCACGCAGGATTTCGACACGTTTCGGCTAAGCCGCAGCGCGGAGGGTGAGTATCTGCTTGAGGCGAAGGTTGAAGGAGAATGGGCCCGGCAATACGGCTTTGATCTCACGCCTCAGGAATGGATTGATTTCGTCCCGGCCAACTACCTTAACTCCACGCACCTGGATGCGATCTTTGTGCAGAAGCGGGTGGTGGTGGTGCATAGCCCGGAGGGACGCCAGATTTTACTGGGCGATATGCTGAAAACCATCACGGCGAACGGCACTGAAACGCGGCAGCTGGCGGAGGAGGAAATCCGCCATGTCCTGAAAAACCGTTTTGCGCTGACCGCCGCGTAATCAGCCGGGAAACGGTGGGGCCTCAGCGCAGTCCGTCTTCTGTGGCGTTGCGCTGAGTGCCCCACTGTAACAGCAGGCTAAACGACGCAGGTAACACGGTCAGCGTCACCAGCGTCGCAGCCAGCAGTCCGCCGATGATGGCATAGGCCATTGGGCCCCAGAAGACCTGGTGAGAAATGGGGATCATGCCCAGAATGGCGGCACAGGCGGTCAGACAGATGGGTCTGGCCCGGTGTTCCGCAGCCGCCATAATCGCGGCATCGTTTGCCATCCCCTGAGCAAGATTGCTGTCAACCTCGCTAATTAATATCACCGCGTTTCGCACGATCATCCCCGCCAGGGCGATGACGCCCAGCAGCGCGACAAACCCCATCGGCGTTCCGCCGGGCAGCATAGCCAGCACGATCCCCGGTAAACCAAACGGGGCCATCAGGAGTGCCAGCAGCATCCGGGAATATCGCCGCAGCTGAAGCATCAGCAGCAACAGCATGATGACCAGCGTCACCGGAAGAACGGTAAAGACGGAGCTGTTCCCCTTATCCGATTCGGCAACCGCGCCGCCTTCTTCAATGCTGTAACCTGCGGGCAGGCTCGCGCGCAGTTTATCGACCGCCGGACGCAGCGCCGCTGATACCGATTCAGCCTTCAGCCCCGGGGCAAGATCCGTTTGCACCGTGATAAAGGGCACGCGCTGGCGACGCCAGATGACCGGATCGTCCACGCCCCAGACCGGCGTCGCGACGGCGCTGAGCGGAATTTTTTTACCGTCATTCCCCTGAATCGTGAGCGAGGAGAGGGTAGCGGTGCTGTGACGTTCACTGTCCGAGGCCCGGAGCACCACGTCGACAAGGCGGTCGTTATCCCTGATGGACGTGACAACGCTGCCGGACCAGACGGTGTTCAGCGTGCGGGCGAGGCTTTCTGACGATAATCCCGCCGCCCTGGCCGCCGTCTGATTCACCTCAAGGGTTATGACCCTCTCCGGCTCTCCGGCCGTCTGGTTAACGTCGCGTGAGAACGGGGACTGCCCAATCGCGTCCGTGAGACGGTTCGCAAACGCCCGGACCTGCACATAATCAGGCCCGCTTACCCGGTATTTGATTGGCCAGCCGACGGGCGGCCCCAGCTCAAGGGGCGACACGCGCGTGATGATGTCGCTAAACTGCGTCGCCAGGATCTTGTTGAGCTGCGCATGCAGACGATCCCGCGCCTCAAGGTCTTTAGCCACTACAACCATCTGGGCGATATTTTCATTTTCCAGCAGCACGTCCATCGGCAGGTAAAAACGGATGGCGCCCGACCCGACGTAGGTCGAGTAGCGATCGATGTTGCCGTTGCCGACCAGCGCCTTTTCCAGCTTTTCCACCTCTCTTAACGTTTCCGCCTGCGACGCGTTGGCCGGAAGCGTCAGGCTGACCAGCAGCTCAGGCCGGTCCGAAGCGGGGAAAAACTCGCCCTGCATAAACGTCGTGCCGTACGCGGACAGCCCCAGCGCGGAAAGGGCGAACAGCACGGTAGCGAGCCGGTGACGCAGTGCCAGGCGTAAAAGCCTTCCGTACCCGCGCGCGATCCTTCCGGGTCCCGCCGCGCGATGTCTGACTTTTTCCGGCAGCAGCCACGTCCCCGTCAGCGGCGAAAACAGGATCGCGACAATCCAGGAACAGAGCAGGGCAATGAGCACCACCGCAAACAGGGAAAAACAGTATTCACCGGCGCTGGAGGCCGCAAAACCAACGGGAATAAAGCCGGCAATCATCACCAGAGTACCGGTGAGCATCGGGAAGGCCGTCGTTTTGAATGCATGGGTGGCCGCATGCCGACGGGAATCCCCCGCTTCCAGCCGGGAGACCATCGTTTCGACGGCGATCATGGCGTCATCCACCAGCAGGCCCAGGGCAATGATCAGCGCCCCGAGCGAGATACGCTGAAGGCCGATGCCAGCGAGCATCATGCCGGCAAACGTCATGGCGAGCACCAGCGGGATGGCCGTCGCCACCACCAGCCCGGCCCGTAAGCCCAGTGAGACAAATGAAACCGCCAGCACGATAATAACGGCTTCGATAAGCACCCGGATAAACCCGCTCACCGCGTCACTGACCACCGCTGACTGATCGGCGACTTTTACCATCTCGATACCGTGCGGCAGCCCGGCGCTGAGGGTCGCCATTCTGGCGTTCAGCGCAGCACCGAAACGCAGCATGTTGCCCGTTGGCGCCATCGACACCGCCAGCCCGATAGCCGGTTTGCCGTTCACCCGGTAGGCCGGGGCCGGTGGCTCGGCGATTTCCCGGGTGACGGTGGCAATGTCGGTCAGCGGAATATAGCGATTGTTCACGTGCAGCGTGACGGCACGTAAACTCTCTTCGGTCGTGAGCGCCCCGCTGACCTTTATCGCCATATTCTCCTGCCCGGTACGCAGAGTGCCTGCCGGAACAACCGCGTTCTGCGCCCGAAGGGCGTCGGCGACTGCCTGAATATCGAGCCCCATCCCGGCCAGGCGTGCCGGAGAAAAGGCGAGAACCCACTGCTCCTGCTGTTCGCCCAGCAGGGTGGTTTTGCCCATATCCGGCAGGGACATTAGCTCGCGACGTAGGGTCTCTACGCGATCCCGCACCTCCCGCAGGGTGAAACCTTCGGGAATAAAGGCATAAATTGTGCCGAACGTGTCGTCAAACTCGTCGTCCACGGCAGGACCCTGCACCCCTTCAGGCAGGGACGGCGCGATGTCCTGCATTTTTTTGCGAACCTGATACCAGATGTCCGGCACGCTTTGCGGGGGCGTATCGTCACGGAGGTTGACGTGGATAACGGTGCGTCCGGCCCGGGTTTCACTTTCGAGATAGTCCAGCCAGGGCGTTTCCTGGAGCTTTTTTTCAAGCGTATCGGTCAACAGACGGGTGGTATCCGCCACGGATGCTCCCGACCACTGCGCGGAGACGACGGCCGTTTTAATGGTGAAAGCCGGATCTTCGTTACGCGGCAGCTTCTCATAGCAGAACACGCCCATCGCAATGACCAGCAGCATGAAAAAGCTGACCATCTGCTGGTTCTTCAGCGCCCAGGCAGAGAGGTTAAATTTGTCTTCCGATCCTGAGTTCATGGCTGAACCTCTCCGGGCATCACCGGCTCGCCGGATCGTAATGTGCTCACGCCCGCCGTAATCACCCGATCGCCGGGCTCAAGGCCGGAGGCAATCATGACGGAGGAGGCCGTATAGCTCGCGGGCACCACCGCGCGCAGCTGCGCCCGCGACTGCGGGGTAATCACAAAAACCGCCGGTTTGTCGCCGGCGCGGGTCAGCGCCGACGCGGGAAGGGTGTACCCGTGCGGGGCTGACGATGGCAACGTGACGGTAACGCTGGCACCCAGCGCCATGGCCGTCGGCGGGTTTTGCAGGGTGGCTCTGACGCGCCAGGTACGGGTCTGAGGATCGGCCTGCGGGGTGATATCCCGCAGCACGGCAGCTGCCTGCAGCGACGGGTCGCTGAGGAGGGAAACCTGCAAAACCGCCTTAACCAGAGGCGGGATCGCATCGGGGGTGGCTATATCAAACGCCACGTCGCGATCTTCCCCGGTCGCCAGCGTCAGCACGGACTGACCGTCGCTGACAACCTGTCCCGCTGAGGCGTTCACGGCCGTGATGACGCCCGCTTGTGGCGCGATCAGGCGCGTCCAGCCGAGGCTTTCGCGGGCATTTCGCCGCGCGGCCTCGCTGCTTTTTAAGCGTGCGCTGGCGACAAGCCAGTCCGCACGGGCGCTGTCGAGCTGCGTGCGGGCTATCGCACCCGTTGGCATGAGCTTTTGCATGCGACTGACGTTAAGCGCGGCGACCTGCGCTGAGGCTTTGGCGCCTTCATAGTCGGCCTCAGCGCCGTCGAGCTGGTTTTGCCCGGTCGTGTTGTCAAGCGTGGCCAGCAGCTGTCCGGCGGTGACACTGTCACCAATATCGACGCTGCGCGTCAGTATCCGGCCCCCGGTGCGAAAGCTCAGGGTCGTTTCATCGTGGGCACGGATCTCACCGGTTCTTTCCAGCGCGGGAAGGGTTTGGGCGGTGCCAACGACGACGTAGCGTACCGCCCGCACGGGGCCGGGCTTATTTTCGTGTTTATCACCGCAGCCGGTCAGCGGAAAAATCGCCAGCGCAAGCAGGGCCAGGGGAAGAAAATTCAGCCAGGAAAGGGTGCGCGCCACGCCGTACAAATGATGCAGGCAGTGGCGGAGGGAGAGAAAGAATTCGTCTGACATAACGCCGCTCCATAAAGGGAATGGCGTTATTAAATGCGGGCTACGTCGAGAAAGATTCGATGTTCTGTCAAGGCTTTATCAAGAGTGGAGATTTTCATTATCGGACGGATGCCAGGGCAACAAAATGCGCACGGCGAGGCCGCCGGTTTCCGGTAACGACGCGCTAATCTCACCCCCATGCGCCTGACAAATCGCCCGGGCGATGGACAAACCGAGGCCGCTGCCGCCGGAATGCCGCGCGCGGGACTGCTCCTCGCGGCTAAAGCGTTTAAACATTTCCGGTAGGAACTGAGGCGATACCCCCGGCCCGTCATCGGTAAATTCGAGGGTGTAATGCCCGCTGGCGTAGTGCAGCGTCACCTCAAGATGGCCGCCATCGCGTCCGTAGCGTAGCGCATTTTCCATGAGGATGGTCACGGCCTGTCCCAGACGGAACGCATCGCCTCTGAAGGGGCAGGTACGCGGGTTACGAAGCGTGATCCGGAAATGATGCGCATCAGCCTGGGGCATAATCCAGGCAGCCCGCTCCTGAATCAGCTCATCCAGACAGAACGGCTGGTCCTCCAGCACAAGGTTACCCGCGTCGGCCAACGAGAGAAGGTGGAGCTCATCGGTAAGGCGGTTGAGGTGCTGGAGCTGTTTCATCACCATGCCCAGCTGCGCCGGGCTGGCATCAAACACGCCGTCTAACATGCCCTGCAGACGCCCAATGGCGGCCGTCAGGGGCGAGCGCAGCTCGTGCGCCATCGCGACGTGTGAGGCGCGGAGCTCTTTTTCATAGCGGGCGAGTTGCCCCGTCATGGAGTTAAAGTCGGTCGCAAAGCTGACCATTTCCGCCGGCGCATCCTTGATAAGTTCCGCCTGACGGCCGAACTGCCCGTCGGCGACATCCTTGGCCGCATCGCGAAGACGGCTGAACTGCAGCGCCAGCGGCCGGGCGTGTTTTAGCCCCATCACCACGATAAACGGGATCATTACCAGCACCAGCAGGGCCACCGTGACCCAGTCGGCTGAGGCGATAGACGGCGTGGAATAGCTCAGGCCCCACCAGGTGTCCACAATCGTGTGGAAGCGGGCCGGATTGGCCTGCGGGTTCTGGCTGAGCGTAAGAAACTCCTGCCGGACCGCCGACGGCATCTTGCCCATTATCCAGTAGTTCTGCACCGCATAGCGTAGCCACATACAGGTGGCAATGACGATCACGCTGCCGATGGCCAGCGCTAAGATGCGAGCGCAAATCCAGCGCCACAGAGAGGAGTGCCGGTTTTTTATCATGGCTGTCTGAACCTGTAACCCACGCCGCGAACGTTGATCAGCACGCCGGAAATACCCGCCGCTTCGAGTTTTTTACGCAGGTTATAAATATGGGTGTCCACCACGCGCTCCAGCGCCTCGCTTTCCGGCAAGCAGTGTTCCAGTAAATACTGACGGGAAAACGGGTGCGCAGGAGAACGCAGCAGCGTTGCCAGAAGCGAGAATTCCGTTGGCGTAAGATCGAGCATCACGGGCGCGTCGCCGCCGTTATCCACGCTCGCCACAATGGCGGCGACATCCACCTCCAGCGTTTGCCAGCGAAGGATCGCTTCGTCAGCCTCTTTTTTACTGCTGCGCCGCAGCACCGCCTGCACCCGAGCCACAACTTCTCCCGGATGATAAGGCTTCACAACGTAATCATCGGCACCGTACCGCAGGGCGCCAATGCGGTCGGGGGTATCCCCCATGGCCGTGACCATAATCACCGGCACGTCGCTTTTACGACGCAGTCCCGCCAGCACCTCGGTGCCGTTAAGCCCCGGCAGCATCACGTCCAGCAGGATGAGGTCGGGCTTCCACCGCTGCGCCATATCCAGCCCGGAAAGACCGTCCCCGGTAATGGTCACGTCGTAATTTTCACGCCGTAAATAGGCTTCGAGCACGCCAGCCGCATCGGCGTCATCTTCAATAATCAGCACTCTTCTGGACAACATCCGTTCACCTTGACCATTTCTTAACACTTTCCCGACGATTCATTGATTCAGCCAAATCATACTGCGCCAACATTGTATGGCCGCCCCTGAATCAGGAGACGCCAGCGTCTGTATGGAGAGCAGTATGATAGCGATAAAAAAAGTCCTGTATATGTCCGTCCCGCTTCTGATGGTCGTGACGTCCGGCGTGCAGGCGGATGATGGCTCCGCTTCCGATTCCTTAACCGTCGGGCTGGGAGGGCAGTATGCCCCGCGTTACTCAGGCTCAGACAAGCAGGTGTGGCAGGTGGTTCCGGTGCTGCAGGGTCGTAAAGGCGCTTTCTTTATTGATGCGCAAAAAGGGGTGGGATATGACCTGCAAAACGACAGCGGTTGGTATTTCGAACACACGCTGGGGTACGACTTCGGAAGGGCTGAGAAAAATTCTGGCTGGCGTGAGGGCGCAAACAATCTGAAAGGGATGGGGGACATTGATGCCACCCTGAATACCGGCCTTGCCGTGGGCTGGCAGGCCGCGCCCTGGCTGAGTGTGGAGGGGAAAGCGACGCTGCCGATAACGGACAGCCAGGGGGCCAGCTATCAGGCCTCCGTGACGCTAATCCCCGTACAAAATAACCAGGACACGATCGCCTTTCAGTCCGCGGCCCTGTTTGGCGACGGCCGTTATCTGAATACCTGGTATGGTGTCAGCGAGCAGCAGAGCAGCCGCACCGGATATCGGCGCTATTCAGCGCCGGGTGGATTTTACGGCGTCGACACCAGTCTGACCTGGAGCCATCAGTTCGATGCCCACTGGGGGACGGTTCTGAGCGCGGACTATACCTGGCTTGGCGATCGTGCGAATGACAGCCCGATCGTGATGCGGCGTAATGAAGGGTCTGCAACCGCCGCTATCACCTGGACATTTTAACCAGGGACAAGGTCAGGCAAAGAGTCCCTTAATAAGCATCCAGAAAAGTGAGAGCAGGCAGAGGAGTTGTACCGTTCGCAATGACCACAGCTGAAAACGCCATTGATACCGCTCCCGGGCATCGGCTTCTGCGATCGGGCCAGCGGCATCAGCAGCGTTTTTCCTTATGCGGCGCAGAAAATCATGGCACAGCCAGACCAGAAGTATGAGGCTAAGTATTCTCGTGAAAAGTAAACCGTAGGCGGTATAAAACATATCCCAATAGCAGCGGAGGGTGTCCATGGCCTTTATCCTTTTCTGAGCCGCCCATACGGCAGGTATGGGCGGTGAACGATTATTTCTTCTTATCCATCATCGCTTTTAAATCGGCAAACGGGTTAAACGTGGCGACGCCCACGTCTTTTTGCGCGTCTTCCCCGGCAACCACGGTGGTGCCGTACTGATCCGCTTCGGTGTATTTCGAATGCTCGTGATCGTGACAAAACAGGCACAACAGCTCCCAGTTGCTGCCATCTTCCGGGTTGTTGGTATGGTCGTGATCGATATGGTGTACCGTCAATTCACGCAGATTGGAATAGACGAACTCCCGCGAGCAGCGTCCGCAGACCCATGGATAGATTTTTAATGCTTTCTCGCGATAGCCGCTTTCCAGCCGCGCGTAGTTTTTGGGGATCAGAGCCATTGCCGGTTTTACCTGCCATGAAAAAAGTGGGGGATATTATATCCCATTATGGCGCGTAATGACGCCCCGCTCAATTCTGTCAATTTATTTGAATCATTCCGTTAAAGAAACGCCATTTATTCTCACCCGGTAATGCGTAAAGTAGGTACAACGCAAAGCATTATCAGGACACAGGGTTATGAAAAAGATCGGTTTTTTATCGTTTGGCCACTGGACGCCTTCACCGCAGTCCGGCACGCGTTCGGCGGCAGACACGCTGCTGCAGTCCATCGATTTAGCCGTGGCGGCTGAAGAGCTGGGGGCAGACGGGGCGTATTTCCGCGTGCACCACTTTGCCCGACAGCTTAGCTCGCCGTTCCCACTGCTGGCGGCAATAGGCGCAAAAACGAAAACCATCGAAATCGGTACCGGCGTGATTGATATGCGCTATGAAAATCCGATGTACATGGCCGAAGATGCGGGCGCTGCGGATCTGATTTCCGGCGGTCGTTTGCAGCTTGGCATCAGCCGCGGCTCGCCGGAGCAGGTCATTGATGGCTGGCGTCATTTCGGCTATGTCCCGCAGGAAGGGGAAAACGAATCGGATATGGCGCGCCGTCATACCGAGGTGCTGCTTGAGGTACTGCGCGGTGAAGGGTTTGCAAAACCTAACCCACAGCCTATGTTCCCGAATCCGCCGGGGCTGCTGCGCCTGGAGCCTTATTCTGAAGGGCTGCGCGAGCGTATCTGGTGGGGCGCCGGTTCAAATGCGACGGCCGTATGGGCCGCAAAGCTGGGAATGAACCTGCAAAGCTCAACCCTGAAGGACGATGAAACCGGTGAGCCGTTCCATATTCAGCAGGCAAAACAGATCCGCGCGTACCGCCAGGCCTGGAAAGAGGCAGGGCATACGCGAGAGCCGCGGGTGTCGGTCAGCCGCAGTATTTTTGCGCTGATAGACGACCGCGACCGGATGTATTTCGGTGCCAGCCGTAACGACAGCGATAGCGTGGGTTACCTTGATGAGAAAACGCGCGCCATCTTCGGACGCAGCTATGCGGCGGAGCCGGACAAGCTGATCGAACAGCTGAAAAAGGACGACGCGATTGCCGAAGCCGATACGTTATTACTGACCGTGCCGAACCAGCTGGGTGTGGATTATAATGCGCACGTGATTGAGTCTATTCTCAAACATGTCGCACCGGCAATGGGCTGGCGCGAGTAGTTGTTCCGCTATCAGCCGTGAGATCGTAATGGAAAACCTGGCCCTCTGGTATCGCCGTTTTGGCGAGCCAGAAACCGTTCTGCAACCTGAAACCGCGCCGCTGGGGGCGCTTGCGCCGGGTCATCTCCGCGCGCGAATGCTGTTTTCCCCGGTGAACGCGTCCGATCTCATTCCCATCACCGGCGCCTACCGCCACCGAACCCCGTTACCGGCGGTAGCGGGATATGAAGGTGTCGGCGTTGTCACCGACGCGCCCGCGTCGTTTGCGCATCTGCTGGGTAAACGCGTCCTGCCGCTGCGCGGTCAAGGCACCTGGCAGCGCTATGTTGATTGCCCGGCAGAGTATGCCATCCCCGTTCCGGACGCTGTTGACGCACATCTGGCCGCGCGGGCCTATATCAACCCGCTGGCGGCGCAGATGATGCTTACCCGCTATCCGCCTCAGGGAAAGCGGGTGCTGCTCACGGCAGCCGGGTCGGATTGCGCCATCCTGCTGGGGCAGTGGGCGCGTCAGGCGGGTGCTGAAGCGGTGTACGGAATTCACCGTTCCGCCGTTCACGCTGAACGGCTGGAGGCGATGGGGATCATTCCCGTCGCGCAGCATGACGCCCAGCGGATTGGCTCCGTCGCCGCGCGTACCGACGTCGTCTACGATGCCACCGGCGGGCCGCTTGCGGAAGCGATCCTCAGCGTGATGCCCGAGCAGGGCATGTTTGTCTGCTACGGGCTGCTCTCCGGGCAAACGTTCAGACAGCAACGGCCCTTGCCGCGCGTGGCGTGGTTCCATATCCGAAACGGTCTGGATGCGCTCAGCGCCGAGGCGTGGCGCGCGGAGTTTGACCGCATCTGGCTTAATTTGCCCAACAGCGGGTACAGCGACGTTACGTTGTATCCACTGGAGGAATGGCAGAGGGCGATCGGTACGTATCGCGAAGGAGGAAGGACCCGCAAGCCCCTCCTGTCGATGGTGGATTGACCGCTATTGATGGCTCATATCGCTCAGCAGCACGGCGATGCTTTGCCCGCCTGCCGTCTGTTCCAGTCCAATCTTAACGATGATGGTCAGCGGGACGGAGAGCAGCATCCCAACCGGCCCGAGCAGCCAGCCCCAGAAAATCAGGGACAAAAAGACCACCAGCGTGGAGAGTCCCAGACCTCGTCCCATCATGCGCGGCTCAAGAATGTTACCGAACACCAGATTGATGACCAGGTATCCGGCCAGCAGGATCAGCGCGTCATAAAGCCCGCTGAAAACCAGCACCTGAAGGATAGGGGGGATCGCCGCCAGCACGGAGCCGATGTTGGGAATGTAGTTAAGCGCAAACGCCAGCAGCCCCCAGACGAACGCAAAGCGAACGTCCAGCGCCAGAAGCATCACCCAGACGACGCCGCCCGTGACCAGGCTAATGGCGGTTTTCAGCACCAGATAGCGGGAGACGCTGTCCAGCGCGCGCTGAATCGCCCCCATTCCTTCAACCGGACGGACCATAATCTGCTGCAGCTTTGCCGGCAGCTGCGGCACCTCCAGCAGCATAAACACCACCGTTAAAAACAGCAGGAAAATGGAGGTCATGGCATTGGAAAGCTGCGCCAGCAGGCTGGTGACGATCGTCATGGCCGCATTGGGGTCGATATATTTCAGGAGTTCCTCAACCGAGACTTCGATGCCCGCGCGCTGCAGCCAGGGTTCCAGCTGCAGCAGCGGGATTGCCAGCGAAGAGCGGTACTTCGGCAGCGTTCGCGCCAGTTCGTTTAGCGAGGTCCCCAGATACGCCATCAGCAAGACCATCGCCACAATAATGATACTGATAAGCAGCGTGATGGCCAACACGCGCGGAATGCGTAGCCGCGTCATGCGCTGTACCAGCGGATTAAGGATCACCGCAACAAACAGGGCCAGAATAAAAGGCACAATAATGTCGGCGGCAAAACGAACGCCTGTCAGTATGATCACCAGCATGCCCAGCATGATGACAATTTTTAACCCGTTCAGGGTAATGATGGGTTTAGCCATGGTGACTCCGGAATAATCTTTTTATTTATAATAAAGGTGAAAGGCGTTGCAATAAACTAACCAAAATCAAACGGGATGGGTAAAGAATTGCAAAGACTTTGAGTAAAATCCTAGCTTATGGTACAAATTTGGTGTGTTTAACTACCGAGGACAATTTTCATCCGCAAAGACGAGAAGCAACAACGCGGATAATTGTAATTTTATGGACAATATGTTCAGGACGTACTCTTCAAACAATACCGCTGTATACTCCACCTCCTTCTGCCTGCTTTCTGGTGAGCAACACTGGCGCACCGCACTATAGTCATTTCTTCTGCCTGAGCTGGCGCTAAGCGCTTAGCTGTCTGATTTCAATTCGTATTTTTTGGTTTGCTGCATGCAGCGGGCCACGATGGATGATATTCTCAAGCAGGAGAAAAACATGTTTTACTGGATCCTATTAGCGCTGGCAATTATCGCTGAAATTACCGGCACGCTGTCTATGAAGTGGGCAAGCGTCAGCGATGGCAACACCGGATTTATTTTGATGCTGGTGATGATTTCGCTTTCTTATATTTTCCTCTCGTTTGCGGTGAAAAAAATTGCGCTGGGCGTCGCGTATGCACTCTGGGAAGGGATCGGTATTTTGTTGATTACGCTGTTCAGCGTGCTGATATTTGACGAAACATTAACAACAATGAAGGTCGCCGGATTAACGACGCTGGTCGCGGGTATTGTGCTGATTAAATCCGGTACCCGAAAGCCTGGCAAACAGCAGAAGGAGCAGAACCATGCAACAGTTTGAGTGGGTTCATGCGGCCTGGCTGGGGCTCGCCATCGTGCTGGAAATCCTGGCAAACGTTCTGCTGAAATTCTCGGACGGTTTTCGCCGTAAACTCTACGGCCTGATGTCGATTGCCGCGGTTCTGGGGGCGTTCAGCGCCCTGTCCCAGGCGGTAAAAGGGATCGATCTTTCGGTGGCCTATGCGCTGTGGGGTGGTTTTGGTATCGCCGCCACGCTGGCCGCAGGCTGGGTACTCTTCGGCCAGCGCTTAAATAACAAGGGCTGGATGGGGCTAATACTGCTGCTTGCCGGCATGATCATGATAAAACTCGCCTGACAGACCTCAATCCATGATTTACAGGCAGCGAAATTCGCTGCCTGTATTACGCTTAGAAAAGCAAAACATGAAGAGGATGGCTGATGTATCGCACATTAAGCTGGCGCAATATTCCCAATGCGAGAACGTTGTTTGCCATGGTCTTCATGGCGGGGATCGGCTTAATCATCTCCATCGTCGCGCTGCTCTATCTTTCCCTGCACCTTATCAGCACTAAAACCAACGAAATTGATGAACACCGCACGGCGCTTTCCGTGCAGGGTGCCATTCAGACCTCGGTTAACCGCGTCTCCTCTCTGGTACTTGATAACGCCGTCTGGGACGATGCGGTGCGGGAGGCCTACCGTCCCACGCTTGATACCGACTGGCTGTACAACACCTGGGGTACCGGCTTTAAAATCAATAACCTCTATGACGGGACCTTCGTGCTGGATGAGCATTTCAACGTCCTCTGGGGATCGTTCCAAAGCCGGTCCTTTAACGAAAAAAACCTCGACTTCTTTGGCAACGGCCTCAAAGCACTTATCGACCAGCACGGGCGAGCGCTCGCGGGTGAAAAAAATATCTATGCGGGGATCAGCCAGACGCGCACCGGCGTGGCCTTTGTCGGCATTGGGCTGATTCGCCCGATGGTCGGCAGGTTACAGATCCACGACGGAACGCGTCGCTATCTGGTGATTACCCGCCATCTGAACGCCAGAATCTTATCTGACCTGGGCAGCACCTTTCAGATCGATAACCTCCACTTTACCCCAGACAAAATTAACGAGCGCAGCATGCCGCTGCACAGTGCAGCAGGGGAGTTAGTCGGATTTCTGAACTGGCAGGCGCGGCTTCCGGGCGCGCAGGCCGCCCGGGCGGCATCTTCTGATATCAGGCAGATTGTGGTGCTGGCGTCGGCACTGATCCTGCTTTTCATTCTGGTGAGCAGCGTGGGGCTGTACAAGCTCGCGCGCGGCGAAAGCCAGGCGCGTCTGGTTGCAAGAACGGACTGGCTAAGCCACTTGCCTAACCGGCGCGCGCTCATCGAGGCGCTGGATCGGGTGCGTTTACGCGGCGATACCGACGTCAAAAGCGTGGTGTTTATCGATCTCGATGGCTTTAAGGATGTGAATGACATCTACGGCCACAGCGTGGGTGACGATCTCATCGTGGCGATAGCAAAAACGCTGAATGAACGCGTGCCGCCCGGCGGGATGCTGGCGCGCATGGGCGGGGATGAGTTCGCCATGACCATCGGCGGTGATGATGCAGAGGAGCAGGCTACCGCCTTTGCCGTTTCCGTGCTGGATTTTCTCACCACCCCGGTTCAACTGGGGGAACGCACAATCCATATCGGTGCCAGCATCGGTATCGCCAGCGGAACCCTGACCGAATGCAACAGCTCGGAACTGTTTCGCCGCGCCGATATTGCCATGTATCACGCCAAAATGAGCGGGAAAGGGCGTATCACCCACTACGACGCGGAGCTGAACAGCGTCCGGGAACGCAAGCTGGCGATTGAAAATCAGATTCGTGACGGTCTGGAGCGCGATGAGTTTGAGGTCTGGTATCAGCCGATCGTTGACGCCCGCAGCCAGACAATGAGCAGCGTCGAAGCGCTGGTCCGCTGGCCGCGTCGCCCGGAGGGGCCGCTTGGTCCGGATACCTTTATCGCCATTGCGGAGACCAGCGGTCTGATTTACAAACTGGGTCAGTTTGTGCTGCAGCGGGCCTGTGAGGATCTGCAGCCGTACGGTGAATTAAAGCTTTCCGTTAATATCTCGCCCGCGCAGTTTCGCGATCCTGCCTTTGAAGAAAAAGTGGCCAGCGTGCTGGAGAGCACCCGTTTCCCGGCCCACCGTCTGCAGCTTGAGGTCACGGAGAGCTATGTGCTGGAAAATCCGGAGCGTGCCCGCATGGCGATAGCCAATCTCAAAGCGCTGGGCACCGCGGTGGCGCTGGATGATTTTGGCACCGGCTATTCCAGCATTGGCTATTTGCGGCGTTTTAACTTCGACACCATCAAGATCGACAAATCCCTGGCCGGGCTGGTGGACCACGATGAACAGGCGGCAGCGCTGGTGAGCGGCACGGTGCGGATCGCCAATGCGTTAGGCATGGCGGTGGTGGCAGAAGGGGTGGAAACCGAGAAGCAAATGAAACTGCTGCGGCTGGCTGGCTGCGATCAACTGCAGGGTTTTTGGTTCAGCCAGCCGATGCCGATTGAGTCAATCAGAGCGTTACGTAAGGTCAGACGCTGCTAATTTACTGCTGCGCCAGCGCTTCCAGCTGGTCGCGGAAACCGGTAACGGACAGGGCCCGGTTGTCGGCACGCCACCGGTCTTTTGCCGCCGGGGCCGAGCTCTGGACTCCGATCAGCTGCCAGCCGTTTTCCGTTTTCAGCATCAGCGGTGAACCGCTGTCGCCCGGCAACGTATCGCACTGATGCGAAAGCACGCTGTTTTGCGCCCAGCCCGTCACAATACAGTCGGTATGCGTATAAAGCGTATCAAGATGATCGACAGGATAGCCCGACTGCGTCACCTTTCGGTCGGCGGCTTTCAGCGCGGCGGTGAGTGCGGCTTTGTCGCCGTCAAATAACGGCAACGGCGTAATGCCTGAAGGCGGGTAGCGTAAAACGATCAGGCCAAAATCCCATGAGGCGGCCGCCGGTGGCACTATCCAGCCGTCACCATCCGGTTTCAGACGTTTGCCGAGAGACGGATCGACCCGGCCTTCAATGCCGTGGATTTCATAGCGCCAGGTCCCTTTTTGCGACACAAACCGCAAGGCAACCGCTTTATCCGGCTTGCCGTTTGGCGGTGTTAACAAACAGTGGCCTGCCGTCAGGGCTAGCTGTGGGGTGATCAACGTCGCAGTACATAAGTTACCGCTGGCGGTTTCCAGTTGACCTATTGCATCCCAGGGGGCCTGGGTGGGATCGGCGACGCGCGTACGATCGTCATGACCGAAAAAAAGCGTCTTTAGCTCTTTCGCGCTAATGGTGTCATCACCGCCATCATCCGCATGTGAGAATCCAGAAAAAAGACCAAACGTTCCCAGTAACAACACAACAGATTTACGCATATCACACTCTGGTGGGGGTAATTATGATTATTAAAAGTGAACCCTATGAAAATACTATAGACGGGACAGCGCTAAAGTGGGAGTAAAATCAGCGTGCTACAATCAGGAAAGATAAAAATGGCTTGCGATGAGCGCGCATAAAATAAGCAGGATCAGAATCAGCTCAAACCGATAGCGTCGCAGCATACGCCCTCCGGATAAAAAAAAACGGCGCGGAACCTGTTCCGGTTCAGCGCCGGTTTACCAACGTGCCCCGAAGGGCACGGTTAAGCTTGTACTCTTACGCAGCTGGCTGTGCAGCTGGTTTAGCAGCTTCGTGTTTTACTGCTTTTTTGTGATGCTTTTTAGCAGCCTGAGCTTTCTGTTCTACAGCCGGTTTAGCGGCTTTTTTGTGGTGATGTTTTTTAGCAGCCTGCGCTTTCTGCTCTACAGCGGGTTTAGCGGCTTTCTTGTGGTGGTGCTTTTTAGCCGCCTGTGCTTTCTGTTCTACAGCGGGTTTAGCGGCTTTTTTGTGGTGCTTTTTGGCAGCCTGAGCTTTTTGCTCGGTTGGTGCTGCGGTTGCTGGTGCAGCGGCTTCTTTTTTCGCTGCAGCTTTGTGATGTTTCTTATGGTGAACCGCTTTTGCTGGCGCAGCGGTGGTGGTTGCAGCAGGTGCGGCAGCCGGTGCAGTAGTTGCGGTAGTGTCAGCAGCAAACGCAGCAGAAGACAGACCCATAGCAGCGGCAACAACCAGAGCTAATACTTTATTCATTCTCATACCCTCGAATTTGGTTTTTCATTTAACCCCACTGCGGGGCCGTTGAAATAACTATATCCCTGTAAATTCGAGGTTTCCGTGAGTGATTGGTATCGGCGTGTAACCATATGTACATTGCCGGGGTTCCCCCCGGCGATGCAGATTACAAATAGCGCGAGGTCAGATGTTCGCGGAAGTAACGGATATTCAGATCCTCGCCCGTCGCCTGGGTGATTAACTGCGACGTGCTGAAGCGGCTACCGTGCTGCCAGATGTTCTGACGCAGCCACTCAAAGAGTGCGGAAAAATCGCCCTCAGCGATGGAGGCCTGCAGACCCGGCAGTGCGGTCCTGGCGGCATGGAACAGCTGCGCGGCATACATAGCGCCAAGCGTATAGGACGGGAAGTAACCAAAACCGCCGTCGGTCCAGTGGATATCCTGCATACAGCCGTTGCGGTAGTTGTCTTTGGTGGATAACCCGAGCCAGGCCTGCATTTTCTCATCCCACAGGGCAGGAATATCGTCCACCTCAATCTCGCCGTTGATCAACGCACGCTCAATCTCATAGCGCAGCACCACGTGTGCCGGGTAGCTCACTTCGTCCGCATCGACGCGGATATAGCCAGGCTTCACGCGCTGGTTCCAGGCAATAAAGTTCTCTTCGCTGAACGCCGCCTGGCTGCCAAAGCGGGCATGCACCGCAGGGAGAAGATGCTTGAGGAAGGCTTCACTGCGTCCCAGCTGCATTTCAAAGAACAGGCTCTGTGACTCATGGATTGCTGTTGAGCGCGCCAGGGCAATCGGCTGTCCTGCCCACGCGCGCGGCAGGTTTTGTTCGTAGCGGGCGTGTCCGGTTTCGTGGATCACGCCAAACAGCGCGCTGAGCAGTTCATCCTCGTCATAGCGCGTGGTGATGCGCACGTCCTCCGGGACGCCGCCGCAGAACGGGTGCGCACTGACGTCCAGGCGACCGCCGTTAAAATCGAAGCCGAGCATCTTCATGGCTTCCAGGCCCAGCTCGCGCTGGGTTGCCGTCGGGAAGGGGCCCTGCGGGGGAATAAACGACCGCTGAGCCTGTTTTTCCACCACGTTTGCCAGCAGGTCCGGTAGCCAGGACTTCATATCGCCGAACAGAACGTCCAGACGGGCGCTGGTCATGTCGGGCTCAAAAATATCCAGCAGCGCGTCGTACGGCGTACAGCCTTTGGCTTCGGCACGCAGGCGAGCCTCTTCGCGGCTGAGTTTGACCACCTCTTTCAGGTTGGCGGAAAAACCCTGCCAGTCGTTGGCTGGGCGCTGCGTGCGCCAGGCGTGTTCACACCTGCTGCCCGCGAGGGATTTGGCTTCCACCAGCGATTCCGGCAGCAGGGTGGCCTGCTGATAGTGGCGCGTCATTTCGCGCAGGTTGGCCTGTTCGACGTCATTCAGATCTTCACCTGCCGCCGCCGCTAACAGGTCACCGACTTTTTTATCGGTCAGGATCTGGTGCTGCAGGACGCTCATCTCCGCCAGCGCCTCGCCGCGCGCGGCGCTGCCGCCTGGCGGCATCATGGTAAACATGTCCCAGCTGGCGATAGAGGAGAGGTGCGAGAAGCGGGAGAGGCGCTGGAAGGTTTTCACAAGTGACTGATAGGCGGATGTTTTTTGCAATTCTTATTTCCTCTTGCCAGGGATGTGTTTCAGGGAGCATACAATGAAACAGACCAAATTCCCCAACATTTCCCACACGGAGGAAATCTATGCAGACCTCCTCCGTGGAAACCGTCGCCGCAATTCCGGGAGACGGTTTTCGGTGGGCGCTTAGGCCTTATCACGCATAACCTGCTGCAGGATCGCCAGCGCCTGGTTGAACTGGGCATCCGGAATGGTCAGCGGATAAAGGAAGCGGATCACGTTGCCGTACTGGCCGCAAATCAACAGCAGCAGGCCCTGGGAGAGCGCCTTTTGCTGGATCGCCTGCGCGATGGCGGCCGACGGTTCACGGCTCTCGGGATCAAAAAACTCCGCCGCAATCATCGATCCTCTTCCCCTTATCGCCACGAGCGCAGGAAAACCGCCCTGAATCTCCTCCAGCGTGGCTTTCAGTCGATCGCCCAGATGACGGGCGCGCGCGCAGAGTGACTCGCTGTCGATAATATTCAGCACCGCGTGCGCGGCGGCCACCGCCAGCGGGTTGCCTGCATAGGTCCCCCCCAGACCGCCGGGAGCCGGCGCGTCCATTATCCCGGCGCGGCCCACCACGCCGGACAGCGGCATTCCGCCTGCGAGGCTTTTAGCCATCGTCATCAGGTCGGGCTTGTCCGCGTAGTGTTCCATGGCAAACAGTTTACCCGTCCGGGCGAAGCCGCTCTGCACTTCGTCTGCAATCATCACGATCCCATGCTCGTCGCAGATACGGCGGATGGCGGCCACCAGCTCAGGCGGGGCGACGTTAAATCCGCCTTCACCCTGAATGGGTTCAAAAATAATCGCCGCCACCTGTTTCGCCTCAATATCAGCTTTGAACAGGCGTTCTATCGCCGTGATGGCATCCTGGGTCGTTATGCCGTGCAGCTCGGAGGGATACGGCACGTGATAAACCGACCCCGGGAAGGGGCCAAATCCCAGCTTATAAGGCGCGACCTTGCCGGTTAACGCCATGGTCATATAGGTTCGGCCGTGAAAGCCTCCCCCGAATGCAATCACGCCCGGTCTGCCGGTGTGGGCCCGGGCGATTTTAATGGCATTTTCCACCGCTTCCGCGCCCGTAGTGAAGAACGCCGTTTTGGCCGGGCTCTGCACCGGGGCCAGCTCGTTAAGTTTTTCGGCTAATGAAACGTAGCTTTCATACGGCACAATCTGGTAGGCCGTGTGGGTGAACTGGTGAAGCTGTTTTTCCACTGCGGCCACCAGTTCAGGATGACGATGCCCGGTATTGAGTACCGCGATCCCGGCGGCGAAATCGATATAGTCGTTGCCTTCCACGTCGGTAAGCGTGGCATTCTCCGCCGTGCGGGCAAAGAAATCACACATTACGCCTACGCCGCGCGGGGTGGCAGAAAGTCTGCGCTGATGAAATTCCTGGTTACTCATGTCAGATACCTTTTTGTCGAAACGATCATACGCCAAGACGATCGCGCAGGCTGTAATACGCCGCGCCCATCGCCGTGAATGGGATCCGCAGGCTGCGACCGCCCGGGAAGGGGTAGTGCGGGAGTTTGGCAAACGCATCAAAGCGCTCAGCGTCACCGCGCAACAGTTCCGAGATCAGCCGTCCGGCCAGGTGGGTGCAGGTCACGCCGTGGCCGCTGTAGCCCTGCATGTAATAGATGTTTTTATCCAGACGACCAAACTGCGGCATGCGTGACAGGGTCAGCAGGAAGTTGCCCGTCCAGCGGTAGTCGATTTTGACGCCTGCCAGCTGAGGGAAGGTTTTCAGCAGCTTTGGCATCACCATGCGCTCGACATCGTCCGGATCGCGCGCGCCATAGACGACGCCACCGCCGTACAGCAGGCGGTTGTCGGCGGTGAGACGGTAGTAATCCAGCAGGTAGTTGCAATCTTCCACGCAGTAGTTATTGGGGATCAGCGTGCGGACGACCTCTTCCGGCAGCGGGGCGGTGGTCACCACCTGGGTGCCGCAGGGCATGCTGCGTTTTGCCAGTTCCGGTTCTATCTTATCGCCCAGATAGGCATTCCCGGCGACGATCACGTAGCGGGCCGTCACCTGGCCATGCTGCGTGCTCACCACGGCCGGGCTGGTGTGCTGAATGGCGGTCACCGGGGACTGTTCATACACCCGCCCGCCGTTCAGGCGAATGGCGTCCGCTTCGCCGATCGCCAGGTTCAGCGGATGAATGTGCCCCCCACTGCGGTCCAGCAGCGCGCCGGTATAGCGCTCGCTGTCGACTTCCCGGCGGATGGCGCTGGCGTCCAGCAGCTCGAGCTGCGTGTTGCCGTAGCGTTCCCAGTTGGCTTTTTGCTCCTCCAGCGTCTCGAGCTGCTTATCGTTTAGCGCCACAAACAGCCCGCCGGGACGATAGTCGCACTGGATCTGATAGCGCTTGATACGCTCCCGGATGATTTCCCCGCCTTCAAACATCATGCTTCCGAGGACTCTGGCGGCATCAGGTCCGTAGTTTTTCTCAATCACGTCGATATCGCGGCTGTAGGAGTTAACCAGCTGGCCGCCGTTACGTCCGCTGGCGCCGAAGCCGATGCGCGCGCCTTCAAGGAGCACCACGTCGTAGCCCATTTCGGCGAGATGCAGCGCGGAGGAGAGGCCGGTATAGCCGCCGCCTACCACGCACACGTCGCAGCTGATCGACTCGTTAAGCGTCGGGAAAGGTTCGTAAGCGTTCGCGCTGGCCGCGTAGTAGCTGGTGGTATGTTCGGTCATGATTGAGGCTCCAGGGCAATCCAGATGGTTTTCAGTTCGGTAAATTTTTCCAGCGCGTGCAGGGACTTATCGCGACCGTTGCCGCTCTGCTTATAGCCGCCAAAGGGTACGGTCATATCACCGTCGTTATAGTTATTGACGAAGACCGAGCCTGCCTTCAGACGGCGGCTCATGCGGTGCGCGCGGGAGAGATCGCGGGTCCATACCGCCGCGCCAAGCCCATATTCACTGTCGTTGGCCAGCGTTAAGGCTTCCTCTTCGGTTTTAAAACGGGTGACGACCAGCACCGGCCCGAAAATCTCTTCCCGGCACAGCGGGGAGGCAGGGTCGATGTCGACAAAAATGGTTGGACCTACTGCGGAAGGCCATGATTGTTCCCGCCCGTCCAGCAGCAGCGTACCTTTTTGGGTTCCCTCGCGAATAAACGTGTGGACGGTATCGGCGTGCGCAGCGTCGATGAGCATTCCCATCGTGCTGTCGGGGTCGAGCGGATCGCCCGGCTGCCAGTGACGGGCCTGCGCTTTCAGCCTTGCCAGGAAGTCATCGGCGATGCCGTCTTCGAGCAGCAGACGGGTGCCGGCGATGCAGACTTGCCCCTGGTTATAAAAAATCCCGGCGGCGGTTGCGCTCACGGCCTTGTCCAGGTCCGGACAGTCGGCAAAGATAATGTTGGCGCTCTTGCCGCCTGCCTCGAGCCAGACGCGCTTCATGTTGCTTTCACCCGCGTCCTTCAACAGCTGCTTGCCGGTACGGGTAGAGCCGGTAAACGTCAGCACCTCGACCTCCGGATGCAGTGCCAGCGCCTGGCCCGCTTCGTGGCCGTAACCGCTTATCACATTCAGCACGCCGTCCGGCAGGCCCGCCTCTTTCGCCAGCCCGGCCAGCCGCAAGGCGGAGAGCGGCGATTTCTCCGACGGTTTTAATACCACGCTGTTGCCCGCGATCAGCGCCGGGCCCAGCTTCCAGCAGGCCAGCAGCAGCGGGAAGTTCCAGGGGACGATGGCAGCGACAACCCCGATCGGCTCGCGCACGATCATCGCCAGCTCGCCCGGACCCGTAGGCGCCACTTCGCCGTAGACTTTATCCGCCGCTTCGGCGTACCAGCGAATGGCGCGCGCCGCGCCGGGAATATCGTCGCGCAGGCTGTGGCGAATGGGTTTACCGGTATCCAGCGTTTCCAGTAAGGCCAGCTCTTCGCCGTGGCGTTCCATCAAATCGGCGAGCTTATGTAGCACGGCCTTGCGCTGCGCCGGAGACGCCTGCGACCAGTCACCGCGCTCAAATACCTCACGCGCGGCCTGAACCGCGCGGTCCACGTCCGCCTGCTTGCCCCGGGCCACGTTCGCCAGGGTCTGCCGGGTCGCGGGATTGACGGTTTCAAACGTGGCATTATCGGCGGCGTCACAATAGGCACCGTTAATAAATAACCGGGTCTCAATGGCGCTGTTTTTTGCTTTATCCTGCCAGTAAGTCAGGTGCTGAAAATGCATATTCACTCCTTTCTTTCGCAATCAGATAAATAAAGGCATGGCCGTTTCAGGCAATACGAAGCCGTGAGGCATCCCGGGAATTAACCCGTTGAATGCCGACATTGATCGTTTTTATTTGTCCCGGCGTAAGCGCGCTTACGCCGGGACTGAGTGGTAATTAGAACGTGGTAGGGGTGTGGGCACTGATAATGCGGCAGATTCCTGCCGAGGTGTTGCTGAAGCTGTGCGGTATGCCGGTATTGATGGCATAGCTCTGCCCCGCAACCAGGTGATAAGGCTGGCCATTAATGGTCAGCACTATTTCACCTTCCAGTATCGTACCGATCTCCTCGCCCTGATGTTTGATCCTCTCTCCGGTCGTGGTTCCAGGCTGGTAAGTTTCAAAAATCATCGCCAGCGTACGGTTCGGATTTCCGTTATGAACCAGCTTCATCGAAACCCCCTGACTGCCTATTTCGATAAGGTCTTCCTGATTAATAACCACCTGCGGTTCATCAGGTTTTTCCGGTTCCGAAAAGAATTCCGAGAGCGACAGCCCATAAACTTTCAGCAGCTTTTGCAGCGTACTGATGGCAGGACTGACTTTGTCCTGCTCAATGGTGCTGATGGCACTGTGTGTTAACCCAGACAGTTCGGCGGCACGCCGCTGCGAGAGACCCAGCTGCTGGCGGATCTCTGACAGACGTTTCCCTGGCGCCAGTCCGTCATCGCTCATAGTTGCATTTCCTTTACGATAGTGGTCAAAGCCGTTGCTTCTCGGCAACGTGGCTTTGACAGGCGGTGATAAAACCTTCAAACAACATGCGTGACAGGGCGTACTCGCTGCTGTTCCATTCGGGGTGCCATTGCACGCCGAGGGCAAAAGGGTGGTCATGAACGCTAACCGCTTCGACCAGCCCGTCCGTCGAGCGGGCCTCCACGCGAAGCCGTGGTCCTAACGTTCGTGCACCTTGCCCGTGTAACGAGTTTACCCAAAATTTGTTACAGCCTGGTATTAATTGAGACAGCAGTCCTCCCTCCTGAACCTGAACTTCATGAGACGGGGCGTATTGTAGCTCAACCGGCAGTTCAGCATCCTCCCGGTGTTCAAGCAGGTCGTTCTGCTCGAACAGGCGACGATATAGCGTCCCTCCCGTCGCAACAACCAGTTCCTGCAGCCCCCGGCAGATGGCGAAAATGGGGATGCGCCTTTCGAGCGCGGCGGCAATCAGCGCCATACTCAGAAGATCTCGCCCGGGATCGGCGTTAGGCTCATCGCCGTTTTCACCATACAGGTGCGGCTGCACGTTACTTGGGCTGCCCGGCAGGTAAATTCCGTCCAGGGTTGGCAGCAGAGCGGTCATTAGCTCTGGCTCTGCCAGCGCATGCGGTAAGGCAATAGGTAAGCCCCCCGCGTTAATAACGGCATTCAGGTACTTTTCTTGCAGGGTTTGGGTCTCATGACCCTTAAGCCTGTTTCTGCACATCACCACGCCAATAACTGGCTTGTTCATTATATTTTCCATGATCGCCCTCACAAAGTGGACTAAATTTAGGCCATTATCGCCTCTGAAACGGCCTTTTCGTTCAATATTTTCTCAATCTAGCAACGGGATCTGCCTTTTGCAAACTTAATTTAACATTTGACAAACAATTTGTTTGCATACAGATTCGATAGAGTGGACATTATATTTGACAGTCCTGAGCAGCGAACGCAAAACCCAAAAACGGTGGTAAATCATGGAAACCAATATCGTAGAAGTTGAGAACTTTGTGCAGCACACGGATGAAAGGCGGGGCAGCGCCTTTACGCAGGAAGTGAAGCGCTATTTAGAAAAGTATCCTGACACCCAGTTTATTGACGTCCTCCTGACCGACCTGAACGGCTGTTTTCGCGGCAAACGCATCCCGGTTGCCGGACTGAGCAAACTTGAAAAAGGCTGCTATTTCCCGGCATCGGTTTTCGCCATGGACATTTTGGGTAACGTAGTGGAAGAGGCGGGCCTGGGGCAGGAGCTCGGCGAGCCGGACTGTATCTGCGTGCCGGTGCCGGGCACCCTGACGCCGTCCGCCGCCGACCCGGAATACATTGGTCAGGTGCAGCTCACCATGGTCGATGAAGATGGCGCTCCCTTTGACGTTGAGCCGCGGAACGTACTCAACCGACTCTGGCAGCAGCTGCGCCAGCGCGGTCTGTTCCCCGTGGTAGCGGTAGAGCTGGAGTTCTATTTACTTGACCGCAAACGCGATGCCGAAGGCTATCTGCAGCCACCCTGCGCGCCGGGCACCGACGTGCGTAACACGCAGAGTCAGGTCTACTCGGTTGATAACCTGAACCACTTTGCTGACGTGCTGAATGACATTGACGAACTGGCGCAGCTGCAGCTGATCCCCGCCGACGGAGCAGTGGCCGAGGCCTCTCCGGGCCAGTTTGAGATTAACCTGCACCATACGGAAAACGTGCTTGATGCCTGCGATGATGCGCTGGCGCTAAAACGTCTCGTCAGGCAGATGGCGGAAAAACATAAGATGCACGCCACGTTTATGGCAAAGCCGTATGAAGAGCATGCGGGCAGCGGGATGCATATCCACATCAGCATGCAAAACAACAGAGGCGAAAACGTGCTCGCAGACGCCAGCGGCGAGGATTCCGCGCTGCTGAAACGCGCGCTGGCCGGGATGATCGATCTGATGCCGGCGTCCATGGCGCTACTGGCACCGAACGTCAACTCCTACCGCCGTTTCCAGCCGGGAATGTACGTGCCGACGCAGGCGTCATGGGGACACAACAATCGCACGGTTGCCCTGCGTATCCCCTGCGGCGATCGCCATAACCACCGGGTCGAGTACCGGGTGGCGGGAGCAGACGCGAACCCGTATCTGGTGATGGCGGCGATTTTTGCCGGCATTTTACACGGGCTGGATAACGATTTACCCCTGCAGGAAGAAGTTGAAGGCAATGGCCTGGAGCAGGACGGGCTGCCGTTCCCGATCCGTCAGAGCGATGCGCTGTGGGAATTTATGCAAAACGATAATCTTCGAGAGCGGCTGGGCGAACGTTTCTGCCACGTCTATCACGCCTGCAAAAATGATGAGTTGCTGCAGTTTGAACGCCTGATTACCGAAACTGAAATTGAGTGGATGCTGAAAAACGCCTGATGACGTGCCCCGGTAAGGGGCAGCTTTGTTTCATCGCATACGTATCACCAAACGGCCTGCGCGGAGCCTGGCCGAACTGTTCGCTGGCACGCCAGCTATCTCCCGGGAGTCGCGTTATGGAGCGCAGGCGGCACAGGGATTTTCTTAACGACACTGTGTGACGAGGTAGGAAATGATGCAGATGTTCAACTATCCGCAGGGCGAAGGGGGCCAGTCAGGCTCCTGCTGTGAGTGCGAGCCAGAGACGGTGCGCTGGTACGATCGCGTTTGTTCTTTACAATTTCCCCCTTTGCTAAGCAGGTTTGCGTTAAGGTCAACGCGATTGCAAACCACGGTAAGCATAGGGGGGACGGTTTATGGCGACTAACACGTCTCTTGACTCGCCGGGCATGGCCGGAAAAACCCGGCTGCGCAGCTCCCTCAAGCTCTGGCAGGTGGTCATGATGGGGCTGGCTTACCTCACCCCCATGACCGTGTTTGATACCTTCGGCATTGTGTCTGGTATCAGCAATGGCCACGTGCCCGCCTCGTATCTCCTGGCGCTGGCTGGCGTCATGTTTACCGCCATCAGCTACGGCAAGCTGGTGCGACAGTTCCCGGAAGCGGGCTCTGCGTACACCTACACGCAGAAATCGATCGGACCCCATCTGGGTTTCATGGTCGGCTGGTCATCGCTGCTGGACTATCTCTTCCTGCCGATGATCAACGTGCTGCTGGCGAAGATCTACCTTTCCGCGCTGTTCCCCGAAGTTCCGCCGTGGGTCTGGGTGGTAGGGTTTGTGACGATCCTGACGCTGGCGAACCTGAAGAGCGTTAATTTGGTCGCCAACTTTAACACCCTGTTTGTGCTGGTGCAGGTCGCCATCATGGTGGTGTTTGTCATACTCGTGGTGCATGGCCTGCACAAGGGAGAGGGCGTCGGCACCGTGTGGTCGCTCCAGCCGTTTATCAGCGAGAACGCGCACCTGATCCCTATTATTACCGGCGCGACTATCGTCTGCTTCTCTTTCCTCGGCTTTGACGCGGTCACCACGCTGTCGGAAGAGACGCCAAACGCGGCGCGGGTGATTCCCAAAGCCATTTTCCTGACCGCACTGTATGGCGGGCTGATATTCATTGTTGCCTCGTTTTTCATGCAGCTCTTTTTCCCGTCGATCGCGCGCTTCAAGAACCCGGACGCCGCGCTGCCGGAAATTGCGCTGTACGTGGGCGGCAAGCTCTTCCAGTCGGTGTTTCTGTGTACCACGTTTGTGAATACGCTCGCTTCAGGCCTGGCCTCGCACGCCAGCGTCTCGCGCTTGCTGTATGTGATGGGGCGTGACAACGTTTTTCCGGAACGGGTGTTTGGCTACGTGCATCCGAAATGGCGTACTCCGGCCCTGAACGTCATTATGGTAGGGATAGTGGCGCTGTCGGCCCTGTACTTTGACCTCGTGACCGCGACGGCGCTGATCAACTTTGGCGCGCTGGTGGCGTTTACGTTTGTTAATCTCTCGGTGTACAACCACTTCTGGCGGCGTAAGGGGCTGAACAAAACGTGGAAAGACCGGTTCCACTATCTCCTGCTGCCGCTCATTGGTGCCGTAACGGTCGGCGTGCTGTGGATAAACCTCGAAGCAACGTCCCTGACGCTTGGCCTCATCTGGGCGGCACTGGGGATCCTTTACCTGACATGGCTAACGCGCCGTTTCCGAAAGCCGCCTCCGCAGTTTGAAGCCGCTAAGATAGAGCAGGCCTGGGATTCCTGAACGTGAAACGGCACCAGTACGCTGGTGCCGTTTATCTGAATAGCTCGTCTTACCGGACATCAGCCCGCAGGCTTATTATCTCAGACGTTTATGAAGACTTGCTCCCACCAGCAGCGCCGCGCACAGCATCAGCGCGATAAACCCGCCCACGCCGTTCCAGCCGTAGTTATGCCAGAACACGCCGCCGAGGGTCCCGGCGATGCTGGAACCCAGGTAATAGCTAAACAGATACAGCGACGATGCCTGGCCTTTGGCGCGACGCGCGCGCGGGCCAATCCAGCTGCTGGCGACCGAGTGAGCGGCGAAGAACCCCGCGGAGAAGAGCAGCATTCCGGCAAAAATCAGCCACAGGGAGGAGAAGAGCGTCAGCAGCAGGCCGACCAGCATCACCGCCGTGAAGAACAGCATCACCGGGCCGCGCCCATAGCGTGCGGTCATCGCCCCGGCCTTCGGTGAGCTCCACGTTCCGGTCAAATAAGCAACCGAGAGTAAACCGACAATAGCCTGGCTCAGGTGCCACGGCGAGAGCATCAGGCGGTAGCCAATATAGTTAAACAGCGTGACGAACGAGCCCATCAGCAGGAAGCCGACCAGAAACAGGCGCGGCAGCCCTTTGTCACGCCAGTGCAGGCGGAAGTTGATAAACAGCGTTTTTGGGCGCAGGGAGGTCGGGCGGAAATGGCGCGATTCCGGCAGAATTTTCCAGAACATCAGGGCTGATGCCAGCGCAAAACACCCGATGACCGCCAGCGCAATACGCCAGCTAAAGAAGTCGGTAAACACCCCGCTAAGCAGGCGTCCGCTCATTCCGCCAATCGAGTTCCCGCTGATGTAAAGCCCCATAGAAAAAGCAACAAAGCTCGGGTGGATCTCCTCGCTGAGGTAGGTCATCCCAACTGCCGCCACGCCGCTGAGCGAGAGCCCAATCAGCGCGCGCATCACCAGAATGCCGTGCCAGCTGGTCATCATCGTCGAGAGCAACGTGCAGACCGATGCCAGCATCAGCGCGGTCACCATCACCTGTTTACGGCCTATGGCATCCGAGAGCGGGCCGGTAAAGAGCAGGCCAACCGCCAGCATCCCGGTTGAAATTGAAAGTGAAATACTGCTGCTGGCAGGCGATACGCCAAACTCATGAGAGAGAACGGGCAGGATCGGCTGAACGCAATAGAGCAGGGCGAAGGTCGCCAGACCGGCGGAAAAGAGCGCCAGCGTGACGCGCATAAATTGGGGGGTACCACGTTTAATGAACTGGACCGGCTGCGGTGCTGCGGGTAAATCATTGATATCTCTTGCCGGATCGATATCAATAGTAGTTGTACGACTCACACAGTTTCCTTGCTTAAACATCCCCGTGATTTCTGGTGACGGGTATGACCACGTGTTCAGGGTAGGAAAATGTAAATATTCTGTCTAATATATTAATAATCTCAAATGATACTTTAAAAATATGAATATCGAGCTGCGTCATCTTCGCTACTTTGTCGCCGTCGCCGAGGAGCTGCATTTTGGCCGCGCGGCGGCACGGCTGAATATCTCTCAGCCACCGTTAAGCCAGCAGATACAAATCCTGGAACAGCAGGTCGGGGCGCGCCTTCTGGCCCGCACCAACCGCAGCGTGAGCCTGACGGCGGCGGGTAGGCAGTTCCTGATCGACAGCCGACAAATTCTGAGCATGGTCGATGACGCCGCCGCTCGGGCAGAACGGCTCTATCTCGGGGAGGCCGGAGAACTGCGAATCGGGTTCACCTCGTCCGCGCCGTTTATCAGCGCCGTCTCGGAGACCCTTTCGTCATTCCGTCGTAACTTTCCGGATGTTCATATTCAGACGCGCGAAATCAACACCCGCGAGCAGATTGCGCCGCTGAATGAAGGTTCGCTGGATCTGGGGCTGATGCGTAACACCCAGCTGCCGGACACGCTGGCGTGGGAGGTGATCCTGCGCGAGCCGCTGATGGCGATGATCCCACACGATCACCCGCTGGCGTCGCGTCCGGCGGTCTCGCTGGCAGAGCTGGCAAAAGAGCCGTTTGTCTTTTTTGACCCGCAGGTCGGGACGGGTCTGTATGACGATATCCTGGGACTGATGCGCCGCTACGATCTTGCCCCGGTCATCACCCAGGAGGTGGGGGAAGCGATGACGATTATAGGCCTGGTCGCGGCCGGGCTGGGCGTGTCGATTCTTCCGGCCTCCTTTAAGCGGGTACAATTGCGCGAAATGCGCTGGGTGACCATTGCCGAAGAGGACGCCGTTTCAGAAATGTGGCTGGTCTGGTCGAAACATCGCGAGCAGAGCCACGCCGCGCAGCGCTTCAAACAGCAGTTAATTAGCGCCTCTGCCGGACGGCATTCCCAGGGAAAAGGGGGCAAAAATGTGCGGTAAATCACATGGCTAAGTAAATATTTGACGACGGACATGGAAGTGCTTCACCATAGCAAACAGTTTATTTCGAAGCTCGAAAATAAGGGAGTACGAGGTGGTTGCTGATAGTCAGCCAGGGCACATCGATCAGATTAAGCAGACCAACGCTGGCGCGGTGTATCGCCTGATTGATCAGCTTGGTCCGGTTTCGCGTATCGATCTTTCGCGCCTGGCACAGCTGGCACCTGCCAGTATCACCAAAATTGTCCGCGAGATGCTGGAAGCGCACCTGGTTCAGGAGACGGAAATTCAGGAGCCGGGCAGCCGTGGCCGTCCGGCAGTCGGGCTGGTGGTTGAAACGGAAGCGTGGCACTACCTGTCATTGCGCATCAGCCGGGGGGAGATCTTCCTCGCGCTGCGCGACCTGAGCAGCAAGCTGGTGGTGGAAGACCGCCTTGAACTGCCGCTCAACGCGGAGGAACCGCTCCTCGACGCGATTGTGTCGCACATCGATCACTTCTTTATTCGCCATCAGCAGCGGCTCGAACGCTTAACGGCGATTGCCATCACCATGCCGGGGATTATTGATACCGAAAACGGTATTGTTCACCGCATGCCGTTTTACGACGACGTCAAAGAGATGCCGCTGGGCGAGGTGCTGAAAAATCATACCGGCGTGCCGGTCTATATTCAGCATGACATTAGCGCCTGGACGATGGCAGAGGCGCTGTTTGGCGCGTCCCGCGGCGCGAGGGATGTGATTCAGGTGGTCATCGACCATAACGTCGGGGCGGGCGTGATCACCGACGGACGTCTTCTCCACGCCGGAAGCAGCAGCCTGGTGGAAATTGGCCACACCCAGGTCGACCCGTACGGCAAGCGCTGCTACTGCGGGAACCACGGCTGTCTGGAGACCATTGCCAGCGTGGAAAGCGTGCTGGAACTGGCGCAGGTCCGGCTCGGCCAGTCCATGAGCTCCTCGCTGCACGGACAACCCTTAACGGTGGACTCTCTCTGCGCCGCCGCGCGCGAGGGCGATCTGCTGGCGAAGGACATTATTACCGGGGTGGGGAATAACGTTGGCCGCATTCTGGCCATTATGGTGAACCTCTTCAACCCGCAAAAAATCCTCATTGGCTCGCCGCTGAGCCAGGCGGCGGAGATCCTCTTCCCGGCGATCTCGGCCTGTATCCATCAGCAGTCGCTTCCCGCCTACAGCAAAAATATTGCGGTAGAAAGTACCCAGTTTTCCAACAAGGGTACGATGGCCGGGGCGGCGCTGGTCAAAGATGCCATGTATAACGGCTCGCTGTTGATCCGCCTGTTACAGGGTTAACTCTTTTCCGCAGATGTAAGAAAAATTGCGCTATCTCAAGCCGGGTAGCGCACGCATCCCGTAGACTTCCTCCACTGAATTATTTACCTGGTTTATATTTTCGAAGCATACCCAAGAGGTGGAGTGAGTCATGCTTAAGCGTTTCTTTGTTACTGGTACAGATACCTCTGTCGGCAAGACCGTCGTATCCCGCGCATTGCTGCAGGCGCTGGCAGCAAGCGGTAAACGCGTGGCAGGGTACAAACCGGTCGCAAAAGGCAGTAAAGAGACGCCAGAGGGATTGCGTAATAAAGACGCCCTGGTGCTGCAAAGCGTCTCGTCACTGGAGCTGCCTTATCACGCGGTCAATCCCATTGCGTTAAGCGAAGACGAGAGCAGCGTGGCGCACAGCGGCCTGATTAATTATCCCCTGCTGTCCGACGGCCTGGCGAACCTGAGCGAGAAGGTTGACCACGTGGTGGTTGAAGGGACGGGCGGCTGGCGCAGCCTGATGAATGACCTGCGTCCGCTGTCTGAATGGGTCGTGCAGGAGCAGCTTCCGGTAGTGATGGTGGTGGGGATCCAGGAAGGGTGCATCAACCACGCGCTGCTGACGGCGCAGGCGATTGCCAATGACGGCCTGCCGCTGGTTGGCTGGGTGGCAAACCGCATTAACCCAGGCCTGGCGCACTACGCGGAGATCATCGACGTGCTGAGCACCAAGCTGCCCGGGCCGCTGGTGGGCGAGCTGCCTTATCTGCCTCGCGCCGAGCAGCGCGAGCTAGCGCAGTACATCGATCTCTCTGCCCTCGGTGGCGTGTTGACCGTAGATCGAGTCGTGGCGTAACGTCCGCGACAACACGGACGCGACCACGCAGGCGACCAGCAGGCCGGGCAGTAGAAAATACTGCCCGGTCATTTCACAGACCATCAGCGCCGACATAATGGGCGCATGCGTGGTCGCGGCAAGTAGCGTTGCCATCCCCGCCAGCCCCAGCAGAATCGCCGTCTCAGAACCCGGCAGCCACAGCGCAAACAGCTGTGCGAACAGCATCCCCGATGCCATACCGACAAATAGCGTAGGCGTAAACACCCCGCCCGGCGCGCCCGAACCGCTGCTCGCCAGTACCGCCAGCAGTTTACAGATGAACACCCCGGCAATCACCGACAGCAGCGGCGGCGCGAGCAGAAAAGCCTGAACCACGCTGTAGCCATTCCCCCACACCTTCGGCGTCAGGAGAGACAGCAGCCCGACGATCGCACCGCCCAGCGCTAATTGCCACGGCGGCGAAAGCTTGAGGCGCAGGAAAAGAGCGTGGCTGAACGCCATCAGCCACATCAGCAGCGGTCCGCAGAGGCCTGCCACCAGCCCCATCGCGACCAGCAGGGCATAATCGGCCGCGGTGAGGATGCCGCTCAGATGGACCGCGTAGAGCGTACCGGCACCCGGAGCCAGAAGCTGCGTGGTAAGAAGCGCCACCACCGCCGCAATAACCACGGGGCCGAGCGAGGCCAGCATCAGCGTGCCAAACAGAATCTCAGCAATAAACAGGCTTCCGGCCAGGGGAGCATGGTAGGCGCTGGCCATCCCGGCGGCGGCACCGCAGGCTATCCATAATTTCCATTCGGATTTCGGCGTAAAGCGCCGGGCGAAAAAGGAGGCGGCGAGGGCGGCAAGCAGGATCATCGCCCCTTCACGCCCGATGGCGCTTCCGCTGGCCACGACCAGCAGCGAGGCAAGGGATTTCACGAGGCTGGCACCGTAATCAAACTGGCCGTCCCCGGTCTCCAGCGCTTCCATATAATCGGTGGGGGCGTGAGGCCGCTGGGCGTTCAGCCGCTGCCATCCCCAGAGCAGCAGCCCGGCAGCCAGGCCGCCCAGGGCTGGCGTCAGCGCGCGCCGCCAGGGAGAGAGCGACGCGGCGGCATTCACCAGGCTGCCGCTGTCGTTGCTGAGAAGCAGCCACTCCAGCAGGTACATGCTGTGGCGGAACACCGCCACGGCCAGCGCGGCCAGCACGCCGGTGACGGTGGCAATCAGCAGTCGGCGAAACATCGCGCGGATGTCGGGGTACGTATGAAGACGTTGCATGAGTCGCGATTAAACGGGGACGATACAATATTGTGGCGGCAAATCGCGGGGTTAGCAAAAGGTATGCGTGCGAAAAAGCCGGGCGATGCCCGGCCAAAAGGGTTAGCTGTCGCTGTGAATATTCAGCGCCCGACGCGTACGCCCGGAGCTCAGGTACTCGGCAATATAGTCTTGCGAAATCTCGCCGTTGTAGCGACCGTCCTCATCGACTATCGGCATCCAGCTGGTATTACTCTCATACAGACGGGAAAGCACCACGCGCAGGTTGTCTTCCGCCTTGCCGGTCATGCGGAACGGATGCAGGATGTCGGCGCAGGTACCGCTGGCATTGCGCGCTTCGCGACGCTTCACAAAGCCCAGCGGTTTGCCGTGCTCGTCGACCACCGTCACGGCACGAATGTCGTTATCATCCATGGTCGCAAAGGCGTCGGGAAGGGGAGTAGAGCCCCGCACCGTAATGGTCGGCTGCTGGTCGGTGACGTCGCCCGCCGATACCAGCAGCAGGCGCTTCAGGGTGCGGTCCTGGCCGACAAACGAGCCGACAAACTCATTCGCCGGTTTCGCCAGCAGCTCATCCGGGCTGGCGCACTGCACGATTTTCCCCTGACGGAACACCGCTATACGGTCGCCGAGCTTCAGGGCTTCGTCGATATCGTGGCTCACCAGCATGACGGTTTTTTTCAGCTTGCGCTGCATCTCCAGGAACTGGTTCTGGATCACCTCGCGGTTGATCGGGTCCACCGCGCCGAAGGGTTCATCCATCAGCAGCACCGGAGGATCCGCCGCCAGGGCGCGGATGACGCCGATACGCTGCTGCTGGCCGCCGGACATTTCGCGCGGGTAGCGATTCAGGAACTTATGCGGATCCATCGCGACCATATCCATCAGCTCTTCGGCGCGGGTTTTGCAGCGCGCTTTATCCCAGCCCAGCATGCGCGGCACGACGGTAATGTTCTCTTCGATGGTCATGTTCGGGAACAGGCCGATCTGCTGGATCACGTAGCCGATGTTGCGGCGCAGGGTGACGGTGTCCATCCCGCTGGTGTCTTCACCGTTGATCAGGATCGTCCCGCTGCTTGGGGTAATGAGGCGGTTAATCATCTTCAGGGTGGTGGTCTTCCCGCAGCCGGACGGGCCGAGCAGGACGCACATTTCCCCTTCGGGCACGTTCAGGTTGACGTTATCGACGGCCTTAAAGGTCTGGCCGTGCTTCTGTGAAAATTGTTTGGTGAGGTTTTCCAGTTTTATCATTATCGAATCCCCTTTGGAGTCAGAACCACCTGCAGACGGTGCAGCAGCCAGTCGAGCACAATTGCTAAAAGACAGATCATCAGCGCGCCCGCAATCAACATGCGAATATCGCTTCCACCGATGCCGTTGAGCAGCAGCAGGCCCAGGCCACCCGCGCCGATCACGGCGGCAATCGCCATCACGCCGATATTCATCACCACGGCGGTGCGGATCCCGCCGAAAATTACCGGCAGCGCCATCGGGATTTCAACCCAGCGCAGGCGCTGCCAGAAGGTCATGCCGATGCCGCGGCCGGCTTCGCGCAGGCCCGGCGGCAGGCTGTCGAGCGCCGTATGGGTGTTACGCACAATCGGCAGCAGCGAGTAGAGAAACACCGCCGTAATCGCGGGCAGGGCACCAATACCCTGACCGATCAGCGAAAACAGCGGGATCATCAGGCCAAACAGGGCGATGGACGGAATGGTCAGCACGATGGTGGCTATCCCCAGCACCGGCGTTGCCAGCCACCTGTGGCGGACAATCAGAATGCCCAGCGGTACGCCGATGATGATGGCTAAACCTACGGCCAGCGCCACCAGCCACAGGTGCTGCAGCGTCAGGGTTAAGAGGTAATCCCAGTTGTCCAGAATGTAGTGAATCGTCTCCATAGCGCCTCCTACAGCAGCTGTTTGCTACGCAGGAAATCGCGGGCGACCTGCTGCGGTGACTGATGGTCGATATCCACCTTCTTGTTCAGCTCGGTGATAACGTCGTTGTTGAGCTGGGCCGAGAGGGTGTTGAGTGCCTCTTCCAGACCGGGGTTGGCCTCCAGCGTGTCCTTACGCACCACCGGCGTTACCGCGTAGCTCGGGAAGAAGCCTTTATCATCTTCCAGCACCTTGAGGTCGAAGCCTTTCACGCGCCCGTCGGTGGTGTAAATCAGACCGGCGTCAACGAAGCCGTCGCGCACCGCGTTATAGACCAGACCGGGGTCCATCTGACGAATTTGCGGGCGGTCCAGATCCATCTTGTAGGCCGCCTGAAGCGGCTTCATGCCGTCGCTGCGCCCGGCAAACTCCAGGTCTAAGCCCAGCAGCCAGTTTTTGTCCGGATTGGTTTTACGGACCTGCTCAATCTTCGCCACCATCTCCGACATGGTGTTGATATGTTCCGCCTCGGCGCGCTTGCGCTGCATGGCGAAAGCGTAGGTGTTGTTCATGTCGGCGGGTTTGAGCCAGACCAGACCGTGCTTCGCGTCCAGGCGTTTCACCGTCTCGTAAGACTCCTGCGGCGACATGCGCTTGTTGATGTGGTTAAAGATGATCAGCGACGTGCCGGTGTACTCCCAGGTCATATCAATCTGCTTGTTGATCATCGCGTTGCGGGAGATCACCGTGGCAATGTTGGTTTGCGGCTGGACCTGAAAACCTTTCTTTTGCAGGTACTGCACGGTCATCGCCGAGAGAATGTGCTGCTCGGTAAAGCTCTTGGTCGCCAGAATCAGCGGGGCCGCCATCGCCTGGCTGGTAAACAGCGCCGCGGCACACAGCGCCGTCAGGCCGGAAAACAGTCTCATAAAAGCTCCTTGTTATTGTTATCGAGCGAGATGGGGGCTCATCGCGCGACCCAGCGCCGCCAGCAGGGTATCGAGGATCAGGGCGAACAGGGCGGTGGCCGCCGCGCCGAGGATCAGGGTCGGGAAATCGTTCAGGTAAATTCCGGGGAAAATCAGCTCGCCGTAGCTGCTGGCGCCAATCAGGAACGCCAGCGGTGCGGTACCGACGTTAATGGCGGTAGCGATGCGGATCCCCGACAGCATGACCGGCCAGGCGGCTGGCAGCTCAACCTGACGCAGGCGCTGCCATTTGGTCATCCCGATGCCGTTTGCCGCTTCCAGCAGCGACGGCGGGACCGAGCACAGCCCGGCGTAGGTGTTACGCACTATCGGCAGCAGCGAGGCGAGGAACAGGGCGATGATGGCGGGCGTATCGCCAATGCCAATCACCACCATCGCCAGCGCCAGAACGGCCAGCGGCGGCAGCGTGTTGCCGACGTTGAAGATTTGCATCACATATTCGGCGATACCCCGCGCGGCCGGGCGGCTCAGCAGAATACCGGCTGGAATACCCACCAGCAGGGCAAAAAACATGGATGAGAAAACCAGAATCATGTGCTGTTGCCCGAGATAGACCAGGTCAACCTGGCGCGCCCTGATCGTTTCCAGCCCAATGCCCCAGACGAGGAGGGCGAGGACCACGATAATGGCGCCGACAAACAGCAGCGAACGTTTGAGTAATGGGTGCATTGCGGTGTGTCTCCCTGTGCGCATGCGTTATAGCAACCACCGGTTGCCTGTTGTTATGCCATGTTTCGGCAGGGGTATTTCACCTATAGCAAGCGTTTGGGAAGGGTTCCAGCGAAGGGGTAAAATCAGTAACCCTATGAAAACAGTGGCAACCTTAAGCCAGGCCTTATGGCGTAAGGGCTGATTGAGGGGCAGGCAGAATTGTCCTAAAGACGATAAGTGAAAGTGACGTTGTCACGAATGAGGGCCGCACCACTGACGGTGCGGCAGCGCAGTTACGCTGTTTTGTGGGTTTTTGATGTCCATTCCTGCCAGATGTTTTCAAGACCATGCCGGTATGAGGTGACGATGAAGTCGGGAAAATGTTGCTTAAACTTCGTCGAATCAAACAGGTTATCAACGTCGTACCTGGGCAACAGCTCCCGCATTTCGCGCGCGCCCTGCGAAAACAGCGCCGTCGCAGCGAATGCCAGCTTGCCCAGTACGGCGTAGTCCACCTTCTGGCCGAAGATATCGCAGGCGAGAGTGACAAACTGTTGATACGTCAGCCTTTCGTCGCAGCAGGGCAAATGCCACGTTTGCCCGTAGGCCTCGGGCGTATTGCCCAGCAGGGCAAGCGCGCGACTGGCATCCGGCGTCCAGATGAGGGTGCGAAGCGTATCGTCACGTACCGGAACGCGCGGGCGTTTGTGCTGCTTCAGCCTGTCGATAATGAGCGTGTTCGTGAAGCTCTGCGTTCTCTCAGGACCGTAAAACTCCGGTGCCCGACCGATGAGAACGGGAATGTCGCCCCGCTGCATTTCGGCAAGCACCCGGTTGGCCATCAGCGCACGCACGTTGCCTTTCCGCCCCCGGGGCGCAAAGCGCGTCTCTTCAGTTTGCGGCACGTCGCTCTGGGGGTACATGTAGGTATTGTCAAAATAGACGAATCTTGCGCCCGCCTTTCGCGTGGCCTCCAGCGCATTTTCCAGCATGGTTGGGAACTGACGCTCCCACAGCGCGGAATCCGGCGGCAGGCCGGCGGTAAAATAGACCGTATCGCTGCCGTTAACCGCCTCCTGCGTCTGCTGCGCATCCAGAAGATTGGCCGCAGCCGTGATATCGCTGGCGTGGACTTTCTGCGGATGGCGGCTGACCAGCCTGATATCGTCGGTATAGGCGCGTTTTAATTCGCGGGTCAGTTCACGGGCGATTTGCCCGCTGGAACCCAGAATAGTTTGCATATTAGCTCCCTGATGAGATGACGATCCGGTTGACCGTATAAAAAGTTTAAGCTTAAAGTTAACTTTAAGGTCAAGACGTAAGAGCAGATGAAATGAAAATTGGCGAGCTGTCGAAAATGACGGGTATTTCCCCGTCGCGCATTCGGTTCTATGAGGCGGAAGGTTTACTGCCGCGGCCCGTCAGGCAGGGGAACGGCTACCGATCGTATTCTAAAGAGGCGGCTGCGCTGCTGAACATCATCGACAACGCGCAACGTACCGGGTTCTCACTGGAGCAAATACGCCGCTTCCTGCCGCAGCCGCAACAGCACTGGGATCATGAGGGACTGATCCAGTCCCTGAAAACGCGTATTGCCGAAATAGAAGCGATGCAGAAGCAGCTTGAGGAAAACCGCAGGGAATTGCTGACGCTGGTCGCGAGCATCACCAACCGGCCGGATGGGATCTCCTGTGACGACAACATGCAGCGCCTGCTGGGGCAGCTGCAACACTCAGACGGCAGCGCGAACCCGTCGAACCCGCGTCGAGACGGTGATAATTGAAACGATAGCGACCACGGCGAGCATCAACCCGAGCGCCAGCATGGCGTTAAACCCGATCCATCTGAACAGCAGCAGCCCCGCGATACCGCCCGTAATAAACGAGAACAGGGTGGTTAAGTGGGTTTTCAGCTGACTTTTTTGCGCCGCCGTATCTTTGGAGTAATCCCTGCGCAGCATCGCCACCAGTACGGAGGCCAGGGATATTCCCGCGTCCGTCAGCGTGCCGGTAATGTGCGTCGATCTCACCCGTCCGCCGGAAAGCTGCGTGGAGGTGGAGTTGTGAATGCCCATCAGGCCGCAAAGAAAAAGAATAATCTCGCGGTTGCTGGTGAGGGCATGAAAATACATCTCGTAGAACGAGACGCCGGTCAGCAATATCCCCTCGACAAACAGGATCTGGCAAAAAATTAGCCTGACGTTATGGATAATGCCCCATATCACGATCGTGCGCGCAATAATGGCGCCTGCCACAAAGGAGAGAATAATCGAGCCGAAGAAAATAATATCGCTCAGGTCGGTGGAAGAGACTTCGCTGGATAACTGTGAAGTATTGCCGGTCATGTGTGAGGGGAAAAAACCAAATGCCCCGAGGGCGATGGCATTCAGCAAACCTGCCGAGGTCGCCAGCCAGAGAGCAAGCCGGCGATCCTCCTTATGCGTTCGTTCTTTCTTGAGTCTAATCAGCAAGAATACCTCCGGGTTGAGCTTTGCCTGAATAGTCAGGCTAGCAAAGCGGTGCGACAGGCTGTCCAGGATATGGCTTAATTATTATTCCCTCTGACGCGTTTAAGGGTTAAGTAATTAAATAAAATATCCTTGCTCAACATGGGGGCGTAAATACTTTATATCATGCCGTTATTCCCGTGACGCAAAAATGCCGGGCGCTGGTTAAGACGTTCAAACCAGGCCTCAATTGCAGGCACGTCGGGCTTATCAAACGGCGTCATTTTCCAGCGATTCACCGACAGCCCAAGCACCACGTCCGCAAGGGTAAACGTCTCGCCTGCCGCAAAGGCCCCGGTGCGCTGCAGCTGGTTTTCCAGAATGGTGATGCAGTGGTTCCACTCTTTTATTCCCGCCGCAATGCGCTCAGGGTCGTTAAAGTCCGGGTTTTTACGCCCCAGCGCCGGGAAGACGTAGCGCCAGGCGTTATTAAATTCGGTTGCCTGCCAGTCCATCCAGCGCTCGACGTTGGCGCAGGCCTGCGGTTCTGCGGGCAGCAGATCGTGACGTCCGGCCTTGCGCGCCAGATAGCGGCAGATGGCGTTGGACTCCCACAGCACGAAATCATCATCCATCAGCACCGGCACCATGGCGTTGGGGTTCAGGGCGCGGAAGGCATCCGTTTCCGTTGAGGCAAAACCGCTGCCGTAATCTTCCTGCCTGTAGGCGATGCCTGCTTCTTCGCAGGTCCAGAGCACTTTACGCACGTTGATGGAGGTGGTTTTGCCGAGGATGTGAATCATGTCGCCGCTTCTCTTCAGAGTGATGAATCGTTTAAAAACAATACACCAGCGGTGAAGAAAAGCGTCAACAAATCATCCGACGAGTGATTTGTGAAGACGCGAAAGCAGAAGCGTCAACCCAACCGCGCCCAGCAGCAATATGCCGCTCAATGCAAACGTGCTCTGCCAGCCGCTATGGTCGAACACCATACCGCCCGCCGTTGAACCTAGCGCAATAGAAAGTTGGATCACGGCGACCATTAACCCGCCACCGGCTTCAGCATCTTCCGGAAGCGTTCGCGCAATCCATGTCCACCATCCGGTTGGCGCCGCCGTCGCCAGCATCCCCCAGAGGCCTAACAGCAGGGCAACGATCCACATGCTGTGGCCGGTCAGTATCAACGCGCCTGCAATGACGGCCATCAGCAGGGGTATGGCGATTAACGTCAGGTAAAACGCCGCGTTCAGAACAATGGCAACGAGCAGTGTGCCAACAAAACCCGCAATGCCGATGGTGAGTAAAATCAGCGATAGGCCTGAGGGGGTGACCTGCGTGACGGTTTCGAGAAACGGACGCACATAGGTAAACAGCGCAAACTGTCCCATAAAGAACAGGCCGCAGGCCAGCAGACCGATGGAAACCACCCGTTGGCGGAATAGCCGAAAGACGGATGCGCGTGACGCCGTATTTTTATTGCCGTTCATATCGGGCAGGCTAAAGCATTGCCAGAGGAACGCCAGTATCGCCAAGGGAACCAGGCACAGGAAGGCGCCGCGCCAGCCAATGGTGGCGCCGAGATAGCTCCCGAGCGGGGCGGCGACTACCGTCGCCAGCGCGTTTCCCCCGTTGAATATCGCCAGCGCGCGAGAGACCTGATGCTGCGGAACGAGGCGAATGGCCGTTGCGGCAGACATGGACCAGAACCCGCCGATAGCGATACCGATCAGCGCGCGGCCGGTCATGTAAACCAGATAGTTTGGGGCGAAAGCGATAATCATCCCCGAGAGCGCCATCAGGAGCGTCATGCCCAGCAGAAGGTGTTTGCGGTTCATATTCCCGGCAAGCCGGGAAAGGAAGAGGCTGGTCAGAACCGCCAGCGCGCCGGAGATGGCGATCCCCTGGCCAGCGAGCCCCTCCGTAACCCCCAAATCTCTGGCAAGGGGGGTAAGCAGGCTGACGGGCATAAATTCCGAAGCAATCAGGACGAATACGCACAGGGTCATGGCAAAAATACCGCCCCAGTGCGCGCGTTCCTCATTCTGTGAGGTGGTAGGGTTCAGAGTGGACATAGTCATCTTTCACGAAGGGCCGCCCGCTAAAGACGGGCGGCGGAGAGGTTTATTTCAGGCTGGTTTTGAAGAACTGTTCAAACTGGCCGAACGGGATCTTCCCGGCAGCATTGTCGTAGAGATCGACATGGTTTGCGCCCGGAACAATCACCAGTTCCTTCTGCTTGCTGCCGACCGCTTTAAACGCATCTTCTGCAAAGTAGCGGGAGTGTGCTTTTTCACCGGTGACGATAAGCGTCGGGATAGTAATTTCCCCGGCGTAGCTCAGCAGCGGCATATTCATAAAGGATAATGGCGTGGTCGCGGTCCACGCGCCGGTGGAGTTGACGGAACGCGCGTGGAAGCCGCGCGGCATGCGGTAGTAGTCATAGAACTCCTTCAGTACCGGATGCGGGTCTGCTGGCAGCGTCTCTGGCAGAATACGTTCAGCCGCCGTCACCTTGCCGTTCTCATCGACATAAATGTCATGGCCGCCGTGCGCGAAGGTACCGTTCTCAGCATCTTTCCAGCGCTGTTCATTCAGATACTGCAGAACGGCACGGCGGTCAGACGTTGAATAGCGATCTTTCCCGTCGCCCACGCCGTGGCCCATCGCCCGGCTCATGTCATACATCACGCTGGTGGCGACCGCTTTCACGCGGGTGTCCATGGAGGCCGCATTCAGCGCCATACCGCCCCAGCCGCAGATGCCGAGAATACCGATGCGGTTACGATCAACCTCTTTCTGCAACCCCAGGAAATCCACCGCCGCGCTGAAGTCTTCGGTGTTGATATCCGGAGACGCAACGTTGCGCGGCTGGCCGCCGCTTTCGCCCGTATAGGACGGATCGAACGCCAGGGTCACAAACCCATTCTCCGCCAGGGTCTGCGCATACAGGCCGCTGGACTGCTCTTTGACCGCGCCAAACGGCCCGCTGACCGCAATAGCCGCCAGCTTGCGGTCACCGCGGTTTTTAGGAAGATAAAGATCGCCTACCAGGGTGATCCCGTACCGGTTCTGGAAGGACACCTTGCGGTGATCGACTTTGTCACTTTCGGCGAAGGTTTTATCCCATGTGGTCACCATCGAAACCGGTGCGTTTGGGTTGGTGGTTTCTGCATAACTCATTGTTGTCACTCCACTTAATGATGCGCATAGCAGCATCGCAACGGACAGTTTTTGGGTGAATGTTTTCATGAAAATGGACCCTGTGGTGTTGTGTTGCGGTCATTATAGTTAGCATAAATAGTGCTGATTAGAGGCCGAAAGCTGCTAGGATTCATATCATATTGTTATAAATTGGGGGCGTGATGGCGAAGCGGGAAAACTACAATGAGCTGTACCTGTTTATGCAGGTGGTGCGGGAAGGGAGCTTCACGGCGGCTGCACAGCGGCTTGGGCTGGCGCAATCCGGGATTAGCCGCTCGGTTCGCGAGCTGGAAGAGAGGTTGGGCGTTCAGCTTCTGGTCCGCACCACGCGCAAGCTGTCGCTAACCCACGCGGGGGAACAGCTTTACCGGACCGCCGAGTCCGCGTTCGATACGCTCGATACGGGCCTGGCGACCCTGGCACACTATCGTCAGACGCCGTCCGGCACGGTACGCATTAATGCCAGCCAGCACGCTATCGACAAATGTCTGCTGCCAAAGCTCGCCATTTTTAAACAGCGTTACCCGGACATCAGGCTGGAACTGATGAATGAAAGCCGCTTCGTCGACATTATCGCCGAGCGGTTCGATGCGGGTGTCAGACTGGGGCCGGAAGTGGGGCAGGGAATGATTGCAGTGCGTATCACGCCTGATATGGAAATGGCCGCAGTGGCTGCCCCGGAACACTTCAGACGCTACGGTTTTCCCCAGACGCCTGCGGATTTAGTGGCGCACCCCTGCATTGCCTACCAGCTTGCCGACGGTAGTGACTATCAGTGGGAGCTGGTGCAGGACGGGAAAAAAATCACCCATCGGCCAGAGGGGCAATGGGCGCTGTCTGACAGCTACATGGAAGCCGAAGCCGCCCGACTTGGGCTTGGGCTGGCCTATGTCCCGGTGGAGCTGGTGGCTAACGATCTGGAGCGCGGAACGCTGATCCGGGTGTTGCAGCGCTATAGCCTGCGCATGGACGGGTTGTACCTCTATTATCCGCACCGTAACGTGTCGCCCGCGCTTAGAGCGGTGATTGATACGCTTAAAATCTAGGGCAGCGTTGTTATTCTGGAAGGCGCCTCGCAAACCGCAAATTAACCGCGTGAAATTCAGGGTTATGTCTTTTCTTCGACCGATCGGGGTCGTAAAGTGCCTGCGTTGCGGCACATCCGCAATCGGGCGTAGGAACCCGCATCTACAGAGCGATATTTATATGTCGCGGCAGCGCCGAACTCGTTAAAATTGCGGTGGCGCTGGCGGAGCAGTCGCAAGGCTGGCCGTTTTCTCTGTGGGCGGCATTCCTACCTCTGTCAGCGCTACCCCCTCGAGCGTAGGAACTCATCGGGTGGTTCACCCAATTTACACACTGAGGATGCCTTACTATGGCTACTATCCCAACCCTGACTTATCTCCCGTCTGACGAAAGCTTCATTTTGCAACTTATCTCCCGGCCGCTTCCGGCTGATGCCGATCTGTTTGACGTCGCCGACAACTGCGCCGCGCTGGTGAGCGTGCTGGTCGAAATCGAGGATGCGAAGATGTTTACTGCGCTCTGCGAGCGTCTCCTTCAGGCTCTGCGTAAGCTACGGGAACTCTGCGATGCCGATCTGCCGCCTGACCTGATCGCGCAACTGATCATGGGTGAGAAACTGAACTCCTGCGTGCCGGACTGCTGGCAGGACACCCTGACTCAGGTGGACTATGTTCTGGCGCTGACGCAGGCGGTTATGGGGGGAACGCTGCCCGCTCACGTAGCGAAAGAGCTGACGGGCCTGCTGCACGATATGGTGTGGCTGCTGGCTGAGTTTGTGAGGGAGCCGCGCATCACTACACACTAAGGGCGCTGGGGTGGAGGGGCGGCAGCGCCCCTTTGAAGCTGTGATTAACGTGATGCATTCCCCGTATCCAGAAGCGACGTACCGTAGGAGTTGTCGATGGTACAAAGCCAGCGACCTTCGCTTTCCTGCCGAAAAACATAGGTCGCGCGGCGCGACAATTCCGTTATCCCACCCTGACCATCAGGAAAACGCAGAACGGTTTCCATGATAACGAGGGCATTGCCGCCACCTTCGATTACCTGCATCTCTCCTTGTTCGACGATCAGCTGATCCTGAAAATAATCAGAGATGGCAATAAACGCGCTGCGGATGTTTTCTTTGCCTTTAACCGTCATACCGGGCTTGACCACCAGAGCCGCGTCGTCGGCGTAATACTCCATCAGGGCGTCATAGTTTTTGGTGGTGATGGCGTGGTCGCAGGATTCAATGATCTGGCGTAGCGGATGTGGGGTCATGCGCGATTCCTCGTTGATGGGGGGAGCGCGTATTAACATAACAGTCTGGCGTGTTTGTATAGCTACCAGGTTTTGTGGCGGGTGGCTGTGGGGGGAAGTGGAGGGGGAACGTTAGGTTTGCTATGAGCGAGGAGCTGACGTTTGCAATTCTACTTATTGTTGGTTTATAGGGAACTCCGGAACCACAGCTATGAATGAAGCAGGATTTAATGCTGATGTGATCGAGGCCGTGTAAACAGATAACATAAAAATGAGGTCGTAAAGCATATAATCGCTATACGTACATTGAGTAACGCAAAGGTTTAATGGAAGGGTATGTATTTTTTCTATCAGCTGCGCTGATTAATTAGTATGCGTATAATAACATTAGCAAAACTTTGACAGTTATATCAAATGAGTGTATATATAATCCTGCATTAGCGAACCGCTTTTTTGCAACAATCGGCTGAGATTACTTGTCTTTAATTGACTAAAGCCGCAAGGCGCTTAGTTTGACTAAGCTATTCGGGAGAGGGCCCCACGCACGCCCCTCTCTCGGCTACGCAGAGTAGAGTTGGACGGTAAGCTCGATCATGGGGATTATGGCAGTTGTCAGTTATAGCCGATAAAAGCAACATAACCCCCTGTCCTCTTTATTCGAGGTGATCGAGCTTATATTGTATAAAGGATTATTATGTCTCTTCATATACGCCATACTAAAAAGAACACTAATTCCGCGATAAACTCAATTGATTCATTATGTTCTACTCTGAGTATAACAAGAACTGAACTTGAAACAGTGTTATCAATTCCTGATAAAGATAGATATACTCCTTCTGAAGTTGAAAAAAGTGATGGTACTACAAGGAATGTGTATAATCCAAAATCATTGATTAGAAAAATTCAACGTCGCATAAACAGGAGGATATTTAATATATACACTCCAACAGGACGAGAAAAAAAGAATCCTCCTATTATTTGGGCCTCGTATCTATTTGGCTCAATTCCAAATCAATTTTTGGATGAAGATATTGAACAAAAAGATTACATCGCATGCGCGCGAGTTCATTGCCAATCGAAAAGCCTTCTAAAAGTAGACATTAAAAATTTTTTCGATAATGTTCAGGCAATACATGTCGAGAGAATTTTCACTAATTTTTTCTTTTTTAGTGGTGATGTATCAAAGGCTTTGACAAATATCTGCTGTTATGAGGGGCATTTAGTGCAAGGGGCTTTAACGTCAAGCTATTTATCCTGCTTATGTCTACATGACGTAGAATGGAAGATTGTTGATAGGTTATCTCGAAAGAATTTAAGGTATACTCGCTTAGTTGACGATATAACAGTATCATCAACAGTAGCTAATTATGACTTTTCATATGCAAAAGATATAATTATTAATATGCTACATGAGAAAGATTTACCAGTTAATTTAAAGAAAACCCAACAGTATTATACTTCGACTACTCCATTAACGGTTCACGGGTTGCGTGTTTCATTTTCTGAACCTCGTCTCCCTTCAGACGAGGCAAAGCGAATTAGAGCATCCGTGCGCAATATTGAGAGCTTAGCCGCTGAAAGAAATTACCGTACAACACATGCTTATAGAAGGGACTTCAATAGATGCATGGGGCGAGTCAATAAACTTAAACGTGTTAATCACTCTCAATATGAAAGCTTAGTAAATCGGCTTTTTAAACTTTTCCCTTTGCCATCAAAAAAAGATCTTGAAAGAGTGACTATTTCCTTGGCCAACCTTGAAGATGATTTTCGCAAAGGTAAGCATGATACTTATTGGTATTGGAAAAGATATCATAGAGTGCATGAGCGTATAAATATTTTGCAGCGAACCTTTATGCGTGAAGCAATAATGTTTCGTAATAAAACAAAGCTTATAAAACCGAGCTACATACAATAATATTCAGGTTAAAGTAATGAAAATTTTTTTAAAAAATTATTTCCTCCTTAAAAAAATAGATTCACACTCCCTTAGAGTTTTGCTTCTGTGTTTAATTGCCATTGTTTTTCTAGGTGCTGTATTTTTTGTAATTTCATTTATTTCAACTGGAATACAAGAAAGGTTTTTTGAGCGGGATTTTTGCTTCCATAATACATGTATTTTAAATTTTACCAATGGCTACTCACAATCATTATTAATACTGCAAGCAACTTTTATATTGTTGGGGTTAGTAGCTAGCATAGGTGGAATAGTTGTTGCATTGCTTGGTTATACTAATAGTGTCAGCGTGTCAGCTCTCGGCAACCATATATCGCATTTTAAAATATTTCAAGAGTACTTATCATACGAAATAAATAAAAGAGATCGCCTGTCTTCATCTTCATTTGATATATTCAAATGGTATAATATTATTTTTAACAAGTCTCGTTC
>NZ_JBGIWG010000017.1:0-96990 GCF_041320715.1 Enterobacter sp. KB-221C9
ATGTAGGCCGGGTAAGGCGAAGCCGCCACCCGGCTTTTTTATGCACCAGGCGATACAGCTTCTGGGAGAAGGGCGGCTGGTGGGGCTGTTACCGCCGGTGCTGTGATTTTTGCCCGGTAGCGCTGCGCTTGTCGGGCCTACGCGTGCAAAATGTAGGCCGGGTAAGGCGTAGCCGCCACCCGGCTTTTTTTATGCGCCAGGCGATGCAGCTTCTGGAAGAAGGGCGGCTGGTGGGGCTGTTACCTTCGGGCTGTAATTTTTGCCCGGTGGCGCTGCGCTTATCGGGCCTACGCGTGCGAAATGTAGGCCGGGTAAGGCGAAGCCGCCACCCGGCTTTTTTTATGAATACATCGCCGTAATCGACGCGCTCCCCAGCGAATGGAAATGCACGTTAAACCCTACCATCGCGCCGCTCGCCCCTTCATCGACCTCAATCTTCTCCACATCCAGCGCGTGCACCGTGAAGATATAGCGGTGGGTTTCCCCTTTTGGCGGCGCCGCGCCGCCGTAGCCCGCTTTACCAAAGTCGGTGCGGGTCTGAATGGCGCCTTCAGGCAGGGCAACCAGGTCTGAACCAGAGCCCTGCGGCAGGACGCGCGTGTCGGCAGGCAGGTTCGCCACAATCCAGTGCCACCAGCCGGAGCCGGTAGGCGCATCCGGGTCGTAGCAGGTCACGACAAAGCTTTTGGTTCCGGCCGGAACATCGTCCCACGCCAGGTGCGGGGAGATATTGTCTCCCTGATACCCCATGCCGTTGAATACGTGGCGTTCCGGCAGTTTTTCACCGTCGCGCAGATCTTTACTGATGATTTTCATACGATTTACCCTCGTTGATCGCTCGTTCAGCAAGTGTAATGCATAGGGTTAAATCGTGAAATGCGCGGGAATGTTAACGGCTGTTACGACCGCGTCGGTTAATTTACGCAGCTGCTCCGGGGTAATGCTATACGGCGGCATCAGGTAGATAAGCTTGCCAAAAGGCCGCACCCAGACGCCGCGTTCCACGAAGAAGCGCTGCAGCACCGCCATATTCACCGGATGGGTGGTTTCAATCACCCCGATGGCGCCCAGCACGCGAACGTCCGCCACAAAATTCTCGCCCGAGGCGGCGCTCAGCGCCTCTTTCAGCTGCGCCTCAATCGCCGCCACCTGTGTCTGCCACTCGCCGCTTTCCAGAATGGCCAGACTTTCGCTTGCGACGGCGCAGGCGAGAGGATTACCCATAAACGTCGGGCCGTGCATAAAGCAGCCCGCCTCGCCGTCGCTGATGGTGTCGGCAACGTGGCGGGTCGTGAGCGTGGCGGAGAGCGTCATGGTGCCGCCGGTCAGCGCTTTACCCAGACACAGAATATCCGGAGCGATACCCGCATGCTCGCAGGCAAACAGCCTGCCGGTGCGGCCAAAGCCGGTGGCGATCTCATCGGCAATCAGCAGAATGCCCTCGCGGTCGCACATCTTGCGAATACGCCTCAGCCATTCCGGGTGGTACATCCGCATTCCGCCTGCGCCCTGCACAATCGGCTCAAGGATCACGGCGGCGATTTCATGGCGATGCGCCGCCATCAGCCGCGCGAAACCGACCATGTCCATCTCGTTCCACTCGCCGTCGAAGCGGCTCTGCGGGGCAGGGGCAAACAGGTTTTCCGGCAGATAGCCTTTCCACAGGCTGTGCATGGAGTTATCCGGATCGCACACCGACATCGCCCCAAAGGTATCCCCGTGATAGCCGTTGCGGAAGGTGAGGAACCGCTGGCGCGTTTCGCCCTTCGCGTGCCAGTACTGCAGCGCCATTTTCATCGCCACTTCCACCGCCACGGAGCCGGAATCGGCCAGGAACACGCACTCCAGCGATTCAGGCGTCATCGCCACCAGGCGACGGCATAAATCCACCGCGGGCTGATGGGTGATTCCGCCAAACATCACGTGCGACATCTGGTCAATCTGCGCCTTCATCGCCGCATTCAGGCGCGGGTGGTTGTACCCGTGAATGGCCGCCCACCAGGAGGACATCCCGTCAACGAGCCGCTCGCCGCTGGCGAGGTGCAGCTCGCAGCCGTGGGCCGAAGCCACCGGATAGACGGGAAGGGGGCGGGTGGTGGAGGTGTAAGGGTGCCAGATATGCTGCTTGTCGAAGGCGAGATCGTCCTGGGTCATAATCGACTTGTAAACCATTTTGAAAAGTTTTAGGTTTACGAGTATAAACCGAACCGAAAATTAACAAAACCCTTTGGAGAAGCCCGATGGCTCACCACGCACGCTGGACGATGTCGCAAGTCACTGAATTATTCAACAAACCTTTCCTTGAGCTGATGTTCGAAGCCCAACAGGTGCATCGTCAGCACTTCGATCCCCGCCACGTTCAGGTCAGCACGCTGCTGTCGATCAAAACCGGTGCCTGTCCTGAAGACTGCAAATATTGCCCGCAGAGTGCGCGCTACAAAACCGGCCTGGAGTCCGAACGGCTGATGGAAGTGGAGCAGGTGCTCGACTCGGCGCGCAAGGCGAAAAACGCCGGTTCGACCCGCTTCTGCATGGGCGCGGCGTGGAAGAACCCGCACGATCGCGACATGCCGTATCTGGAGCAGATGGTGAAGGGCGTGAAGGAGATGGGCCTCGAAGCCTGTATGACGCTCGGCACGCTGAACGACGAGCAGGCACAGCGCCTCTCCGCCGCGGGGCTGGACTACTACAACCACAACCTCGACACCTCGCCGGAGTTTTACGGCAACATCATCACCACGCGAACCTATCAGGAGCGTCTGGACACGCTGGATAAAGTGCGCGACGCGGGGATCAAGGTCTGCTCCGGCGGTATCGTGGGCTTAGGCGAAACGGTGAAAGACCGCGCTGGCCTGCTGCTGCAGCTGGCGAACCTGCCGACCCCGCCGGAAAGCGTGCCGATCAACATGTTGGTGAAGGTCAAGGGTACGCCGCTGGCGGATAACGACGACGTGGATGCGTTTGATTTTATTCGCACCATCGCGGTGGCGCGCATCATGATGCCGACCTCTTTCGTGCGCCTCTCCGCCGGTCGCGAGCAGATGAGCGAGCAAACCCAGGCGATGTGCTTTATGGCCGGAGCCAACTCCATCTTCTACGGCTGCAAGCTGCTGACCACGCCGAACCCGGAAGAGGACAAAGACGTTCAGCTGTTCCGCAAGCTGGGGCTTAACCCGCATCAGACCGAGGTGCTGACGGGCGATAACGAGCAACAGCAGCAGCTGGAGCAGCAGATTTTCAACGCCGACACCGACCAGTTCTACAACGCGGCAGCCGTATGACCTGGCAGGCACGAGTGAATACCGCGCTGGACGAACGCCGGGCGGCAGAGGCGTTTCGCGTTCGCAGTGTGGTGGAAAACGGCGCGGGCCGTTTTCTTACCCGCGACGGGCGGCAGTTTTGTAATTTCTCCAGCAACGACTATCTCGGGCTGAGCCAGCATCCGGCCATCGTCCGCGCCTGGCAGCAGGGGGCGGAGCGGTTTGGCGTGGGCAGCGGCGGCTCGGGACACGTCAGCGGCTACACCACGGCGCATCAGGCGCTTGAGGAAGCGCTTGCCGACTGGCTCGACTACCCGCGCGCGCTGCTTTTTATCTCTGGCTTTGCCGCGAATCAGGCGGTCATTACCGCCCTGATGGAAAAAGAGGACCGCATTGTCGCTGACCGCCTGAGCCACGCCTCGCTGCTGGAGGCGGCAAATTTAAGCCCGGCGCAGCTGCGCCGCTTTGCCCATAACGATGCGGGGCAGCTTGCCGCGCTGCTGGATAAACCCTGCGACGGACAGCAGCTAGCGGTCACGGAAGGGGTGTTCAGCATGGACGGCGACAGCGCGCCGCTTGCCGCGCTGCACGAGGCCGCAAAGCGGCAAAACGCCTGGCTGCTGGTGGACGATGCCCACGGGATTGGCGTAATGGGCGACGAAGGTCGCGGCAGCGCGCATCAGCAAAACGTGAAGCCGGAGCTGCTGATTGTCACCTTCGGCAAAGGGTTTGGCGTCAGCGGCGCCGCCGTGCTGTGCAGCGAGTCCGTCGCTGACTATCTGCTGCAGTTTGCCCGACATCTGATTTACAGCACCAGCATGCCCCCGGCGCAGGCGGTGGCGCTGTCTGCGTCGCTGGCGGTGATCCGCAGCGCAGAAGGGGATGAACGTCGCCAGCGGCTGGCAGAGCATATCTCCCGCTTCCGCCAGGGGCTGGCGCCGCTGCCCTTCCACAGTCCCGATTCGCAGAGCGCTATCCAGCCGGTGATTGTCGGCGAAAACGGCCGCGCGCTGGCGCTGGCGCAGGCGCTGCGCGAGCGGGGCATGTGGGTGACCGCTATCCGCCCGCCAACGGTCCCGCCGGGTACCGCGCGGCTGCGCTTAACCCTGACGGCGGCGCATGAAGCACGGGATATCCAGACGCTGCTGGAGGCGCTCCATGTTGCCGGTGAATAAACAGGCCGTTGCGGCGGCATTTGGTCGCGCCGCGCAGAGCTATTCGCAGCACGATGAACTGCAGCGTCAGAGCGCGCAGGGGCTTCTGGCCGCGCTTGGCGAGAACCGTTTTTCGCAGGTGCTGGACGCCGGCTGTGGTCCCGGCAGCAACAGCCGCTACTGGCGCGGAGCGGGAAGCCAGGTCACGGCTATCGACCTCTCAGAGCAGATGCTCGACGAGGCGCGTCAGCGGCAGGCCGCGGATCGCTATCTGCTGGCCGATATCGAGGCGATCCCGCTGGCGGATGCGCAGTTTGATCTGGTCTGGAGTCATCTGGCGGTCCAGTGGTGCAGCAGCCTGCCGCAGGCCCTGCGCGAGCTTTATCGCGTGGCGCGACCGGGCGGGAAGGTGGCTTTTACCACCCTGCTGGAAAGTTCGCTGCCGGAGCTGAATCAGGCGTGGAAAGCGGTGGATGAGCAACCGCACGCTAACCGCTTTTTATCGTATGAGCAGGTGACGCAGGCGCTGGCAGGCTGGCGCTACCGCAGCACGGTGCAGACCATCACCCTCAATTTTAGCGATGCGTTCAGCGCGATGCGCTCGCTAAAGGGCATCGGGGCCACGCACCTGCATGCCGGGCGGGAGAGAAAACCGCTGACCCGGGGCCAGCTGCAGCGTCTGGAGCTGGCCTGGCCGCAGCAGCGGGGGCATTTCCCGCTCTCTTATCAACTTTTTCATGGGGTTATCGAACGTGACTGAACGTTATTTTGTTACCGGCACGGACACGGAAGTGGGCAAAACGGTTGCCAGCGCGGCGCTGCTGCAGGCGGCACGAAAGCTTGGGAAAAACACCGCCGGGTATAAGCCGGTTGCGTCCGGCAGCGAGATGACGCCGGAAGGGTTACGCAACACCGACGCGCTGGCGCTCCAGCGTAACAGCACGCTTGAACTCGCCTATTCAGCGGTCAATCCGTACACCTTTGCCGAGCCGACCTCGCCGCATATAATCAGCGCTGACGAAGGTCGTCCGATTGATTTCGCGGTGCTGTCTGCCGGGTTACGGACGCTGGAAGGCCAGGCCGACTGGGTGCTGGTGGAAGGTGCAGGGGGCTGGTTTACGCCGCTTTCGGACGCGCAGACGTTTGCCGACTGGGTGCAGGCGGAGCAGCTTCCGGTCATTTTGGTCGTTGGCGTCAAGCTGGGCTGCATCAATCACGCCATGTTGACCGCGCAGGCCGTACAGCAGGCCGGGCTGCGTCTGGCGGGCTGGATAGCCAACGACGTGGTTGCGCCAGGTAAACGACACCAGGAGTATCTGGCGACGCTCAGGCGTGTACTTCCCGCCCCGTGCCTCGGGGAAATTCCCTGGCTTGCTGACGGCGCGGAAAATGCCGAAACCGGGCGTTATCTCGATCTCAGCGTCTTGCTTCCCGCGACATCCAGTGCGCGATAAGCTCGTCATCCAGTTCGTTAACGTGGCCCTGCGCCACGTTACGCCCGCGATAGAGCATGCAGAAACGGTCCGCAACCCGGCGGATAAACGACAGCTGCTGCTCCGCTAACAGCACCGTCATACCTAACTCCCGGTTTAAGCGCACCAGCAGCTGCCCCAGCTTCTGGGCGAAGCTGTGTCCTGCGCCGTGCAGAGGCTCATCGAGGATCAGCAGGTGAGGACGGTTCACCAGCGCATTAGCCAGCGCCAGCTGGTACTGGTCGTCCGGAGAGAGCGCATTGGCGCGGGTCTGTCGCAACGCGTAGAGCGCCGGAAACAGGTCGTAAACGTCACTTTTCGCTTCCGGGTTGGGTTTCCCCATCGCCCGCATGGCGATATGCAGATTCTCCTCAATCGTTAGCTGGGAGAAGATCCGCCTGTCCTGCGGGACATAGCCTATCCCCGGCCCTGAACGCTGTTCTGGCGGCAGGTTAAGCAAGTCGCGCGGCGGCGCGCCCGCCTCATGCCAGATGATGCTGCCGCTTTCGACGGGCACTCTCCCTGCGATGCAATTCATGAGGGTGGTTTTCCCCATTCCCGGCAGGCCAACGACGCCTGTACACATCCCTTGCGGAAAATCCAAATTCACGTTCCATAGCGTATGTTGGCTTCCGTAAAACTGATTCACAGCACGCAGACTCAACATCTTTCTCTCCTTAAAAATGTGTGTAGGTGAGGCTCGAGTTTGAGTCTGCAAAACCCCTGCCAGAAACCGAAAAGTGTTTAAAAAAACGGCTTTTTTAGGAATAAGTCACCGCAGAGAGGCTGAGAAAAAAGGGAATTGCACATCGACGGTGCTGGTGGTGGTGAGTTGTGGTGCAGTGCCCGAAATGATGAAAATGTGAGCAAGATCCCATCGGTTGGTTATGAATGACACAACTGTTAATCATCAAAAAAGAGCTATAAAAATTTTTTACTGCCGTCTCGTGGGAAAAACCGGGAATTTGCCGAGCGCCACTCTGCATGGGCTGGAAGCAGTTATCCACTATTCCTGTGGATAACCATGTGTATTAGAGTTAGAAAACACGCGATAAGCGAGAGAAGACGCGGCTTACGCCCAAATTGACGCGAAACGCGGCTTTAGAAAATATCGTTTATTATTTAACTGCTTAGATAAAAGCAATTCCCGTCATGAAAGTGTCACCCGTTGCCACAAAACTATCATTACCTGGCTTGACAAATGTTAAAAAAGAAAAAGTTCTGGGGATAACCTCACCTGACTGGTGTTTTATATTGTCACAGTCCAAATTTTGGCCGTTATCGCACCAATCCTTCAGGCGTTATGCTAAATATCCTGACATGCCACTGGTTTTTCATCCAGTGTTTTTTACTGGCATTCCTGGCAACAACGAGTAAAATTACTCACCTGCCGCTTATAACGTCATCAGGTTGTCGCCCATGAGTAAACCGTTCAAATTGAATTCTGCTTTCCGTCCATCTGGCGATCAGCCTGAGGCGATCCGTCGTCTGGAAGAGGGGCTGGAAGATGGGTTGGCGCACCAGACGCTGCTGGGGGTAACCGGCTCGGGTAAAACGTTCACCATCGCCAACGTGATTGCGGATCTCCAGCGCCCAACGATGGTGCTGGCACCCAATAAAACCCTGGCCGCGCAGCTTTACGGCGAGATGAAAGAGTTCTTCCCGGAAAATGCGGTGGAGTATTTCGTCTCCTATTACGATTACTACCAGCCTGAAGCCTATGTGCCGAGCTCTGACACCTTCATCGAGAAGGATGCCTCGGTGAACGAACACATCGAGCAGATGCGACTGTCGGCCACCAAGGCGCTTCTGGAGCGTCGCGATGTGGTCGTCGTCGCATCGGTTTCCGCGATCTACGGTCTGGGCGATCCGGATCTCTATCTCAAGATGATGCTGCACCTGACGCAGGGGATGATCATCGACCAGCGCGCCATCGTCCGTCGTCTGGCGGAGCTGCAGTATGCCCGTAACGATCAGGCGTTCCAGCGCGGCACCTTCCGCGTACGCGGTGAGGTGATCGATATCTTCCCGGCGGAATCGGACGATATGGCGCTGCGCGTCGAGCTGTTTGACGAAGAGGTTGAACGCCTGTCGCTCTTCGACCCGCTGACCGGACACGTTGAGTCGGTGATCCAGCGTTTCACTATTTACCCGAAAACGCACTACGTGACGCCGCGCGAGCGTATCGTGCAGGCGATGGAAGAGATCAAAGTGGAGCTGGCCGAGCGCCGTAAGGTGCTGCTGGCGAACAATAAGCTGCTGGAAGAGCAGCGCCTGAGCCAGCGTACCCAGTTCGACCTTGAGATGATGAACGAGCTGGGCTACTGCTCCGGCATTGAAAACTACTCGCGCTTCCTCTCCGGGCGCGGGCCGGGCGAGCCGCCGCCGACGCTGTTTGATTATCTGCCAGCAGATGGTCTACTGGTGATCGACGAATCCCACGTTACGATCCCGCAGATCGGCGGGATGTACCGCGGTGACCGGGCGCGTAAAGAGACGCTGGTGGAGTACGGATTCCGCCTGCCGTCAGCGCTGGATAACCGTCCGATGAAGTTTGAAGAGTTTGAGGCGCTGGCACCGCAAACCATTTACGTCTCGGCCACGCCGGGCAACTACGAGCTGGAGAAATCCGGTGAAGACGTTGTCGATCAGGTTGTGCGTCCGACCGGGCTGCTGGACCCGATTATCGAGGTGCGTCCCGTGGCGACGCAGGTGGACGATCTGCTCTCCGAGATCCGCGCCCGTGCCGCCATTAACGAGCGCGTGCTGGTAACCACACTCACCAAGCGCATGGCGGAAGACCTCACCGAGTATCTCGAAGAGCACGGCGAGAAGGTGCGCTATCTGCACTCGGATATTGATACCGTGGAGCGCATGGAGATTATCCGCGACCTGCGTCTGGGCGAGTTTGACGTGCTGGTGGGGATCAACCTGCTGCGAGAAGGCCTGGATATGCCGGAGGTCTCGCTGGTGGCGATTCTGGATGCGGATAAAGAGGGCTTCCTGCGTTCTGAACGCTCCCTGATCCAGACCATTGGCCGTGCGGCGCGTAACGTCAACGGGAAAGCGATTCTGTACGGTGACAAAATCACTCCGTCGATGGCGAAAGCAATTGGCGAAACGGAGCGCCGTCGCGAGAAGCAGCAGCGATACAACGAAGAGCACGGCATCACACCGCAGGGGCTGAACAAGAAGGTGGTGGATATTCTGGCGCTGGGTCAGAACATTGCCAAAACCAAAGCGAAAGGTCGCGGCAAGGCGCGTTCAGTGGTGGAAGAAGATACCGTCGTGCTGACGCCGAAAGCGCTGCAGCAGAAAATCCACGAGCTGGAAGGGCAGATGATGCAGCACGCGCAGAATCTGGAGTTCGAAGAAGCGGCGCAGATCCGCGACCAGCTACATCAGCTGCGGGATCTTTTCATCGCGGCATCGTGAGTGGGTTTTGCCCGGTGGCGCTGCGCTTACCGGGCCTACGGGGTTAGCGTCTTTTGTACCCCCGGTAAGCGCAGCGCCACCGGGGGGTTTTTGCTAACCCAGCGCCTGAATCGCCTTCTCCAGCGCCTCGCGCAGCAGGTGACGGTCGTGGCGATACTTGATATCGCTGGCCTCCAGCGGCTCCTGCACCACCAGACGATCGCCAATCCCTGACACATCCACTTTTGGGCCCACGACTACGCCGTCAATGATTTTCTTGCCGACGTAATGCTCCATCAAATTGAGTTTATCTGCCAGCGACAGGCTTGCCGCCGCCGGGCTCAGTTCACGTCCCAGATTACCGATGTAAACCATCGGGGCAGGGGTGCGGCGCAGCGCCTGCGCCAGCTCTTTCACCAGCAGAATGGGCATCAGGCTGGTGTAAAAACTGCCAGGACCGATCAGGATAAGATCCGCTTCCCCGATGGCCTCCACCGCTTCTCGCGTGGCGGGTACGCTCGGATAGGTCATTAACTCCGTTGGCGGCAGGAGGAGCTGGTCAATATTCACCTCGCCGTAAACTTCATGCCCTTCGGCGTCGATTGCCATCAAGTCAACCGGTTGTTCAGACATGGGGATCAGGAATGCGTCCACTTTGAGCAGATTACGGATTAAGTTGATGGCTTCCAGAGGCCGTACGCTCAGGTGATCAAGCGCCTTTAACATCAGATTTCCGAGGTTATGCCCGGAAAGTTCGCCATTACCGCCAAAACGGTACTCAAACATCGCCGACGCGACGCTTGGCTCGGTAATTAACTGGTTCAGACAGTTGCGCATATCTCCCCAGGCAATGCCGCCTTCGGCACGACGAATGCGCCCGGTTGAGCCGCCGTTGTCGGTGGTGGTCACTATCCCTGTCAGCCTTGAGCCGAGTGACGACAAAGAGGACATAACCCGGCCTAAGCCGTGTCCTCCGCCAAGAGCGACCACTCGGTCAAGATCCGCAAAAGTGCGATTGCGCATACGTATTCCTTATCACGTTCGATCGCGTAACAGTAACCTAACTACCCCTAAAAGACGATGCCTCACCCGATGCAAAATGACGTATATCAATGTGAAAATGCGATTTTTAGGTATTCTGTAGCGAAAATGCAGGATTGATTCGCTATATAGATAATTATATAGCGAAAAGCGATAATGGCGCCGTCAGAATTTCCGCGCTACTATCGCCCTAACCACGTTTTCAAAATTGAAAACATACACTCTAGCCCTTGTGCCTGTGTCGAAAGATATGGCGCTCTGGCCGTGGCGAATATGCCACCAGGGTACAGAAAGAAATGACTGTGCCTCCCGATTTGGAAAGGTGTACATGGCTTCACAACTTACTGATGCTTTCGCGCGTAAGTTTTACTACTTACGTCTGTCGATTACCGATGTGTGCAACTTCCGTTGCACCTACTGCCTGCCCGATGGCTACAAACCGGGCAGCGTCACCAATAACGGCTTTCTCTCCGTGGATGAAGTGCGGCGCGTCACGCGCGCCTTCTCTGAGCTCGGCACCGAAAAAGTGCGTCTGACCGGCGGTGAACCCTCTCTGCGCCGTGATTTCCCCGACATCATTGCCGCCGTGCGTGAAAATGAACGTATCCGCCAGATTGCCGTGACCACCAACGGCTACCGCATGGCGCGTGACGTGGCGAACTGGCGCGATGCGGGGCTGACGGCGATCAACGTCAGCGTCGATAGTCTGGACGCCCGTCAGTTCTACGCCATTACTGGCCAGGATAAATTCCAGCAGGTCATGGACGGTATCGACGCGGCATTTGCGGCAGGCTTCGAAAAAGTCAAAGTCAACACGGTACTGATGCGTGATGTGAACCATCATCAGCTGGATACCTTCCTGGCGTGGATCCAATCCCGCCCCATTCAGCTGCGTTTTATTGAGCTGATGGAAACCGGCGAGGGCAGCGAGCTGTTCCGTCGCCATCACATCTCCGGCATGGTGCTGCGCGACGCGCTGCTGAAACGCGGCTGGATCCATCAGATTCGCCAGCGCAGCGACGGCCCGGCGCAGGTCTTCTGCCACCCGGATTACGAAGGTGAGATCGGGCTTATCATGCCCTATGAGAAAGACTTCTGCGCCAGCTGCAACCGCCTGCGCGTCTCCTCCGTTGGCAAGCTCCATCTTTGTCTTTTCGGCGACGGCGGCGTGGACCTTCGCGATCTGCTGGAAGACGATGCGCAGCAGGACGCGCTTGAAGCACGCATTTCTGAAGCGCTGACGCATAAAAAACAGACCCACTTCCTGCATCAGGGCAATACCGGCATTACTCAGAACCTGTCCTACATCGGCGGGTAATCAGGCTTAAGAAGGAATCAGAAGATGAGTCAGGTAAGCGCAGAATTTATCCCGACACGCATTGCTATCCTTACCGTTTCCGACCGCCGTGGCGAAGAGGATGATACCTCCGGCCACTGGCTGCGCGATGCGGCCCATGACGCCGGGCACAGCATCGTTGATAAAGCGATCGTGAAGGAGAACCGCTACGCCATTCGCGCTCAGGTCTCTCAGTGGATCGCCAGCGATGAGGTGCAGGTGGTGCTGATTACTGGCGGCACCGGCTTTACCGCAGGCGATCAGGCCCCCGAAGCGCTGATCCCGCTGTTTGACCGCGAGGTGGAAGGCTTCGGCGAAGTGTTCCGCATGCTCTCCTTTGAAGAGATTGGTACCTCTACGCTCCAGTCGCGCGCCGTTGCCGGGGTGGCTAACAAAACCCTGATTTTCGCCATGCCGGGTTCGACCAAAGCCTGCCGCACCGCGTGGGAAAACATCATCGCCCCGCAGCTGGATGCCCGCACCCGTCCGTGTAATTTCCATCCCCATTTAAAGAAATAAGCTATGTCACAACTGACCCACATTAACGCCGCCGGTGAAGCGCATATGGTGGATGTTTCCGCCAAAGCCGAAACGGTGCGCGAGGCGCGCGCGGAAGCGTTCGTCACTATGCAGCCGGAAACGCTGGCGATGATTATCGACGGCAGCCACCATAAGGGCGACGTCTTTGCCACCGCGCGCATCGCGGGTATTCAGGCCGCCAAGCGCACCTGGGATCTCATTCCGCTGTGCCACCCGCTGATGCTGAGCAAGGTGGAAGTGAACCTGCAGGCGCAGCCGGAGCAGAGCCGCGTGCGCATTGAGTCACTCTGCCGCTTAACCGGGAAAACCGGCGTAGAGATGGAAGCGCTGACGGCGGCTTCCGTTGCCGCGCTGACCATCTACGACATGTGCAAAGCGGTGCAGAAAGATATGGTGATTGGCCCGGTTCGCCTGCTGGCAAAAAGCGGCGGCAAATCCGGTGATTTTAAGGTGGACAGCCATGATTAAGGTGCTCTTTTTTGCCCAGGTGCGCGAGCTGGTAAATACCGACAGCCTGACGCTGGACGCGTCCTTTGAAAACGTCGCTGCCCTGCGCGCGCATCTTGCGGCACAAAGCGACCGCTGGGCGCTGGCGCTGGACGAAGGCAAGCTGCTGGCCGCCGTTAACCAGACGCTGGTGGAGTTCACCCATCCGCTGAATGAAGGCGATGAGGTGGCCTTCTTCCCGCCGGTGACAGGGGGCTAAGATGGCTGAAACCCGAATTCTGGTGGGGCCCGAGCGTTTTAACGTGGGGACCGAATACAGCTGGCTGGCGGAACGCGATGAAGACGGCGCAGTTGTCACCTTCACCGGCAAAGTGCGCAACCACAACCTCGGTGACAGCGTGAAGGCGCTGACGCTGGAGCACTATCCGGGGATGACCGAGAAATCGCTGGCGGAGATTGTCGACGAGGCGCGGGGCCGCTGGCCGCTTGGCCGCGTCACGGTGATTCACCGCATCGGCGAGATGTGGCCCGGCGAGGAGATTGTCTTCGTCGGGGTGACCAGCGCGCACCGCGGCAGCGCGTTTGCGGCAGGGGAGTTCATGATGGACTATCTCAAAACCAAAGCCCCGTTCTGGAAGCGTGAAGCCACGCCGGAAGGTGACCGCTGGGTGGAATCGCGCGACAGCGATAAACAAGCCGCCAGCCGTTGGTAGTCGGTTTACGTGGATGTGTTAATCTTAACGTGTGTGTCTACTTAAACTTAATCAGGAGTGAATCATGGACCGATTTCCGCGTTCCGATTCAATAGTACAGCAGACCCGTAGCGGCCTGCAGACGTATATGGCTCAGGTGTACGGCTGGATGACGGTCGGCCTGCTGCTTACCGCGTTTATCGCGTGGTATGCGGCGAACACGCCTGAACTGATGATGTTTATCTTTTCCAGCAAAATCACCTTCTTTGGGCTGATTATCGCGCAGCTGGCGCTGGTGTTTGTGCTTTCTGGCCTGGTGCAAAAGCTGAGTGCCGGAATGGCGACCACGCTGTTTATGCTCTATTCGGCGCTAACCGGGCTGACGCTTTCCAGTATTTTTATCGTTTACACCTACTCCTCCATCGCCAGCACCTTTGTGGTGACCGGCGGGATGTTCGGCGTGATGAGCCTCTACGGTTACACCACGAAGCGCGATCTGAGCGGTTTAGGCAGCATGCTGTTTATGGGGCTGATTGGGATTGTGCTGGCGTCGCTGGTAAACCTGTGGCTGAAGAGCGACGCGCTGATGTGGGCCGTGACCTACATCGGGGTGGTGGTGTTCGTTGGCTTGACGGCCTACGACACCCAGAAGCTGAAAAACATCGGCGAGCAGATTGACGTGCGCGACAGTGCTAACCTGCGCAAATACTCAATTCTGGGGGCGTTGACGCTGTATCTGGACTTCATCAACCTGTTCCTGATGCTGCTGCGTATTTTCGGCAACCGTCGTTAAGGTTGTTTTGCCGGGTGGGGGGGGGGGGGGGGGGCGGGGGGCCCCCCCCCCCCCCCCCCCCCCCCCCCGGGGGGGGGGTCCCCCCCCCCCCCCCCACCCGACTTATTCACTTCGCCAACATCCTCTCGTTCTTCGCCCGCAGCTTCTTCGCCCGACTCTCCAGCACCAGATAACAGACCGTTGCCAGCGCCAGCGGCAGGAAGTAATAGATCATGCGGTACGCCAGCAGGGCGGCGATAATCGTTCCCTGAGAGACATGCTCCCCGGCCAGCAGGGCAATAAAAACCGCCTCCAGCACGCCGATCCCCGCCGGAATATGCACAATCACGCCTGCAATACTGCTCACCAGCAGCACGCCCAGCACGAAGAAGTAATTTACGTCCTCGCCAATCAGCAGCCAGATAATGGCCCCCATCGCCATCCAGTTGGCGCTGGAGACGGCCATCTGCAGCACCGCAAACTTCCACGAGGGCAGCACCAGCTTTTGCCCTTTAATGGTCATATGGCGGCGTCTGGCAAAGGCGCAGGCCCACAGATAAACGGCGATAATCAGCAGCAGTACGATGCCCAGAATGCGCAGCGTGGCCTCGTCGATGTACCAGTGCGTGGGCAACTGCACCACGCCGATGGTGAAGATCACCCCGCCGAGCAGAATATAGCCCAGCCAGTTGGTGGTGATGCTTAACGAGAAGATGCGCGTGATGGTCCCGCCCGGCAGGCCGAGCCGCGAATAAAGGCGATAGCGCATGCCAATGCCGCCGACCCAGGTGCTCAGCGTCAGGTTAAAGGCGTAGCAGATAAACGACACCAGCATAACCTGACGTTTGGCCAGCTTGTGGCCGCAGTAAGCGCGGCCCAGCAGGTCGTAGCAGCCGTACATCAGGTAGCTCACAATAACCAGCCCCACAGCGCCCAGCAGCACCATCCGGTTATAGTTGCGGATGGCTTTCCACACCTCTTCCCAGTCAACTTTCTGCGCGTAGACCACCAGCAGAACCGCGACCGCAATAAAAAACAGCCAGGTCAGGATCTTTTTTGCCAGCCGCCAGCGCGGATGCGATTTTGACATCAGGGTTTGCCTCCATCTTCCGCTTCAATACGGTCCTGGGTTTCCATTTCCGGTTGTACCGGCGGGTCCACCTGCGCAAGCTTAGGCGTATGCGCCGGCAGCCAGCCGACCATGGCCGGGAAATGACGCAGAAAGTGGAACACCACCACGCTGATGCCCAGATTCCACCAGGTACGTTTAGGGACCATGGATTCGTCCACGCGCACGCTGTCGTTAACGATCAACGCCTGCAGGTTATCCCGCAGGGTCTGGTTAAACTGGCGATCGTGAATGATCAGGTTGGCTTCAAGGTTGAGCGATAAGCTCAGCGGATCGAGGTTACTGGAGCCCACGGTGGCCCAGTGATCGTCCATCAGCGCGACTTTGCCGTGCAGCGGCCGACGGCGATATTCGTAAATCTGTACGCCGCCCTTCACGAGATAGTTATACAGCAGCCGCGCGCCGACTTTGACTATCGGCATATCCGGCTCGCCCTGCACAATCAGCTTCACGCGTACGCCGCGCCGGGCCGCATTGCGCATGGCGTGCAGCAGGCGATAGCCCGGGAAAAAGTAGGCGTTAGCAATAATCACTTCACGCTTCGCGTTGGCGAGCATCTTGAGATAATGACGTTCAATGTCGTCACGGTGCTCGCCGTTGTCCCGCCAGACGAAAAGGGCCTGCGCTTCGCCGGGCTTCCGGTTCTCTTCCGGGCGATGGCGGCGTCTCCACCAGCGGCGAGCGGCCTCTTTACCCGGCAGGTTCTCCAGCTCAAACAGTAAGATGTCCTGCACCACCGGGCCTTCAATGCGAATGGCGTAGTCCTGCTTCGCTTCCGGACCGTAGTCTGACATATGCTCAGCGGAGTAGTTGATGCCGCCGACAAACGCCACCGTCTCATCCACCACCACGATTTTGCGGTGCATACGGCGGAAAAGATTGGTACGCATGCCGAACAGGCGAGGGCCGGGATCGTAGTAGCGGAACACCACGCCCGCGGAGGTCAATTCATTCACAAACGCATCGCTGAGATCCGGCGAGCCATAGCCATCAAGCAGCACTTCAATTTTGACGCCGCGCTGGGCGGCGCGCAGCAGCACGCTGTGCAACTGCTTGCCGACGTTATCTTCGAACCAGATAAAGGTTTCGAGGATCACCTTCTGCTGAGCGTTATCAATCGCCTTAAACACGGCCGGGTAGTACTCGTCTCCGTTGACCAGCAGCGTGATCCGGTTGCCTTCCTGCCAGGAACATTTCATAGGTGGATCTCCGCGCTGAGCGGGGCATGGTCGGAAAGATGTCGCCAGTTAAGAAGCGCCAGGGCGGTGGGACTGCTGGCGTGGGCATTTTTCACGTAGATGCGGTCAAGCCGAAGCAGGGGGAAACGGACCGGGAAGGTGCGCGCAGGCCTGCCGTTAGCGCGAGTAAAAATCTCTTCCAGTCCGGCATCCACCTTCAACGGATGGTTTGCCCGCTGTCGCCAGTCGTTGAAATCGCCCGCCACGACCACCGGTTCACCTTCGGGAAGGGCGTTAGCCCATTCGGCCAGCATTTTCAGCTGCGCCTGACGATGGGCTTCGCGAAGGCCCAGATGAACGCAGCCGACATGGACGGGTCGCTCGAGGTCGGGCGGGGTAATGCGGCAGTAAAGCAGGCCGCGTTTTTCGCTTTCCCCGACGGAAACGTCGCGGTTTTCGTAATGCTCAATGGGGTAACGGGACAGCACCGCGTTGCCGTGATGCCCTTCCGGGTAGACCGCGTTGCGACCGTAGGCGTAATCACTCCACATGGTGTCGGCCAGAAATTCATAGTGCGGCGTGTCGGGCCAGTTCTCAAAGTGGAGCGGATGCACTTCGTGTGCGCCCATCACCTCCTGCAGGCAGACAATATCCGCGCTGACGGTGCGTACCGCGTCGCGCAGCTCCGGTAAAATGAAGCGGCGATTAAATGCTGTGAAGCCCTTATGAATGTTTATCGTCAGCACCTTAAGCGAGAAATGCTGCATTTTTTGAGTCATAAGCTCTTTCCTGAGTGACTATCCCAATGAAAATAAAGTGTAGTCGGCGTCACAAAAAGATGCGGCGTTACGGAATTTTCCGTAAAGTGCGGTAGTCTGATTAAGCAGAGAAAAATCCTTCAGGAGAGAAGCCATGAAGTGGCAACAACGTGTTCGTGTCGCAACTGGCCTGAGTTGCTGGCAGATAATGTTGCATTTACTGGTCGTGGCCGTACTGGTGATGGGCTGGATGAGCGGCACGCTGGTGCGTGTTGGCCTGGGGCTATGCGTCCTTTATGGCGTCACCGTGCTGTCGATGCTGTTCTTACAGCGCCACCACGAAGCGCGCTGGCGCGAGGTGGGTGATGTGCTCGAAGAGCTCACCACCACCTGGTATTTTGGTGCAGCGATGATCGTCCTGTGGCTGCTGTCGCGCGTGCTGCAAAACAACCTGCTGCTGGCCCTCGCGGGTCTGGCAATCCTTGCAGGGCCTGCGGTCGTCTCGTTGCTGACCAAAGAGAAAAAGCTACGCAATGTTGCGTCTAAACATCGCGTACGCCACTGAGCCCGTCGTGGCCGCTATGACCAGTAGCGGCCACAAACTTCCCCAGACAATATCCAGACTCGCATCCTTCAGATAGATTTGCTTAGTGATGTCGGTAAAGTGCCGAATCGGATTTACCCACGTCAGATCCTGTAGCCATACCGGCATATTCTCGACGGGCGAAACATAACCCGAGAGCAAAATCGCGGGCATCATAAAGACGAATACCCCGATAAACGCCTGCTGCTGCGTCGAGCAGAGCGCCGAGATTAGCAGTCCAAACCCCACCAGCGACAGCCCGTAAATCACCATGGTGAAGTAAAACAGCGCCAGCGAACCGGCGAACGGGATCTGGTAGGCCCAAATACCCACCCCCAGCACGATAGTGGCCTGGAACGTCGCGACGATCAGCGCCGGCACCGCTTTGCCGACGAAGATTTGCCAGGTGGCGAGCGGGGAGACCAGCAGCTGATCCAGCGTGCCCTGTTCGCGCTCGCGGGCGACGGACAGGGAGGTCACGATCATCACCCCGATGGTGGTGATCATGGCGATCAGCGACGGCACCACGAACCACTTGTAGTCCAGATTCGGGTTGTACCAGTTACGCACCACCAGCTCGCTGTTGTTGGGCTTCGGTTTGCCGTCCATCAGCTCCTGCTGGTAATCCTTCACCACCTGCTGCAGATAGTTGGCCGCTATCTGGGCGCTGTTGGAGTTGCGTCCGTCGAGGATCAGCTGCATCGGTGCGGTCTGGAAGGTATCCAGATTACGGGAGAAATCCGCCGGGAACCGCACCAGCAGCAGCGCTTTTTGCGTGTCGATGGTGGGCTGGATCGCCTGCGGGCTTTTCAGCAGCAGGATGTGGGTAAAGGCTTTCGCACGCGCAAAACGCTGCGTCAGCTCGACGGAATGTTTGCCGTTGTCTTCGTTGTAAATGGCAATGGTGGCGTTGGTCACCTCAAGAGTGGCGGCAAACGGGAACAGTAAAACCTGGATCAGCACCGGCAAGACCAGAATGGCGCGGGTTTGCGGCTCGCGCAGCAGGGATTGCAGCTCTTTGCGTATTAACGTCCATAAACGGTGAAACATGCGCGCTCCTTAATCTAACCGCCGTTTGGTTTTCATCCACGTCAACCCGATAAACATCACCGCCGACGCCATCAAAAACAGGGTGTTGATAATCAGCACAACCGGAATATTCCCCGCCAGGAACAGGCTTTGCAGCGTGCTCACGAAGTAGCGCGCCGGGATGATGTAGGTCACGGCGCGGATCACCGCAGGCATACTGTCTATCTGGAAGATAAACCCGGACAGCATAATCGACGGCAGAAAAGCGGCGTTCAGCGCCACCTGCGCGGCGTTAAACTGGTTGCGGGTGATGGTGGAGATGAGCAGCCCCATGCCCAGCGTGCTGAGTAAAAACAGGCTGGTGATAAAGAACAGCACGACCAGCGAGCCGCGATACGGCACGCCGAGGATAAAGACTGACACCAGCATACAGAGCAGCATCGCCAGCATGCCGAGGAAATAGTAGGGGATGAGCTTGCACAGCAGCAGCTCGACGCGCGTGACTTCGGTAGAGAGCAGCGCCTCCATGGTGCCGCGCTCCCACTCGCGGGCGATGACCAGTGAGGTCAGTATCGCGCCGATTACCGTCATGATAATCGTCACCGCGCCCGGAATAATAAAGTGCTGGCTGATGGCGGCAGGGTTAAACCAGTAGCGCGTCTGCACGTCGATGAGCGGTTCAAACGTCTCGCCCCGGTCTTCGGCGCGCTGCATCTGCCAGAGCTGCCAGATCCCCTCCGCGTAGCCCTGCACGAAGTTGGCGGTGTTCGGCTCGCTGCCGTCGGTGATCACCTGGATCGGCGCCTCGGTATTCGCCCGCGCCATATTGGCGGCGAAATCCACCGGAATGACGATCAGACCGCGAATTTTCCCGGCCTGCATTTTCTGGATCAACTCCTGCCGGCTGTCGCTGATGGTGGCGTCGATGTAGGGCGAGCCGGTCATGGCGTGAGTGAAGTCCAGCGCCTCTTCGCTCTGCTGCTCCAGCAAAATCCCGACCCGGAGCTTGCTGGAGTCCAGGTTAATGCCGTAGCCAAAGATAAACAGCAGCAGCAGGGGGATCACCACCGCAATCAGCCAGCTGCTGGGGTCACGCACGATCTGCCGCGTCTCTTTAATGCACAGCGCGCGCACCCTGCGCCAGGAAAGGGCTTTACTGCGCATGGGCATTCTCCTTATCCCAGTCGTGGATGAGGGTGATAAACGCCTGCTCCATGGTCGGGTCCGGGACCTCATCGTCGGCGGCCTGGTTTTTCAGGTCGTCCGGGGTGCCGTGGGCAATCAGCTTGCCGCGATACACCAGCCCGATGCGGTCGCAGTACTCCGCCTCGTCCATGAAGTGGGTGGTCACCATCACGGTCACCCCTTTTTCCACCATGCTGTTGATATGTAGCCAGAACTCGCGGCGGGTAATGGGATCAACGCCCGAGGTCGGTTCATCCAGAAACAGAATGTCCGGCTCGTGCATCAGCGAGCAGGCCAGGGCCAGCCGCTGCTTAAAGCCGAGCGGCAGCGCGTCGGTGGCGTGGGAGGCAATGTTGGTTAACGCGAAGGCGTCGCTCATGCGGCGGATTTTCTCGTTCTGCGCGCGCCCGCGCAGGCCGTACACGCCGGAGAAAAAGCGCAGATTCTGCTCGACCGTCAGGTTGCCGTACAGCGAAAACTTCTGCGCCATATACCCGAGATGCTGGCGCGCCTTGCCGGAGCTGACCTTCAGGTCCATATCCAGCACCAGCGCCTTGCCGGACGTCGGCACCAGCAGGCCGCACATCATCTTAAAGGTGGTTGATTTTCCCGCGCCGTTCGGCCCGAGCAGGCCAAAAATCTCGCCGCGTTTAACCGCGAAATTGACGTTATCGGTGGCGGCGAAATCCCCGAACTTTTTGGTGAGCGATTTTGCTTCGATCACCGTTTCGCCCGGCGTGCCTTCCACCGTATGCAGAATGGCTGCAAGCGGCGACTCTGACGTACCCGCGCCGCCCAGCAGGTCGATAAACGCATCCTCAAAGCGGGGTGCGGTCTCTTCTATCTCGATCTCAGGCATCCCCTGCGCCTGGCGAATGTCGTCGGCGGTGGCCTCTTTTTTGAGAATAATGCGCACCGAGCGGCCCTGGATCATCCCGTCGCTGACCTGCGGCAGCCTGAGCACCCGCTGCAGCAGCCTGCGGTTGGACTCCTGCGGGCTGTGCAGCAGGAAGCTGCGTCCGGCCATGCTCTGCGTCAGCGTCGTCGGCTCGCCCTGATAAAGCAGCTCGCCTTCGTTCATCAGCAGCACGTCCCGGCACTGTTCCGCTTCGTCAAGGTAGGAGGTGCTCCAGAGGATCAGCATCCCGTCGCCCGCCAGCTCGTGCACCATCTGCCACAATTCACGGCGCGAAATGGGGTCAACGCCGACGCCGGGCTCATCCAGCAGCAGGACCTTCGGCTCGCCGACCAGCGTGCAGGCCAGCCCCAGCTTCTGCTTCATCCCGCCGGAAAGCTTGCCCGCCAGCCTGTCGGTGAACGGTCCGAGGGAGGTAAACTCCAGCAGGCGCGCGAAGGTTTTCTGTCGCGTTTCGCCGGTGACGCTGCGCAGGTCGGCGTACAGGTTGAGGTTTTCCATCACCGTCAGATCTTCGTACAGGCCAAACTTCTGCGGCATATAGCCGAGCATGGCGTGGAGCGCACCGTCATCCTCGATCGGGTCAAGGCCGAGCACGCGGGCCGATCCTTCATCCGGCTTCAGCAGCCCCGCCAGCATCCGCATCAGCGTGGTTTTGCCCGCCCCATCCGGGCCGACCAGCCCGGTCACATAGCCTTTCTGGATGGTGCAGTTCAGCGGCGCGACGGCCGGTTTGTCCATTCCCGAGAAGCGTTTGACCAGATTGTTGAGCTGAATAACCGCGTCATTCATGTCGTTCCCCGCTGTCTACTTTTACGGTGACGGGCATACCCTGACGCAGCGCGTCGTCCGCATCGGTCACGATGATGCGCAGGCGATACACCAGGTCGGTGCGCAGGTCCGGCGTTTCAACGGTTTTCGGCGTGAACTCGGCGGTAGGGGAGACAAAGCCCACTTTGCCGTGATACGGCTTGTCCGGGCGACCGTCGGTATAGAGCAGCAGCTCGCGGCCCGGCTGCATCTGGCCGAGATTCGGCTCGTCAACGTAGGCGCGTACCCAGACCGGACGGGTCAGGGAAAGGGTTAAGACGGTACTGCCCGCGCTGAGCATGCTGCCCGGCTCCACGGCGCGGGTCATCAGCATGCCGTCAGACGGCGCGACTAAGGTGGTGTCGTGCAGATCCAGCTCTGCCTGCGCCAGCTGCGCCTGCGCCTGTTCAAGGCTGGCTTTCGCCTGGGCGATATCCTGCGCGCGGTTACCGGTGCGGTACTGGCTTAATTTATCCTGCGCGGACTTCAGCGTGGCCTGCGCCTGGTCGCGGGACGAGCGCGCATTTTCCAGATCGTTGGCGGAAATGGTGCGGCTTTTCCACAGCCCCTGCTGGCGCGCGTAGAAGTTCTGCGCGTAGTCATAGGCGGCTTGCGCCTGCTTAACGGCGGCGGCGGCCTGGGCGATCTCTTCGTCGCGATAGCCTGCCAGCATCAGGTCATACTGCGCCTGAGCGACGGACACGCCTGCTTTGGCCTGCATCAGCGCGTTCTCATAGGGGGCTTTATCCAGCATCCCCAGCGTCTGTCCGGTTTTAATGGCATCGCCTTCGTCCACGTTCAGCGAGGCGAGACGTCCGCCCACGCGGAAGCTCATGTTCACCGTGCGAATATCCACGTTACCGTACAGCGTCAGGCCTTTGTCCTGATGGCTCTGATACCACAGCCATCCACCGACTCCAGCGGCAAGCAAAACAACAACCACCAGAATGATGGCGACAGGTTTTTTCATGACTTCAGGCTCCTTTGCGTTAAGCCTTGCAGGATCAGATCGAGATGACAGGCGATGACCTGGCTAATCTGCGCGGCTTTATCCTCATCAAATTGTGTCCAGCCGGTGCGTAACAGGATGGTTTCCCGGCCCAGACGGAAGGCAAGGATTTCACCCAGCAGGGCGTGGGTATGCAAAATTGTCTCGGTATCACCGGCATCCCGACCGGTATAGGCGGCGATCAGCCGGGTCAGGTGCGAGTGCATTGGCTCAATCACCCGATCGTGTACCCGCTGGTAGGCGACCGTCGGGGAGAGCTGCTCGCGGGAGATAAACTTGCTCAGGTTGAGCGTATCGTCGTGCGTCAGCAGGCGGATCATGTCGTGGCAGGCATTGAGAATAAGCTGGCGAACGGCGGCGCGATCGGGCGACGGCTGGCCGAGCAGCGCGGTAGCTTCCTCAACGTGCGGGTGAAACTGCGTGCCGATGAAATCGGCGATCCACTCGGCGCAGGCGAGATATAAATCCTCTTTTGAGCCAAAATAGTAGGTAATGGCCGCAATGTTCTGCCCGGCCAGCGCGGCAATATCGCGCGTGGTCGCATGCAGGCCGTACTCACCAAACTGCGCCAGCGCGGCGGCGATAAGCTGATTTTTGGCCTGTTCACCTTTGGTTGTTGTGGGTGTCGTATTCATAGCGGCATTAAGAATTAATCAATCGATTGATTAAGATTATGCCTGATTCACGCTAACGTCGAGGGAATGCTGAGGGATATTTTATGCGCCACGTCACAAAAGCTGCTACACTCCGCCCCTTCGCGACATTGTGGTTTTTGTCCTCCCCTATTCGTTATATCTCCCTGAAAACTACACCTGTGATGGTCGGGGCGGTTCGGAGTTTTTATGTCTTTTGATTCCCTTGGCCTGAACCCAGAAATTCTGCGCGCGATCGCAGAGCAGGGCTACGTTGAGCCAACCCCAATCCAGCAGCAGGCGATCCCTGCCGTCCTGCAGGGTCGTGACCTGATGGCCAGCGCCCAGACCGGTACCGGTAAAACCGCGGGCTTTACGCTGCCGCTGTTAGAGCTGCTGGTAAAAAACCAGCAGCACGCCAAAGGCCGTCGTCCGGTTCGTGCCCTTATTCTTACCCCAACCCGTGAGCTGGCAGCCCAGATTGGTGAGAACGTGCGTGAGTACAGCCGCTATCTCAACATTCGCTCGCTGGTGGTCTTCGGCGGGGTCAGCATCAACCCGCAGATGATGAAGCTGCGCAGCGGCGTTGACGTTTTGGTTGCTACCCCAGGTCGCCTGCTGGATCTGGAGCATCAGAACGCGGTTAAGCTGGACCAGGTTGAAATTCTGGTGCTGGACGAAGCCGACCGCATGCTCGACATGGGCTTTATTCACGACATTCGCCGCGTGCTGGCGAAGCTGCCTGCGCGTCGTCAGAACCTGCTCTTCTCCGCGACCTTCTCCGACGAGATCAAGGCGCTGGCGGAAAAGCTGCTGCATAACCCGCTGGAAGTGGAAGTGGCGCGTCGCAACACCGCCTCCGAGCAGGTGACCCAGCACGTTCACTTTGTTGATAAAAAGCGCAAGCGGGAACTGCTCTCCCAGATGATCGGTCAGGGTAACTGGCAGCAGGTGCTGGTCTTTACCCGCACCAAGCACGGTGCCAACCACCTGGCGGAGCAGCTAAATAAAGACGGCATCCGCAGCGCGGCGATCCACGGTAACAAGAGCCAGGGCGCGCGTACCCGTGCGCTGGCGGACTTCAAGTCCGGCGATATCCGCGTGCTGGTGGCGACCGACATCGCTGCCCGTGGCCTGGATATCGAAGAGCTGCCGCACGTGGTGAACTACGAGCTGCCAAACGTGCCGGAAGACTACGTTCACCGTATCGGCCGTACCGGCCGCGCGGCGGCAACCGGTGAAGCGCTTTCTCTGGTCTGCGTGGATGAGCACAAGCTGCTGCGCGACATCGAACGCCTGCTGAAGAAAGAGATCCCGCGCATCGAAATCCCGGGTTACGAAGTGGACCCGTCGATCAAAGCCGAGCCGATTCAGAACGGTCGTCAGGGTGGTGGTGGACGCGGTCAGGGCGGCGGCGGTCGCGGTCAGCAGCCGCGTCGTGCCGAAGGCGGCGCGCCGAAATCATCCGGCAAACCTCCACGCCGTAACAACGATGCTAAGCCGGCGGGTGAAAGCCCGTGGCGCAGCGGCGAAGGGAAACCGGCAGGAGATGGGCAGCGTCGACGCCGCCCGCGCAAGCCTGCTAACCCGCAGTAATCTGGAAGCCCGGTCGTAAAGCCGGGCTTTTCTTTTTGCGGCAGCGAAGAGAAAGTGCCACAATAGTGGCTGTTTATACAGTATTTCAGGTTTTCCAATGGCTTTAACCGCTGCGCTCAAGGCGCAAATTGGCGCATGGTATAAGGCGCTACAACAGCAGATCCCCGACTTTATTCCCCGAGCGCCGCAGCGGCAGATGATTGCTGACGTGGCAAAAACGCTTGCCGGGGACGACGGGCGACATCTGGCGATTGAAGCCCCGACTGGCGTCGGGAAAACCTTGTCGTATCTCATTCCCGGCATCGCGATTGCGCGGGAAGAGGACAAAACGCTGGTGGTCAGCACCGCCAACGTGGCGCTGCAGGATCAGATCTTCAGTAAAGATTTACCGCTGCTGCGCAAAATCATCCCTGACCTGCGGTTTACGGCAGCCTTTGGGCGCGGGCGTTACGTGTGCCCGCGTAACCTGGCGGCGCTGGCCAGCAGCGAGCCGAATCAACAGGATCTGCTCGCGTTTCTGGATGACGAGCTGACGCCAAACAATAAGGCCGAGCAGGAGCAGTGTGCAAAACTCAAAGCCGAGCTCGACGGCTATAAGTGGGATGGCCTGCGGGATCACACCAGCCAGGCCATAAGCGACGACCTATGGCGCAGGCTCAGCACCGACAAAGCGAGCTGCCTGAACCGCAACTGTCACTACTACCGCGAGTGCCCGTTCTTTGTCGCCCGGCGCGAAATTCAGGAGGCGGAAGTGGTAGTCGCCAACCATGCGCTGGTAATGGCCGCGCTTGAGAGCGAAGCGGTGCTGCCGGAGCCTAAAAACCTGCTGCTGGTGCTCGATGAAGGCCATCATCTGCCGGACGTGGCGAGGGACGCGCTGGAGATGAGCGCCGAAATTACCGCCCCGTGGTTTCGCCTGCAGCTGGATCTCTTCTGCAAGCTGGTGGCGACCTGCATGGAGCAGTTCCGCCCGAAAACCACGCCGCCCCTGGCGGTGCCCGAGCGGCTGAGCGACCACTGCGAAGAGATTTATAGCCTCATTTCGTCGCTGAACAACATCCTGAATCTTTATCTTCCGGCAACCCAGGAAGCTGAACACCGCTTTGCGATGGGTGAGCTACCGGAAGAGGTGATGGAGATCTGCCAGCAGCTGGCGAAGCATCTGGAAAAGCTGCGCGGGCTGGCGGAGATGTTCCTGAACGATCTGAGCGAGAAAACCGGCTCGCATGACGTGGTGCGTCTGCACCGCATTCTGCTGCAGATGAACCGCGCGCTGGGGATGTTTGAAGCGCAGAGCAAGCTCTGGCGGCTGGCCTCGATGGCGCAGGCCTCCGGCGCGCCGGTCACCAAATGGGCCACCCGCGACGTGCGGGACGGGCAGGTGCACCTCTTTTTCCACTGCGTAGGCATTCGCGTGGCCGATCAGCTGGAAAAACTGATCTGGCGCAGCGTGCCGCACGTGGTGGTCACGTCTGCCACGCTGCGCTCCCTGAACAGTTTCTCAAGGCTGCAGGAGATGAGCGGGCTAAAAGAGAAAGCGGGCGATCGTTTCGTGGCGCTGGACTCGCCGTTTAACCACTGCGAGCAGGGCAAGCTGGTTATTCCTCGCATGAAATTCGAGCCGCTTATCGACAGCGAAGAGCAGCACATTGCGGAGATGGCGGCTTACTTCCGCGAACAGGTCGAGAGTAAAAAGCACCCCGGCATGCTGGTGCTGTTTGCCAGCGGGCGCGCGATGCAGCGCTTCCTGGAGCACGTCACCGATCTGCGTCTACTCCTGCTGGTGCAGGGCGATCAGCCGCGCTACCGGCTGGTGGAAACGCACCGCAAGCGCATTGATAACGGCGAGCGCAGCGTGCTGGTAGGGTTGCAGTCGTTTGCTGAAGGTCTGGATCTGAAGGGCGACTACCTGACGCAGGTGCACATCCATAAAATCGCCTTTCCGCCTATCGACAGCCCGGTGGTGATCACCGAAGGGGAGTGGCTGAAAAGCCTCAACCGCTATCCGTTTGAGGTGCAGAGTTTACCCGCGGCGTCGTTTAACCTCATTCAGCAGGTCGGGCGTCTGATTCGTAGCCACGGCTGCTGGGGGGAGGTGGTGATTTATGACAAACGTCTGCTCACCAAAAATTACGGCCAACGGCTCCTGAACGCGCTGCCGATCTTCCCGATCGAACAGCCGGAGGTGCCGGAGGTAAAAAAACGCCCGGCAAAACTGACCGCCGGGCGTAAGAAAAGCATCCGTGCTAAGGGGCGCGGTCCTACTGGTAAGTGAAGGTCACCTGAATCACGCTGCTGAATGTGCCAGCGGTGACGGGCATGGAGGTGGCGTAATAGCGTGCTGAGAGCGGAAACGTCGCCGTGTGGTCACTCGGATTAATGGCGACGTTAAAGGCAGCCTGCGGGGAGATAAGTATTTTGTCCTGACGGTCAGCCAGCTCCAGCGCAAGCCCTTTCGCGCTGCCAGTATTGGCGAATTTTGTCGGGTGAACGCTATCTGCCTGGCCGTAGAAAAAGGCGGTAGCAAGCGCAAGCGTGGCCGGACAATGCGACACAGACAGGGAAAAGTCTTTCCATTCGCCGGTATCCCCCACATCTTTAAAACTACCGGAAACAGCCTGGCCTAAGTTCACCGTCAGGTTGCGGCTGGCGCTGTCTATGACGCACGTGTTGGCGTAAATATTCCCCGTCATCTGGATCTGAATGTCATCCGCATGGGCCTGGGAAAACAAGCCCAGGAGCAGGATCTCAATGGTCTTTTTCATGGTGTTCACTTATAGGCAAGAGTGATCGTCGCGACGGTGTTGGCAGGTCCTGGCGTCACTACATCGCTGACCTGTTCATAGCGAACCTCAAACGGTATGGTCATCGTTTCGTTGGCGATGGTTTCGCTGCGGGTATTAACGTAGGTGTCAAAGGTGGCAATGTTGTCGTCAAATAACATTCTGACGCCGACGCCCGTTGCCATCCCGGTTTGCTGAGTCAGTTTGATCACCCCCTCGAATGCGGTGTCGTATCCGTTTGAACTGGTGATTTTCACTTCTGGCTGCACGGCGCTATCGCAATTAACTGTGACGTTAAAGTTTTGGGCTGGGGTGGATAAGTATCCCACGCCCATAAAATCACTGACGGGAAAATCACCCAGATTAACCGTCAGGTTTTTCGGCAGGACGGAGCAGGTGACCTGATGAAGAATGACGTTGCCGGAATACGAGATATCGTTTGGATCCCCAATTCCTTCATGGCCAAAAACGCCAATACCGAACCGGGTCTGGGCTTGCACCAGCGTGCCAGATGAGACGGTGTCGCTCGTTTTGACCAGCTCAAGCGTGACCTGAAAACTAAACGACTGCGAACCGTCGGAAGAGACGTAGCCAATCGGTGTTCCGCGTGAATCGCACTGCACGCCGCCAGCACCGCTAATACGCTGACCGTCTTCATTCTTCAGTGCCACGCCAATACCCGGCACGCCAGAATCGTACACGCCTTTCAGCCCTGGAATTTCCGCTCCGGTTCCGTAGTAACAAGAGACAATCTCGAGACCACTATCGACCTTTTCATCACAATGACCGGCAACATGAACGGTTTGTTCCGTACCGGGTATCGTCTGGCCAACGGACAGCGTTGTCGGCACAGAAATTGACGCGACATTAATCATTTTTGGCATATCCGGCGAGGTACAGGTCGCCTTCGCATGCGGCATAAATAACGCGGCGGTTCCCAGAACCAGTATGAAAAAGCACTGTTTAATCATTTGCATAATCGTTAGCCTGAACGGTGGATCAGTGACACTGCGCGGCAGCGTTAATGATGCTGGTTTTCTCTTTCTCATCCGTTAGCGCATAGTCAGCGACGCAGTGCTCGCTCGCATCCTGTCCCCAGGAGACGGCGAGATGCCCCTGCTGTGGCAGACCCGAGAGGTAGGTCTGTCCGTCGTTACCGACAATAAACTCGCTGTCCTTATCCTCCGTGGTCACCGTTGCGCCAAAGGGCAGCGGTTTACCGTTTTGCGTGAGCGTCATCAGCACGCGACTGCCCACGCGGGTATTGAAGCTGGCGCGCACCACGGCGCCGCGCGTTGGGGTCACCACCTGCGCCGCGTGCGTCACGTCAGCGTTGTCCGGCAGCGTTTCGGTATCCAGCGCGATGGTGTTGTGGCGATACGCGGTAACAAACGGCACGACGGTATAGCCGCGGAAATCGGTCTCTACTCCCGTCTGGTTAGCAATATGCGTTCCGTGCGTGCCGGGTGCTTTCACCAGCGCGATGGTTTCACCCAGCGGCTGGCTCAGGGTGATCCCGTTCGCATGGGCAACCACGCCGCCCTGCAAACCGACGTTAACGGTCTGCTGATACTTATCCTGACTGACGCCTGCGCTCACTTCGCCATAGGTCGCTTTGTAATCGGCGTTCATGCTGGTCGAATTACCGCTGCCGGTACTGCTCAGCCCCTGCTGGATATTCCAGTTGAGGTTGTCTTCCTTCAGCGCCGTGCCGTTCAGGCCGACATTCTGCGTGGTACCGTCTTTGGTATTGTTCAGGTTGTAGGTGGCCCAGGTGTTATGCATCCAGCGGTCCAGCGGAACGGAGACGCTCAGCGAGAACTCGTTGTCGTTCGTCACCTCATCGCCGTTTTCATCGCTGTCGTTGGTGTTCTTGTTCATGCTGTAGCTCAGGCTGTAGCTCACCCCGTGCCAGCTGTTGTTGTAGCTGACGCTCATGGAGGTCATGTCCTGGTTCTGGCTCCAGTAAGTCTCTTTCACCATGCTCAGGGTGACGGATCCCCAGCCTTCAGGCAGCGTCTGGTCGACGGTGGCCTCGGTTCGGGCGCGGCGCTGCTGGGGGGCAGACCAGTCGTCAGAGCGGGTATATGACTCCATGGTGTCTTCCAGGGTGTAAAACCCTTTGCTGTTGTAGCGATAGCCCGCGAGCGAGAAGTTGGTGCCTGAACCGGCAAAATCTTTGCTGTAGCGCACTCGCCAGGACTGGCCCTTGCTGGACTGCTGCTTTTTCAGCAGGGCTTTCGCGCGGGTGACGTCGATGGAGAACGCCCCTAAATCGCCCATGTTTTTCCCGGCGCCGAGCGCCTGGGACTGATAGTGGCTGCTCTGCTGCACGCCGCCATAAGCGGTGAAACCATAGGGCAGGCCGTAGATCGCGCTGCCCTGGGCAAACGGCGTCTTCTCGACGTCGTTGTCGTAAGAACGGTACCGCCCGGCGGTCACGCTGTAGCGCAGGTTTTTTTCGCGCTGCAGTACCGGCACGGAGGCATACGGCACCACGAAATGGCTTTCGCTGCCGTCGGTCTCTTTCACGGTGACCTGCAGATCGCCGCTGCTGCCGGTGGGGTAGAGATCGTTAATTTCAAACGCGCCGGGGGCGACCGTGTTCTGATAAATGACGTAGCCATTCTGGCGAACCATCACCAGCGCGTTACTGTGTGCGGTGCCGCGAATGATTGGTGCATAGCCTTTCTCGCTGTCCGGCAGCATGTCGCTGTCGGATTTAAGCTCCACGCCGGTGTAGGGCACACTGTCAAAAACATCAGAAGGCGAAGAGCTTTGCCCAACGGTGAGATCGCTCTTCATCGCCACGATATCGCGCTGGGCGTAGGTATAAACGGAGGAGAATTTTTGCTGCTCTTCCTTGCCCTGGGTGCTGCGATTCCACGTGGAGTAGTTGCGTACGCGCCAGGCACCGACGTTAAAACCGGGACGCAGGTTAACGTACTGGCTGCTGTTATCCTGCTCGCCCGGCTGACGCGCACGGCTCTGGCTGGCGGTTGCGCTGTAGTTGAGAATGCCCGCGGTGATCCCCTCGTCGAATTCTTTCGGGTCGATATAGCCGCGTGGAACCTGGCTCAGGGCCAGTTGAGGAATACTGAGCAGCAGCTGCTGATTGCGAACGTGAAACGATGCGGAGGCTGCAGGGATGGCGGTTAAATCAGCGCACCGGCCTTTTGCCATCAGCGCCGGATATTTTTGGGTTTTGATCCCAAGGCTTTTTAAATCGCTCAGGCTAAAGCAGGGCTGAAGTGAACTGCTGCCGTGTGAATCTTTTTGCAATGTGAACGTGACGTCGCGGGTATCAATTTTATTGTTATTAATAAAAATGGCGACCTGATATTTACCCGGTGCCTGCCCTGGCCCTTTTTCGTAAACCGACAGATCGGTCTTACCCTGTTGCGGGTTATCAATATCCAGCAGCGCCGGGTTAAAATAATCATCAGCCATAACCTGCTGCGCAAAGATCGCCAGTGCCAGGCCACAGAGAATGACCAGCAGTGATGAAATTCGACAGGTGAACGGCTTTTTATGGCTGTACATGATTATAGTAATTGTCCGCGCGTGATATTAGTGGACTGATTTCGACCAGGTCTGGCTGATGCTGCCGTAATCCGTAATAATGGAATACGCCACAGTGGAGCCGCTGACGTTGCCAGGTAAGGCAAAATGCGTTTCCGTTTCCGGTATTGCCCATGTGGCTTTATCCACTTTCTGGCCGTTCAGCGTCACCTTCTGGAAATTCATGTAAAAAGGCGTTGGGTTATTGACAACCAAATCGTTGCCCTCGCGATGCCACTCAAGTTTATTGGCGACATCTTCCGGTTTGCCTTTAACCGCGGATGGGCGATACAACAATTTAATGCGCGTATTAATGGCAATTTGCAGGGTATTCATCCCGTCAACGTGCTTTGACGAAGGGATGGCTTTGATATTCAGCCAGTACAAGGATTCACGATCTTCCGGCAAATTACCGCCGGTGCGCACCACGCGCAGAACGTTATCCTCTTTCGCATCAAGGCGAAAAAGCGGGGGGGTGATCAGGAAAGGGGCTTTGGCCAGGTTTTTACCGCCAGAGTCGACCCAGGACTGTACCAGATAATCCGTTGCATCCGGGTTTGAAAGACCAAGAGACGATTCCTTTTTATCTCCCTGGTAGACCAGACGTGTGCCATTAATAATGACACCTGCATGTGCAGTGGCGGCCGCCAGTAAAAGCGTGCTCAGTAAATAACCGTGGCGCATAAATATTTCTCAATAATAGAAGAGATATTAACGCGTATAAACGCGTTAATATCTCAGGATTGATAATATCAGTTATAGATAACGGTGAAGGTCGAAACGGAGTTAGCCGGACCTGCAGTGATCGCGGCTCCGGTTTGAATATAACGAGCACCGAATATCAGATCGTTTACCGCCGTACCGGAGGCTAACGGATATTGCTGAGAAGGGGTATATAGACTCACCGGCTGCTCAGAAGCGTCAACCAGCTGAATGGCTACACCCGTTGCCGCATCCGCATCCGGCGTTAACGCCAGCGTCGCGTTGTTATTCGCATCCGGCGTTCCGCCGAAGTTAATCGCGGCGGAGGTAACGGTTTCCGGACAGTTTTTTAACTGAATATCGAACTTCGTTAACGTGCTGGTAGAGCCCGCACCGGTAAATACCGTTTTAGAGACTTTGCCTAACGGAACGTTTAACGGGTTACTTAACCCATTAACCACCTGACACGCTGAATCAATAATTTCTCCGGTGAAATTGATCTGTCCTTCACCGTTTGTTGCCGCAAATGCGGATGCAGAACATCCTACTGCTGCGGCGATAAATAAACCTAAAGCAACCTTGTTCATAGTGAATCCTGGTATGTGACTGGTGCGAACGTTGCCTGGACGTTTTCACCGTTGACCCTTGAAGACTTTCCGCTGGTTATTTAATCAAAAAATGTATGGCTAAGAATCTTCTATAGAAATCACAAATAATTGAAAAATTGCTTGTGTTTATTTTTTTTCATTAAAACAGCGCGTTGGGTTAGGGGATAAAACACTAACGGCCAGGCAATCATCAGGGCTATATTGTTAACAAGATGATGCTGTCAGGAGAGAAGTCGTGGATTACCGCAAAATTATCAAAGAGGTAGGACGCGGGAAAAATCATGCCCGCGATCTGGACCATGAAACCGCGCATGCGCTTTATACCCGCATGCTTGAGGGCGACGTCCCCGACCTGGAGATGGGGGGCATTCTGATCGCGCTGCGTATCAAAGGGGAAGGTGAGGCGGAGATGCGCGGGTTCTATGAAGCCATGCAGGCGCAAACGCTGCGCTTAACGCCGCCCGTGGCAAAGCCGATGCCGATCGTGATCCCGAGCTACAACGGCGCGCGCAAGCAGGCAAATTTAACCCCGCTGCTCGCTATCTTATTACACAAGCTGGGGTTCCCGGTGGTGGTGCACGGCGTAAGCGAAGATCCCACCCGCGTGCTGACGGAGACCATTTTCGGGATGCTGGGCATCGAGCCAACGCGCCATGCCGGTCAGGCGCAGGCGAAGCTGGATGGTCATCAGCCTGTTTATATCCCGGTCGGCACACTCTGCCCGCCGCTGGAAAAGCAGCTCGATATGCGCTGGCGCATGGGCGTGCGTAACAGCGCGCACACGCTGGCGAAACTGGCCACGCCGTTTGACGAAGATGCCGCCCTGCGTCTCTCCAGCGTTTCGCACCCGGAATACGTGGCGCGCGTGGGGCAGTTCTTTGAGGCTATTGGCGGAAGGGCGTTACTGATGCACGGCACGGAGGGCGAGGTTTATGCGAACCCGCAGCGCTGCCCGCAGGTGATGCTGATCGATTCTGCAGGTACGCGCGCCGTTCTGGAACGCGGGGAAGAAAATACCGGTGTGATATTGCCTGAGGCTAAAGATCCCCATACTACGGCCCACTGGATTGAGCAGTGCCTTGCCGGAAATGTTCCTGTTCCGCATTCGATCAAGCTGCAGATGGCCTGCTGTTTGCTGGCAACCGGAGAAGTGGGATCCGTTCAGGCCGGGCTTGAACGTGTGGCGCAGGCGTTTTAGACAAAAAAAAGCCCGTCCAGTGGCGGACGGGCAAGCAAGGGTAACAACAACAGGGTCAATGAGGGTGGAGCAGCTCACCAGAGGGTATGGCGAGGGTACAGCATTCATTCAGTCGATTATTTGTAGATAACCGCGGTACCGCTCAGCTTGTTATTGCCGTTAGCGGAGGTAATGGTGTATCCGTTTGCACCGGCGGCAGCGGCTTTCTCAGCCAGTTTAGCTTCCAGGCCGTCCAGCGTGGTGGCGCCATCAGCACTGACCACACCGACTTTGTTCATGTTCTGTGCCTGGGTAGAAGAGACAGGCTCTACGGCGAAAGCGCCGAAAGACAGAGCGGACAGGGCAACAGCAGCTACAGCATATTTGATGGTTTTCATAATTAATCTCTCGCAGGTGTTTCTGTTAAGGGGACGATGTTCCGTCGATGTGATAAGTATCACGGTTTTTCGCGAGTGATAAAATCGAAGAGAATTGACGTGGTTGCTCAAAAAAATTGAATGACAAATAACTTATTGAATATTAATAAATTCAAAGCACCGCTTTACACTTCTTGCGGATGCGCTTTACAGAAGCGATACGAAGGGCACGTTTTGCTACGCGTCTGGCTGAAAACCGTGAGCGTAAAGGAACGCGCGGGCTCGGTTAGCTTTGGTAAAGCAAAGTCAACGTAACTGGCTGTCTTTCGAACCTCTGCGATTATATCCCGAGTGTGATGAGTTTCTTGAATCTTTATGCTGCTGGCACGTAATGCAAAGCCGTACGCCGGGAATGGCTTTTCGGCGCGCATCCGGAATGGGTTCTCCGCATTCTTCGCATTCCGCTAAGCTTTCGCCGCGCGGAATTTCACCGCGGGCACGCGCAACTGCATCTTCAATTGTACTGTTGATCTGTTCGTTAACAGCGTCGTCATTTGCCCAGCCGGAAGCCATAGCGTCCTCCTGATATCGGTTTAGGCCATACGTTTACTATGGGGTTAAAAAATGAACAATCAAGGCGAAGGGAGAAGAGAACTGCACCCGTTGGGCAGATGCAGTCTTGTGGAAGAGACAGGTTATTTATAAATGGTCGCAGTGCCGTACATATGGTTATCACCGCCAGCGGAGTTCACCACGAATCCTTTTGCGCCTTCCTGACGGGCTTTTTCGGCGAGCTTAGCCTGGAGATCGTCAAGGTTACTGGCACGGCTTACCGAAACGGTGCCCGCAGGACGTAGCTGGCTAGTATCGGTACTCTGGGTCAGTGACTGAACGGCCATGGCAGAGAAGGACGCGGTCGCCAGGGCGGCTGCGATAACAGCAAGGGTCAGGTACTTTTTCATAATCACATCCTCATGAGGAAACAACAGGTGATTCCCTTTAAGTTTAGAAGCCTGACGAATGTGACTTAGCGCAAATATTTGATGATGATCTGCTTATTTTTTGAACGATTTAAATTGACAATCCGCTGACGGATCATAGACATAGAGGTATTTGATTTGTGGCGATTTTTTGAGCGTCGCAGAGAAAGATTTACCGCTGGGCCAGCAAAGGGTATCTTACGCCGCTGTTTAAAGGAGAATGCCATGACTGCCCAAAAGCCGGGATTGCACCCGCGAAATCGCCACCGCAGCCGCTACGACATGAACGCGTTATGCCTGAGCTGCCCGCCGCTGCAGGACTACCTGGTTCAGACCCCAGCGGGTGAGCCCTCGGTCAACTTTGCTGACCCGCAGGCGGTTAAAATGCTGAACAAAGCCCTGCTGGCGCATTTTTACGGTGTAGCTCACTGGGATATTCCGGAAGGCTTTCTCTGTCCCCCTGTGCCGGGCCGCGCTGACTACGTTCATCACCTTGCCGACCTTCTTGCCGAAGGCAATGAGGGTGTCGTTCCACAGCAGGCCACCATTCTGGATATTGGCACCGGGGCGAACCTGATTTACCCGCTGATCGGCGCACACGAATATCAGTGGCGCTTTACCGGAAGCGAAATCGGTGACGAGGCTTTTGGCAGCGCCCAGGCGATTATCAGCGCGAACCCGGGATTAAGCCGCGCCATCCGCCTGCGTCGTCAGAAAGATGCGGCGTCGATCTTCAACGGCATTATTCACAAAAACGAAAGCTATGACGCCACGATGTGTAATCCGCCGTTCCACGATTCGGCGGCATCGGCCCGCGCGGGCAGCGAGCGCAAGCGCCGTAACCTGGGCCAGGCTGAGGATGCCGCGCTGAACTTCGGTGGTCAGCAGCAGGAGCTCTGGTGTGAAGGGGGCGAAGTGGCGTTTATCCTGCGCATGATTGCGGAAAGCAAACAGTTTGGCCGTCAGGTGAAGTGGTTCACGACGCTGGTTTCCCGGGGGGATAACCTGCCACCGCTCTATCGCGCGCTGACCGAAGCGGGCGCCGTAAAAGTGGTGAAAAAAGAGATGGCGCAGGGCCAGAAACAGAGCCGCTTTATCGCATGGACGTTTATGGAAAACAACAAACGTCGCAAATAGCACTCCGTCGTAGGCCGGGTAAGGCGAAGCCGCCACTCGGCTCGGTTAAAGCGTCGGCTCCTGCGGAGGGAGCGGCGATGCAGGCGGCGGCAATACCTGATAGGTCTGCACGGGCATCCGCACGTTCGCCAGATCAAAGTGTTTTTTCACCATGCTGTCGAGCGCAAAGCGCACCGTCCACTGCTTCAGCGGCTGGGTGGTGAACGACACGCGCAGGGTAAACGCCGTGTTCGTCAGCCCGACGATACCGGCAAATGACGGCTCTCCGATCACCAGCCCGCGAATATCCTCCATCTCCATCAGTTCTTCTACCGCATCGCGCAGCGCCTGCTTCGCCTTGTCCGCATCCTCGTGGCGATCCACATCGTAGTTCGCCACCACGGAACCAATGCCGCGCACAAAGTTGGCGAAGGTGGTGATCGAAGACCAGGGAATGATGTGGTACGCCCCGGTGTCCTGGCGCACGCCGACGGAGCGTATGGACATCCGCTCTACCGTGCCGGTTAACGGCCCGATGGTCACCAGATCCCCCGTGTTCATCCCGTTCTCAAACTGGATAAAGATGCCGGTAATAATATCCTTCACCAGCGTTTGCGAGCCGAAGGAGATGGCCAGCCCCAGGGCACCGGCACCCGCCAGCAGCGGGGCGATATTCACGCCGATTTCCGACAGCACGATCATGATGGTGATGGTGCTAATAATCACCGCCAGCGCGTTGCGGAACAGCGTTAACAGCGTTCTTGCCCGCGCGCTGGGCAGAGGCCTGCCGTGAATATCCGATACCAGGCGGTTCTCGATAAGGCTCGCCAGCAGCGTCCAGCCGACGGCGGAGAAGAACAGGATCAGCGCGATGCGAATCAGGATATCGACCGTTTTTTCACCCGCACCGTTGTGCAGCCAGTTCCAGAAATCAAACAGGCTCCACGCATTCAGGAGCAGCATAACCGCCACGCAGACGGTGAGAATGCGCGCCACCTTGAGCGATACCGACATCCAGCCGTTCACCCGTTTTTGCAGCTCAGGGTAACTACGCTGGACCTGCGGCGACAGGGTGATGGTTTTCGAGATCCATCGCGACAGCAGCCCCGACACAAAGGCCGCGATGCCGATAATGGCGAGGCTTTTGAACGTCGCCCCCATCATAAATTTCAGGCTATTGCCCGGGTCAAACAGCGAGAAGAAGCACAATACGATGAAGTAAGCGCTTGCCAGCCAGTGCCACACCAGGGCGAAGGCGCGAATAAAGAGGCTAAAGAACGAGAGGGAGCGATCGGCCAGATTCAGCAGGCTTTGCGTAATGGTTTTTTTATTATGGAAGATAAGATACAGCGACCAGACGGTAATGCAGATCATGATCAGCACGTTTGCCAGCGCGCCAAACTGGACGTTCACCTGGTTGGAGATGATCGGCACGGCAACCAGCAGACCGTAGCCAATTAACCCGCTGAGCACGCTCAGACGCAGCGCCCAGTACTTTGCGCTCGCGTCCCGAATGGAGAAAGGACGCAGCTCCGGCACGTGCGGACAAAAGAGTAACCGCAGCAGCGCCTTGAAGAACTCAATCAGGGCAAAGGCGTTCAGGAAAAGCGACTGCTGGAAGGCGATGGTTTTGTTGCCTGCATTCAGCCTGTCGGCCAGCATCTGGCCTAAAAACAGCGTCAACGCCAGCAGCAGTAAGTCGATGATAAACGCGGAGGCGATCATCAACGGCAGGTGCAGCCAGCTGCTTTTCTGCTGATTTTTCCTGCGCCCCCAATGCCCCATTTTGCGGTACAGCGGCCACGCGCACAGGCGCACCAGCCAGTAAAAAAGAAACACCGCACCCGCCAGCATCAGGAACTGCGTGGCGGCGGCGGTGAACGTTTGCGGGTTAAATGCCTTATGCGGTGAGCCAATCAGGTTGCGGTAAAGCTGAGCGAAGCGCGAGGAGAGCGCTTCCCCGTAGTGGCGGCTCACGTCGGTGACGTTTTCCAGCACCGTTTTTTGCTCCTCCACTTGTGGAGGTGTGAGGGTTGGCACCGACGCCTGCGGCGGCGTGGCGGCCACTTTCCGCAGCTGACCAATGAGTTCCTGCCGGGAGGTGTCGTTTTCGAGGACGTCAGCGAGGGCGCTGTAGGCGGCTTTTTTCTGTTCGACATCCGGCTCCTGAGGGGGCGTACTTTGCTGGCTGGCGGTTGTTCCGGTGGTCACTCCGGGGATCGCGACGGCGAACGATGGCGCACTAAACAGGCTTATCAACAGCAACAGGATCCACGGCACGGCGTCCTCCGGTGAAAATGTCGAACAAAATGATAAGTATAGAAGTCGGAGCGAGGAGGGAGATTTTTGGGAACAATCTGGCGTAAAAAAGCCGGGCATGCCCGGCTTACGTGTGAAGCGAACGATCAGGAGACGTGCTGCAGGAACTCCTGCAAACGCTGGCTCGGCGGGTTCGCAATCAGCTCCTGCGGGTTACCGTCTTCCGCGATACGGCCTTTATCAATAAAGATCAGGCGGGACGCCACTTTCTCGGCAAAGCCGATTTCGTGGGTCACGATCACCATCGTCATCCCTTCTTCTGCCAGATCCTGCATGACTTTCAGCACCTCGTGACGCAGCTCCGGGTCGAGTGCGGACGTAGGCTCATCAAACAGCATCATTTTCGGTTTGACCGCCAGGGCGCGGGCAATCGCCACACGCTGCTGTTGACCACCGGACAGCTCGGAAGGGTAGTGATGCGCACGTTCTGCCAGGCCGACTTTTGCCAGCAGATCTTTTGCCAGCGCTTCCGCCGCCGCTTTGCTGGCACCGCGCACGCGCAGTGGGCCAAACATCACGTTTTCCAGCGCCGTCAGGTGCGGGAACAGGTAGAACTGCTGGAACACCATGCCCGCTTCCTGACGAATCAGACGGTCATCCACTTTCGGGTCGTTGACTTTCAGGCCGTCGACGATCAGATCGCCGCTGGTGATCTCTTCCAGCTTGTTAATGCAGCGCAGCAGGGTGGATTTACCGGAGCCGGATGGCCCAATAATCACCACCACTTCACCCTGTTTAATGTTCAGATCAATATTGTGCAGCACCTGGGTTGGGCCAAAGTGCTTGGAAACGTTTTTAAATTCAATCACAGGATTTTCATCCTTCTTTCAAGACGACGCAGAACGAAGCTCAGAACCAGAGTAATGATCAGGTAGACAACGGCTACCGCACTCCAGATTTCCAGCGCGCGGAAGTTGCCAGCAATGATCTCCTGACCCTGACGGGTCAGCTCGGCCACGCCGATAACAATGAACAGCGACGTATCTTTGATGCTGATGATCCACTGGTTACCGAGCGGCGGCAGCATGCGGCGCAGCGCCAGCGGCAGAATAACGTGGCGGATCGTTTCGCGACGAGAAAGACCTAACGCCAGACCGGCTTCACTGAAACCTTTATGAATCGACAGCACCGCACCGCGGGTGATTTCCGCAATATAGGCGCCTGAGTTGATCATAATGGTGACGACGGCTGCGCTGAACGGGTCGATGCGCAGGTCATTGAAGGCCATTGGCAGGGCGAAGTAGATGAACATGACCTGCACGACAATAGGCGTGCCGCGGATCACTTCGATGAAAACCAGTGCGATGTGGTTTGCAATCCAGCCGCCGTAGGTGCGAGCGAAACCGGCGACAAGACCGATAATCAACCCACCAACCAGACCCAGGACCGAAATCCACAGGGTCATTTTAGCGCCTTCAAGCAAGAGTGGAATGGCAGGCCAGATGGCGCTCCAGTCAAACTGCATGATAATTTCCTGTTACTGTTACCGTGTTTCAAAAATAGCAGGGGCGAAAGGTCGCCCCCGAGTGAACGTCATTTTTACGTCTTATTATTTAGGCTCGGTACCGAACCATTTTTTGTAGATTTCGTTATAGGTGCCGTTCTCTTTCAGCGTTTTCAGCGCGCCGTTAACTTTCGTGCGCAGGTCGTCGCTGCCTTTCGGGAAGGCAATACCGTACTGCTGTGCTTCCAGAGACTCGCCCACGGCTTTGAACTTGCCGTTGCCCGCTGTTTTGATGAAGTACAGGATGTTAGGCGTGTCGTGCAGAACAGCGTCAGCACGGTTGGTGCCGAGTTCCATGTACGCGTTGTCGATGTTCGGGAACTGACGCAGGTCTTTGGTTTTGATATTTGCTTTCGCGTAATCAACAGAACCGGTGCCGCTCTTCACTGCCACCACTTTGCCGTCGAGATCTTTCACGCTTTTTACGTCGTTATTATCGGCTTTGACCATGACCAGCAGGCCGCTTTTGTAGTAGCCGTCAGAGAAGTCGATCGCTTTTTTACGTTCATCGGTAATGGTGATGCCTGCCAGCGCCAGATCAACGTTCTTGGTTTGCAGTGCCGGGATGATGCCGCTGAAGTCCATCGGCTTCAGGGTGTAATCCAGCTTGAGTTCTTTTGCGACAGCGGCCCACAGATCCACATCAAAACCAACGTATTTATCACCCTGTTTGAATTCAAACGGCACGAACGCCGTGTCGGTCGCCACAACCAGTTTGTCGGCAGCCTGAGAGGACACTGCAAAAGCCAGGGTAAGTGCAGCCAGTGAAACTTTTAATACAGACTTCATAGCATTTCCTTTTATATCCACGGGGCGATCCCCTGCGAGAACAGGTGGCACAATGAAAAAATCGTGCCAACTTTTCAAGCTATTGTTTTGCAAAGGGGATGATGTCATGCATTGCACAATAAATGGGGCAATGAGCTTTTATTGCACCAAATTGGAGCACTGTTTTGGTGCGCTTCGTTTGGCTCAACTGACGGGGAGATATTTAGCGTAAATTCTGACGAAAAAACAATCTTCCGTTAACGGTTGTGTGAAGTGATTATTACATTTCGTTCACTTTTGCAGGTGTGCAGACAAAAACTGTGCACCATAGATGTGCAAAACCCTCACCAATGGCACAGGGGACAGGCAGCTGAAACTGAAAGTGTCAAAACAGGCACGGAAAGAGAAACCTTCACTGCCAGAGTACTGATATGTCCGAGGGATATCTTGTGAGGTGCACGGCGTGGAGAAAATGGTGCTGACATCGCTCCCGCGGACCGCTATTACGGCGTGAGGCAACAAACGCCCCCGACCAGCAAGGCCGAGGGCGATTAAGATAGCAAAAATCGTTCTCCGGTGAATTGGCTGCGGAATCCAATAATTTCCCCTGTTAACCCGGAGGAAGGAACGTTAAATCAGCTCCATTAATTTGCTTTTTTTGGCCTGGAATTCTTCTTCCGAAATGATCCCGCTCTCTTTGAGTTCGGAAAGCTTTTTGAGCTGCTCATAGGGATCCTGATGGGTCATAGCCGGTTCGGCTATTGGTGTTTCCGTCTTCACTCCGCGGCCAGCTTCAATCGCCTCAATCAGGGCGAGTTCTGCATCCTTGCTGAACATCTTAAATTCCAGATCGTCGTGGGAAGTATGGATCCGAATGACCCGGTGACCCAGCGTGGACTTGCGTTCAATCGACGTAATGGATTTTAACGGGATAGTCTCAATCACCTCGCCGAGAAAACCTTTACGGTAGAATGCCACTCGCTGGCCCGTAACGATCAGTACACCGTTGTGCTGTTTGTCCTTACCCTGTCCCATCACTTTGCCGATATAGCCTTCTCCCCACTGCAGAACGGCTTCACCAGGATTGAGATGGTTTGCTTCGAATTTGCTGACGTGCTTATTTTCTTTCATCAAAAAACTCCCTTTAAGAAGACCGATGCATTTGGCCTGCATCGGATTGAAGTCACTGCAAAATGAATCACCTATCATATTGCATACCCGGGATAACTGCACTTCTTGAAAGGCGATTGTGTACACGGTATTTACCGGATGATCTGCTTCAGACGCGGAGAGGTCAGCGAGCGGATGCGAAGAAGAATCCTGCCGGCAGAATGAAGACGACCGCCACGTCTCTTCCGGTGCTGGCGCATAAGAGTGAATTACTCCCTAATTAGATCTTATTTTCTGATAATATGACGTTGTTTTTTAATGGATATATACAGTCAAAAGGATAAGGATGAGCACTTTTCTTTCTTTAATCGCATTTATTCTGTTTGTGGCCTTTATTATTGGCCTGATTAAACCTTCGCTGGTCAAAATGCCCGGTCGTAAGCAAGCCAGTGCCGTTTATCTGGGCGGTTTTCTGGGCCTCTGCGTAATCAATGCCATCCTGCTACCGGCCGACCGCAGTCCGGCCGTCGTGAAAAAACAGGATCAGCCGCAGAATGCGGATGTCTCCCCGCCGCCTTTCAAATATGCCGATAAAACCCTTACCGAGTATCGTAGGGAGCGTAAGGATACGCGACACAAGATTGTGGCTGCTTATATGGCATATCGTCAGGTGCCCGTCGCGTCAGAAGAGGGGTTTTATGCCTGCGTCAGCCAGAACAGCTACACCACGCAGGGTGACACCCCGTTTGGCGTGATAGCGAACTGGTGTTTCACTGAATATCGTTCCAGTCCTGAGATGCTGGCAAAACGCATCAACTTCGATACATTCCAGGATAATTTTAGCGGTTGGAACGGGGCTTATCGTCCGTTAGAGGCCATGATCAAAGCCGACATGCATGATGATTCCTCCTACAAACACCTCTCCACACGGTATCATCTGGTTCTGACCGACGATCCGCATGCCACGATAGATACCACATTCCGTGGCACCAACGCCTTTGGTGGCGTAGTCAAAGAGACTGTCTCTGCGCGGGTAGATCTGCGAACCGGGAATGTTATTTCGATCGTTGAACAGTAAGGGCAGCAAGCTTCCTCGTCTGTTCGGGTGAGTGAAGGGCCAACAGCGAGGCTGCTTTTTTAACATTCATTGAAAATATGATTTGTATCATATGTCTTGCTCTCTTTTTTCGCCGAAAAATTAAGCATTAGCGTTTGGCGGCAGAGCGATTATGCGCTCTGCTGTTTTTTTATCCTCGACCCGACGTTAACACCTTGCTCAAGATCGCGTCCTGGCTTATAGCGACGGACATGCTAGTGCTGGAAATAGAGCGTCACCAGGAACCATCTCGAAAAAGCTGGAACATCTGCGTGGAAATCTGGAAGCGTTGTTCATAATAAAACGCCCCCGACCATGTCGGCCGCGGGCGGTTAAGATATCAAAAACCCTTTTTCAGTGAAACACAGTGCCGCTCCGCTTATGTGAACGGCATCGCGTCATGGCGAGGGTAATTACTCGATGTTAGATTCGATAAACCACAGGAACTGATCCAGGTCGCGGGATGCGGCGGTGAAAATGTCTGCGGTATCCTCGTCTTTGGCTTCGCCAATCGCTTTGCGAACATCATTGGCCACAATCGCGTAGCGGTCCGCCAGCTCTTTCAGGTGATCCTGAACGGTATGGATATCCAGCGGATAACTCTTCAGAGGCGTTTTGCTGTTGATCACCTGCGTGGTGCCCAGCGCCACGCCGCCTAACTGAACGGCACGTTCAGCCATCGTATCGAGGTGGGTCACCAGTGCTGTGCGGAAGCCATCCAGCATTTCATGAACGGCAATAAAGTTTGCACCGCGCATATTCCAGTGGGCCTGTTTGGTGATCAGCGAAAGATCGATGAACTGGATCACCTGGCGATTCAGCAACTCAATGGTCGCTTTTTTGTCGCTATCCGATACATCGTTACGGGTATAAAGCAGATTAGACGCTTTCGTTTTCACCAGTTTAGCGGTACTCATAATCTCATATCCTCTTGATGTTTATGTCCCAGGTAATTACGGAACTAAGTATAGCACCGGATTTTTTGTCTGCGGTTTGGCTGTGCCTATCGGTTTAATAGCGAGAAGGAGGTTGAGAATTTAATTACTTGAAATTAATGGATAAATTTGAAATTGATACAGATCAATCTTAATTGCTGAATGGGGATGTAAACGCAGAGGGATATTTCGCAAATAGCGTAAAGTGTGTAAGAAATTATAACGACTGTCGTTCTGGCCTTTATTCTGCATGGCGTGGAAGCCATGCAGAATATATGCCCTTAGCTGATATCAACCTTCTCAACTTTAGGTTCAGGGCGCATGGTGAGCGTCGAGCCCATTGATGCCGCGATAATCGAGCAGAGCGCCAGGGTCTGGGTCAATGTGAGTGTTTCGCCGAGAAACACCATCCCGGAAATGGCGGCTAGCGCAGGCTCCATGCTCATCAGGGTGCCAAATATGCGTGTCGGCAGACGCGTAAGGGCAATCATCTCCAGAGAGTAGGGGAGTGCGGTAGAGAGAATCGCGACCGCCAGCCCGATGGGCATGACGGACCATTGCCATATAGATTCGGTAGCCTGCGCCATGCCGATGGGCACAAAGACGATAGCTGCGATCAGTGACCCCAACGCGACGGTCGCCGGACCGTGCTCTTCTCCCGCACGCTGGCCCGTGAGTATATAGACAGCCCAGCAGGCGCCTGCACCCAGCGCCAGGGCTGCGCCCGTCAGATCGATCTCAGCGACATTCTGGCCCAGGGGAAGCAGGAACCATAACCCCAGAACGGCTAGCACGACCCAGATAAAATCGACCGGACGTCGCGAGGAGAAAAGCGCTACCGCCAGCGGGCCGGTAAACTCCAGCGCGACGGCGATCCCCAGCGGTATCGTCTGAATAGAGAGGTAGAACAGATAGTTCATTGCCCCCAGGGAGAGTCCATAAAACAGCAGGGGTAAACGCTGCTCCTTTTTGAAGCGCAGACGCCAGGGTTTGAAAATGACCACCAGTATCGCCGTGCCCAGCACGATACGCAGGGCCGTCACCCCAGGTGCACCGACCAGCGGAAAAAGTGATTTTGCAAGCGAAGCACCGCTTTGAATGGACAACATGGCAATGAGTATGACTGCGACCGGCAGCCAGACCGACGACGTGCGGGATAACCCAGGCATCCTTTCTCCTGTCAGCTTATGTCAAATGAGGTAAAGGTTGCAGTGTAAAGGAAATAAGCGGCAACGGTTGAGGCGCTGTTGAAAAAAAACCTCGTGAAATCCGTAAAATGGTTAAGCGCTGGTGGATTTATCGCCTGATAGATTAGGAATAATCTGGATGAATGTAACGGCGCGTACGCGCACTATGCGCATTTAGTAGTGAAAATTGCATGTGATTTGAAAGAGATAGCTGACGCTGGAAACGTTCTGTTACAGGAAAGGTTTCATTAGACATCACGAATCACAAAGAGTTTCGCAATTTTTTTTGATATATTTATGACTTACGGACTTACTTGAAGCACATTTGAGGTGGTTATGAAAAAAATTGCATGTCTTTCAGCACTGGCCGCTGTACTGGCTGTTTCCGCAGGTACCGCTGTAGCTGCTACTTCTACTGTTACTGGTGGTTACGCTCAGAGCGACTATCAGGGCGTGATGAACAAAGCTAACGGTTTCAACCTGAAGTATCGCTACGAGCAGGATAACAACCCACTGGGCGTGATCGGTTCTTTCACCTACACCGAGAAAGATCGTTCTGAAAACGGCGCATACAACAAAGGCCAGTACTACGGTATCACTGCTGGTCCAGCTTACCGTCTGAATGACTGGGCAAGCATCTACGGTGTTGTAGGTGTTGGCTACGGTAAATTCCAGCAGACCGAAAACCAGGGTCTGAACCGCACTGCAAGCAACAGCGACTACGGTTTCTCCTATGGCGCAGGCCTGCAGTTCAACCCAATCCAGGACGTTGCTCTGGACTTCTCCTATGAGCAGAGCCGTATCCGCAACGTTGACGTTGGCACCTGGATCGCGGGCGTAGGTTACCGCTTCTAATCACTCCGGTGAGCTAATAAAAAATCCGCCCAATGTGGCGGATTTTTTTTATCTTTTTCCCTCTCCCCGTGGGAGAGGGTCAGGGTGAGGGCATCAGACCGCTACTTACTCTTAATATCAAAAATATCCGTACCCAGATGGTTATAGTCAACTTTCTGTAACTTGAAGTTGGTAACGTACACTGGGGGAGCTTTCTTGTTAGAGACAAACGGATAAGCATTTTTTATCTGCTCGGTTTTAATCCCCGTCCACTGCGAGAAGAACTGCAGGAAATCGTTAGCTGAACGACGCGCTTTAATAACGCGATGCGTTTTATCATCACTCGACAGCACCATAAACGGCACCTGGAAGTTCTGCTGGAACTTGTCATCGTGCGCCAGGTACTGCACCTCTTTACCACGCTCTTTAAACGCCAGCCCGTGATCCGAGAAATAGACCATGGAGAAGCTGTCGCCCGTATTGCGTAGCTGATCGTACAGCTTGCTCAGCAGGTCGTCGGTTTGCGTCATGGTGTAGAGATAGCAAGACGTCTCTTTGGACTGCACGAACTCCGCGTACTTCCCGCCGGTCCGATCGCAGGCCTGCGGGTGCGACCCCATCAGGTGCAGGACGATCAGCTGAGGCTGGGTGCGCGGGGTGGCGAAGACCTGTGCCGTCATTTTCAACAGCGCTTCGTCTTTGGTGTTTTTGTCGGCTTCAAAGTCGCCGTTCTTCAGGAACTGCACTTCGTCGGCACGCCTGGCGATACTGGCGATGGCCGTATCGTATTCGCCAATCTGTCCCTGATTGGAGAACCACCAGGTCTGATAACCCGCGCGGTTTGCCAGGGTGACAAAATTATCCTGATACTGAGGTTTGCCGTCGACGACGCGGTTAAGCGTCAGGCCGAGCGATTTCTGCGTCGAGCCGCTGGCCGCGACATAATCGGTAAACAGCGTGCCTTTGACCGAATTGGCAAACGGCGTGTTATCCCAGTGTCCGCCGAAGGCTCCCATTGCATCGCGACGGGCACTTTCGCCAATCACCACCACATAGGTGTGATATTTCGGCTTAACGGCCAGCACGTTCCAGGTGTCTTTCATATTGGAAAGCTCAGCCATGCGGGCCTGTTCGTCGAGCACCTCTTTATTATTTACAACGACGTCTTTCACGAAGCGGAAAACCGGATAGCCGATATTGATGAGCCTGAGCTTACCGTCCCAAGGAATATTCTGGATGGGGGCGACAAAGGCCACGGCAATGCTGAACACCAGACAGAGTATTTCGATCTTACCCCAGGATTTTTTCTCGCCAGACTGACGGCGGATGGCGATAACGCCCAGCGCGAAGATAAAGAGCCCAACCACGTAGCTGTACCACGGGAAGATCGTCAGGATCTCCGTCGACTCTTCCATATTGGTCGAGTGCAGCGCCAGCAGGGTATTAAAGTTTGGTGCGCCGTAAGCCTGACCAAACGGGAAATAGAGTGCAGCAACCAGCGAACAGATCCCGATTAACGCTTTTTGCGCGCGCGGTGCGGCTCGCCACAGCACATGCAGAACGCAGGTGAACGCCACCGCGTAGAGCAGACTAAAGGGATAACCCAGCGCAAAGTTAATCAGTAATGACTGCAAAAAGTAAAAACCCGTCCACGGGCTTAAGGCCCGGCTGCGGGTCACAACGGTATCTATCAGGGTTACATTCATAGGTCACTATCATGGATGAAAACGCCATGTGCTCACCCTGGCGTCAAGGGTCATAACCTGCCTGACAGTGCGTGGAGAGGGAATGAGGGTCCGCTTCAGCGAGCCGCAAATTGTGCAGGGCTGCAAGAAGATAGTGCGAGCGCTAAATAATATCAACAGTTGCTAAGCAGATGTTTTGCGAAGGGGATTGCAAATCCGTAAAAAAGATCGGGAATAAGGCGGCTGGAAGCCAGTTTACAGCGAGATTGTGACGGGAAAATGAAGCGGCGTACCGCAACGCCGCTTAGTGGGAAGGTTTGTCGTCCTGATGCGGTTTGTTGTTAAACATATCGCACAGCATGTTCAACAGCATTAAGCGCACTTTAAAGGGAGAGTGGGTAAACACGGTCATGCACCTCTTGAATTCGTTCATAAGACCTCCTGATTTTTGATCCCTTCGATCCGTGAAGGGTGACTGCATTACATACAGATATAGCACAGGCTATATTGTATAGCTATGGCTATTTCGTTAATTTTTTGTGCTTGTGAAGGGATGGTTTACAATGTGCGCTCTCGATACCGGGCGCTGGAAGCGTCACCCCACTGAGGAAGTACAATGAACCGTCGCGCAGGTAAGCCAACAATGAGGAAAACGACGCAACTGGTGAATGTTGAAGAACATGTCGAAGGTTTTCGCCAGGTCCGTGAAGCGCACCGGCGTGAGCTGATTGACGATTATGTCGAACTCATTTCCGATCTGATCCGCGAGGTCGGGGAAGCGCGTCAGGTCGATATGGCCGCCAGGCTGGGGGTTTCTCAGCCAACTGTCGCTAAAATGTTAAAACGCCTGGCCTCCGTGGGCTTAATTGAAATGATCCCCTGGCGCGGTGTTTTTCTGACGCCGGAAGGGGAGAAACTCGCGCAGGAGAGCCGCGAGCGCCATCAGCTTGTCGAGAATTTTTTACTGGTGCTGGGCGTCAGCCCGGAGATCGCCCGCCGGGATGCGGAAGGAATGGAACACCACGTTAGCGAAGAGACGCTGGTGAAGTTTCGTGAATTTACGCTGAAATATGGTCCCTCCGCTGAATGAAAATCCCTGGACTGCAGGCCCTGGCACGCGATCGTTTCTTCCATCTCTTATTACTTATTGGCGCAGCGTTAAGCCTCTTTGTGCCGTTTGCCCCACACGCCTGGCCCGCCGCGATTGACTGGCGCACCATCATTACCCTGAGCGGCCTGATGATGCTCACCAAAGGGGTCGAGCTAAGCGGCTATTTTGACGTCCTGGGACGTAAAATGGTGCGCCGCTTTGCCACCGAACGCAGGCTGTCCCTGTTTATGGTGTTCTCCGCCGCGGTGCTGTCGACGTTTCTGACCAACGATGTGGCGCTGTTTATCATCGTGCCTCTCACGCTTACGCTGCGTAAGCTGTGCGAGATCCCGGTAAGCCGCTTGATCATCTTTGAAGCGCTGGCCGTCAATGCAGGCTCACTTCTGACGCCAATCGGCAATCCGCAAAATATCCTTCTTTGGGGACGTTCCGGTCTGTCGTTCGCCGCCTTTACCTGGCAGATGGCCCCTCTGGCGCTGGTCATGATGCTGTCGCTGCTGGCGGTGTGCTGGTTTGCGTTTCCGGATAAAAAGCTGCAGTACCACAGTGGAACAACCGGCCCGCAGTGGCAGCCTCGTCTGGTCTGGAGCTGTCTCGGGTTATACATCGTCTTTCTGCTCGCGCTGGAGCTGAAGTATGAGCTGGCGGGCGTCCTGCTCGTTGCCGCAGGGTTTGTCGTCCTGGCGCGTCGCGTGCTGGTGAGCGTGGACTGGACGCTTCTGCTGGTCTTTATGGCGATGTTTATTGATGTGCATCTTCTTATTCAGCTTCCGGTGCTGCAAAACGTGCTGCACAGCGTCAGCACGCTGTCTCAGCCGGGACTGTGGCTGACGGCGATTGGCCTGTCGCAGTTTATCAGCAACGTGCCGTCCACTATTCTCCTGCTCAACTATGTTCCGCCCGATACGCTCCTGGCCTGGGCGGTGAACATCGGCGGGTTCGGGCTGCTGCCCGGTTCGCTGGCAAACCTGATTGCCCTGCGTATGGCCAACGACCGTCGCATCTGGTGGCGTTTCCACATCTGGTCGATTCCAATGCTGGTTTGGGCCGCGGCCATCGGTTTCGGACTATTCCTTCTCATATAGTGCGCAATTTGTCAGTTTTTCCTGGCAAACGTATAGCAACGTCCTAGCTTTAGTGAACGGCATAGTGTGATGCCGCTCACTGACAGGACCGTTGCTGACCTATGGCTGAAGATCAAAACCCGCCTGCTGACGAGCAGGCCAAAAACAATAATGAGCGTAAGCGCCCGGGCAAGAAACCGTTAATTATCCTCGGCATTGTCGTGGTGGTAATGGTCGTCGTGGCGCTGGTCTGGTGGATTTTAACCCGTAACGAAGAGACGACCGACGACGCCTTTACCGACGGCGACGTGGTGACCATTGCCCCCAAAACGGCGGGCTACGTCACCGAGCTGCGCGTGCGCGACAACCAGCGCGTAAAAAAGGGCGATCTGCTGGTGGTTATCGATCCGCGTGATACCACCGCGCAGCGCGATCAGGCTCAGGCCCAGCTTGGACTGGCGCTTGCTCAGCTGCATCAGGCGCAGGCGCAGCTGGCGCTCTCGAAGGTGCAATATCCCGCCCAGCGTGACGAAGCCAAAGCGCAGGTGCTGAAAGCGCAGGCCGATATGGCAAACGCGCAGGCGGAGTACCGCCGTCAGCGCGGCGTTGACCCGCGCGCGACCACCCAGCAAAGTATTGATTCCGCGAACGCTCAGCTGCGAAGCGCCCAGGCAGGGCTGGCGAGCGCCCAGGCGCAGCTGGAAGTGGCGGAGCAGGTACAGCTGCAAATCCGCCAGCAGGAAACCAACGTCGAAGCGCGCGAGCGTCAGGTCGATCAGGCTAAAGCGCAGCTGGAAACCGCCAACCTTAACCTCTCTTATACCGAAGTCCGCGCCCCGTTCGACGGCGTTGTCACCAAACGCAACGTGCAGCCCGGCACGCTGGTGCAGGCGGGAACGGCGCTGTTCTCGCTGGTTTCCCCGAACGTGTGGGTGGTTGCGAACTTTAAAGAGTCGCAGCTTGAGCGCATGAAGCCGGGCGATAAGGTCACCGTGTCCGTAGACGCGTGGCCGGATATGGAGCTTGAGGGCCACGTAGACAGTATCCAGCAGGGCAGCGGCTCACGCTTCTCCGCCTTCCCGGCAGAAAATGCCACCGGTAACTTCGTCAAAATTGTGCAGCGCGTGCCGGTCAAAATCGTGATTGATAAAGGCCTCGATCCGAACAAACCGCTGCCGCTGGGGCTGTCGGTTGCACCGAAGGTGACGGTGGAATGACGGATCACAGCCACGACAGCTGGAAACCTGCCAGTAATCCGTGGGCGGTGGCGATTGTCGTCACCCTGGCGGTGTTTATGGAAATTCTGGACACCACCATCGTCAACGTGGCGCTGCCCCACGTGGCGGGTTCGCTCTCGTCCAGCTATGACGAATCCACCTGGGTGTTAACCAGCTATCTGGTCGCGAACGGCATCGTGCTGCCCATCTCGGCGTTTCTAAGCCGGGTGTTTGGCCGCAAGCAGTTCTTCCTGATTTGTATTGTGATGTTTACCGTCTGCTCGTTCCTGTGCGGCATCGCCACCGAGCTGTGGCAGATCATCCTGTTCCGCGTGATGCAGGGCTTTTTTGGCGGCGGGCTGCAGCCCACGCAGCAGTCGGTGCTGCTCGACTACTTCAAGCCTGAGGACAGGGGCAAAGCGTTTGGTCTGTCCTCCATTGCGATTATCGTTGCGCCGGTACTCGGCCCGACTCTGGGCGGCTGGATCACCGATAACTACTCGTGGCGCTGGGTGTTCTTTATCAATATTCCGGTGGGGATTGTGACGGTGCTGGCGATCTACCAGCTGCTGGAAGATCCGCCGTGGGAGAGCAAATCGAAAGAGAAGCTGAGCATCGACTGGACGGGGATCGGCCTGATCGCGCTGGGACTGGGCTGCCTGCAGGTGATGCTCGACCGGGGAGAAGACGAAGACTGGTTTAACTCGAACTTTACCCGCACTTTCGCGGTATTAACGCTTATCGGCATTATCGGCGCGATTTACTGGCTGATGTATGCCAAAAAGCCGGTGGTGGATCTGCACTGCATGAAGGACCGCAACTTCGCCGTTTCCAGCCTGCTGATGGCGGGAATGGCGATGATCCTCTACGGCAGCTCGGTGGTGATCCCGCAGCTGGCGCAGCAGGACCTGGGCTATACCGCCACCTGGTCCGGGCTGGTGCTGTCGCCCGGGGCGGTGCTGATTGTGTTAACTATTCCGCTGGTGCTGAAGCTGATGCCGGTGGTGCAGACGCGCTGGATTATTGCCTTTGGCTTTACCTGTCTGGCGGTGTCGTTCTTCTGGTCGCGCACGCTGACGCCGGATATCGACTTCGAAACGCTGGTGCTGTTCCGCAGCGCCCAGTCGATTGGGCTGGGGTTCCTGTTTGTGCCGCTGACCACCATTGCCTTTATTTCGATTCCGAGGCGGCTGAACGCCGATGCGGCAGCGCTGTTCACCATGTTCCGTAACGTGGCGGGCTCGATTGGCATATCGCTCTCGACGGCTGCCATCACTGAACGGGCGCAGGCGCACAGCGCGCACCTTGCGTACCACGCCTCGCCGTTTAACGAGCAGTTCCAGCAGGCGATACGCGAAAGCGCGCAGGCAATCCAGAATTTCACCACGCAGGTGGGCGATCCCACCGGCATCGCCACCGGGCGCATGTACCAGACCATGATTGAGCAGTCACGCATTCTGGCCTACATCGACGTCTTCACCATCCTGAGCGCGGTGGCCTTGTTACTGATTCCGTTTTGTTTGTTGCTCTCGCCGGTTAAGAGCGAGGGGAGTGCAGGAGCACATTGATGATACACAGACGTTTACACCCTCTGATGATAATGATGCTGCTGGTGGGCTGCGCCGTCGGGCCGGACTACCAGCAGCCCGCGCCACCTTCCGTCACGCACTGGAACGATAAAGGCGACAGCGCGGTGAAGTCGCAAACCACCTCCGCCGCGACCAATCCGCGCTGGTGGAAAACGTTCGGCTCGCCGCAGCTCGACAGCCTGGTTGAACGCGCCATCGCCGGAAACCTGACGCTGCAGCAGACGGTGCTGCGCATCGCCGGGGCGCGTGAACAGATTAACCAGGCGGGCGGGGCGTTTTATCCGTCGGTGAACGGCAATCTGCAGGCGACGCGGCAGCAGCTTGGGCTGGAAGGGGAGCTGAAATCTCACGGCGTTTACGACCAGGTGGACAGCATCGATCCCAACCTGAAAGGCGCGCTGGGGCCGCTGACGCAGCCGGTTAATCTCTACCAGGGCAGCTTCGACGCCCAGTGGGAAATCGACCTGTGGGGCAAGGTGCGTCGTCAGGTGGAAGCCGCCGAAGCGCAGCAGAAAGCGGCTATCGAGCAGCGTAACGACGCGCTGGTGTCGCTGGAAGCCGAAGTGGCGCGCGCGTGGCTACAGCTGCGCGGGGCGCAGAGCATTATCGCCACGCTGAACACCCAGATTAAAAGCGCGCAGCAGACGCTGGATCTGACCGAAAGCCGCCAGCGGGGCGGGCTGTCGCCGCAGATGGACGTGGAAAACGCCCGGGCGCAGTTAGGCAACCTTGAAGCACAGCTTCCGCAATATCAGGCGCAGGAGCGGCAGGCGATGAACGGCCTGGCGATCCTGCTCGGCAAGCCGCCGGGGGCGCTGGATGCGGAATTGCAAAGCGTGCAGCCGATGCCTGCCCTGCCGGATATTGTGCAAACGGGCATTCCGTCCACGCTGGCGCGCCGCCGTCCGGACGTGCGCGAAGCGGAGGCGAATCTTCATGCCGCCACGGCGCAAATCGGCGTCTCGGTGGCGGAGCTGTTCCCGAGCTTTACGCTCTCCGGGCAGTTTGGCCTGCGCAACAGCGAAAGCAACTGGCTGACCGACTGGAGCAGCCACTTCTACAGCTTCGGCCCGCAGGTCTCTATTCCCATCTTCCAGGGCGGTCGACTGGTCTCCAGCGTGAAGGTGGCGCGCGCGCAGCAGGGTGCGGCGGTGCTGGACTATCGCCAGACGGTGCTGACCGCGCTCGGCGATGTTGAAAACGCGCTGGTGAGCTATCGCACCGACCAGCAGCGTGAAGCGGGTCTCGCAAAAACGATCGACGCCCTGCAAAACGCCTTTGACCTGGCAAGCGACAGCTACCGGCAGGGGATCGCCAGCTTTATCGACGTGCTGGACGCCCAGCGTCAGCTGGCGCAGGCCCAGCAGCAGCGCGCACAGGCGCAGGTGCAGAGCGCGCTCGATCTGGTGGCGCTCTACAAGGCGCTCGGCGGCGGGTGGGAGCCGTATCAGCAGGTGCAATTACCGGACTACAGCGTCTTTGGCGACGCCCCGCGCGGATAAATATTTAGAGGATTGGGCAAGAAACGGACAGGAACGCCACATTCGCGATGGCTGAGGGGCGGGTATAACTATCGGGTACCCAATCGACATGCGAGGAATAACTTATGCGTTATCAAAAACTGGGCAACACCGGTCTGTTCGTTTCTGAACTGTGCCTCGGCACCATGACCTTCGGCGGTGAGGGCGGCATGTGGGGCAAGATTGGCCAGCTCCAGCAAAGTGAGGCCGAGCAGCTGGTGGGCCGCGCGCTGGATGCCGGGATCAACTTTATCGACACCGCAGACGTTTACTCGGAGGGGCGATCGGAGGAGATCACCGGTCAGGCGCTGAAAAACCTGAAAATCCCGCGCGAGAGCGTGGTGGTCGCCACGAAAGCGTTCGGCGAAACGGGAACGGCAGGGGTGAACTCGCGCGGCAGCTCGCGCTATCACATCGTCAGCAGCGTGAAGGAGAGCCTGCGCCGCCTGCAGCTCGATCATATCGATCTCTACCAGCTTCACGGCTTTGACCCCGCAACGCCGATTGAAGAGACGCTCTACGCGCTGGATAACCTGGTGCAGCACGGCCACGTGCGCTACATCGGCGTCTCGAACTGGGCGGCGTGGCAGATTGCCAAAGCGCTCGGTATTTCTGAACGTCTTGGGCTGGCGCGTTTCGCGTCGCTGCAGGCGTATTACACCATTGCCGGGCGCGATTTGGAGCGCGAGCTGGTGCCGATGATGCAGAGCGAAGGCGTCGGGCTGATGGTCTGGAGCCCGCTGGCGGGCGGCCTGCTGAGTGGAAAATATGGCCGCGACGGGCAGAGTGAAGCCGGTGGCCGCCGTCTGGCGTTCGACTTCCCGCCGGTGGATAAAGATCGCGCCTTCGACTGCGTGGACGTGATGCGCGTGATTGCCGAAAGCAAGGGCGTCTCCGTCGCGCAAATCGCGCTGGCGTGGCTGCTGCATCAAAAGGCCGTGACCAGCGTGATTATCGGGGCCAAACGCGTCGATCAGCTGGACGACAATATCGCCGCGACCGGGATCCGCTTAAGCAAAGACGAGCTTAAACAGCTTGATGCGGTGAGCGCGCTGCCTCGCGAGTATCCCGGCTGGATGCTGGAGCGCCAGGGAGAATATCGCCGCAATCAGCTTGCACAACAATAACCTTCCTTTCCCCGGTGGCGCTTCGCTTGCCGGGGCTACTTCCCTGGTCATTATTTCAATCCATCTCACAAAAAACGATCCTCCTCTTTGATCGTCCTTTCATCTTCGCCTATATGACTAGTCATGAGATTTTAAATGACTAGTCATATAGGGAGTGAATATGAACAATCAGCTGCCAGCCAATTTTTTATGGGGCAACTCGGTGTCCAGCATGCAGACGGAAGGGGCCTGGAACGAGGGCGGGAAAGGCATGTCGGTGTACGACATTCGCGAAGCCGGGGAGAATATCTCCGACTGGAAAGTCGCGACCGACTCCTACCACCGCTACCGGGAAGATTTCGACCTGATGCAGGATCTGGGCATGAACTGCTACCGATTCCAGATTTCATGGAGCCGCGTCTGCCCGCAGGGCGACGGCGCGTTCAACGACGAAGGCATAGCGTTTTACGACCATTTTATCGACGATCTGATCGCCCGCGGCATCGAGCCGATGGTTTGTCTTTACCACTTCGATATGCCGCTGGCGCTGGCGCAGGAGTACAACGGCTTCAACGACCGCCGTGTGATGGAGGCCTTTATCCGCTACGGCAAAAAGATGATCGACTGCTATGGCGACCGCGTGAAGTACTGGCTGACCTTCAACGAGCAGAACATCTTCCACATGCCGGAAGCGTTCCGTATTTCGGGCTATATGAAAGGCGAGAAAACCCTGCGCGAGCTGTACGAGCTGCAGCACCATACGATGGTGGCGCACATGGCGCTGACCGAGTATTTGCACCAGACCAGACCGGGCCAGCTGATGGGCGGCATGCTGGCGCACCAGCTGGTCTACCCGGCCACCTGCAAGCCGCGCGATATCTTCTGCGCCCAGCAGTACGACGAATTCCTCAACCAGAACCTGCTGCGCGTCTTCGCCGGGCAGGGCTACAGCCCGGCGGTGATGGCGGTGGTGGAGCAGGAGGGCTTTGGCGATATCTATCGCGCCGAGGATTTAGCGCTGCTGGCGCGCACCAGAAACGACTATATGGCCTTCAGCTACTACGCCAGCAAAACGCTGGACAGCGATGCGATCCCGGAAGGCACGCCGGTGAACGATTACCTGCTGCACGGCGAGAAAAACAACCCGTACCTGAAGGCCACCGAGTGGAACTGGCAGATCGATCCGCTGGGCTTTCGCACCATCATCACCCGCTACGCCAACGACTGGCGCCTGCCGGTGTTCCCGATCGAGAACGGCATTGGGGTGATTGAGTCCTGGGACGGCGTAAACCCGATCGACGACACCTACCGCATCGACTACCACCGGGCGCATATCGAGGCCATGAAGGAGGCGATGTTCGAGGACGGGGCAGAGGTGATCGGCTACCTCGGCTGGGGGTTGATCGACATTCTCAGCTCTCAGGGCGACATGCGTAAGCGCTACGGCGTGGTCTATGTCAACCGTGAAAACCACGACCTGAAAGACCTGAAGCGCGTGCCGAAGAAGAGCTACGCGTGGTTAAAACAGGTTATCCATACCAACGGACGCGAGATGTAAGCCGTACGCTGCCGGGCCGTTTTTGTGACTGATTGATGGGAACTATCCGCTATGTCTGAAGCAAAAATAACACCGCACATGCAGTCCTTTGTCGATAAATTTGTCGAGTTCTCGGCGCGCCTGGCAAACCAGGTGCACCTGCGCTCCCTGCGCGACGCCTTCGCCACGGTGATGCCCATTTTCATCCTCGCCGGTCTGGCGGTGCTGGTGAACAACGTGGTGTTTCCGTGGATTTTTCACGGCGACACGCTGGCACACTTCAAAGTGTGGGGCGAGGCGATTATCAACGGCACGCTGAACATCGCCGCGCTGCTGCTGGCGCCGATGATTGCCTGGTCGCTGGCGCGCAACAAAGATTTCGACAATCCGGTCTCGGCAGTGGTTATCGCCGTCAGCAGCTTCATCATCATGATGCCGATGCGCCTGCAGCTTACGCCCGTCGGCAGCGACGCCGCGGTGAACGTCACCCAGGTGCTGACGTTCGCCAATATTGGCTCAACCGGGATTTTCGCCGGGGTGCTGATTGGGCTGCTCTCAACGGAACTGTTTATCGCTATTTCACGCCTGAAGGCGCTGCACATTTCCCTCGGGGAAAACGTGCCTCCGGCGGTGAGCAAATCCTTTACCGCGCTGATCCCGACCATCCTCACGCTCTCCCTGTTCGCGGTGCTGGCGGCCGTGCTGGCAAACGTGCTGCATACGGACCTGATCCATCTCATTACCACCTTTATCCAGCAGCCGCTGCGGCTGATCAACACCAGCCTGCCGGGGACGATCTTCATCTACAGCTTCGGTAACTTCCTGTTCACGCTCGGTATTCATCAGTCTGTCGTTAACAGCGTGGTGCTGGAGCCGTTCCTGCTGATTAACACCAACGAGAACATGCTGGCCTTCGCCAACGGTCAACCTATCCCGCATATCATTAATAACATCTTCGTGCCAACGTTTGGCATGGTGGGCGGCACGGGCAGCACAATATCGCTGCTGATCGCCATCTTTATTTTCTCCCGTCAAAAATCGGCGAAGCAGGTGGCGCGTCTGTCGCTGGCGCCCGGTTTATTCAACATTAACGAGCCGGTGATCTTCGGCCTGCCGATCGTGTTTAACCTGCCGCTGATGATCCCGTTTGTGCTGCTGCCCGCCATCGGCATTTACTTCGCCTGGCTCTGTACCACGCTGGGGTTAATGTCGCGCTGCGTGGTGATGATCCCGTGGACCACGCCGCCAATTCTCAGCGCCTGGCTGGCGACGGCGGGGGACTGGCGGGCGGTGGTGGTGCAGTTGGCAATCATCGTATTTGGTGTATTCTTCTACCTGCCTTTCCTCAAGATTGCCGAGCGAGTGGCGTTGAAAAACAGCGGGATAGAAAACTAACTGAAAGGAAGGACGATGGCGGCGAAGTACATCACCATAGCGCGGGAAATTAAGAAACGCATTATCAGCCAGCAGTACGCCGCCAACGAACCCCTGCCGGACCAGTTTGCGCTGGCGGCGGAGTTCAGCTCCAGCCGGATGACCATCCAGCAGGCGATGCGCCAGCTGATCGTCGAAGGTCTGGTCTATACCCGCCAGGGGCAGGGCACGTTCATCCGAAAAAATTTCCTCCAGCTCTCGCAGTGGGATCTTTCCGGCAGCGACTACTTCGGCGCGACCAAAACCTGGGAACATCTGGGCACGGTGACCAGCCGGGTGGTGCATTTCGAGCTGCGCTTTCCGAACGAGAAAGAGCAGGCGTCGCTGATGATTAACGCCGATGCGCCGATCTATGACTTCATTCGACTCCGCTTGCTGAACGGCGAACCTATGTCGCTGGACTCCACGGTGATGCCGATGAATCTGGTGCCGGGCCTGACGAAAAACCATCTTGAAGGTTCGGTGTTCCAGTACTTGCAGGAGACGCTGGGGCTGAAAATTATGGGGTCGTACCGGGTGGTGCGGGCGCTTAAGCCCAACGCGCTGGACAGGGAGCATCTGGTCTGCGAGCAGACCGATCCCGTACTGGAAGTAGAGCAGGTGATTTATCTGGAGGACGGCACGCCGCTGGAGTATGCCCACTGCCACTATCGCTACGACCACGGCGGGATCGTGATCGTGAATAACGGGTAAAAAAAAGCGGGCAACGAGGCCCGCTTTTTTAATGCTTCGCTATCAGTTCAAACGCACCGGCATACCGGAGCGGTTCTGCACGGCCTGGTCAACAATCGCCGTTTCTACGTCTGGCTGAGAGGTCACCGCCTGCACCGCGCTGTTGAGCGTAACAGGGACGATTTCGTTGTTGTTGATCTGGTCTTCGCTGGTGGACAGCGGGTTGTGCACTTCGATGTAGCGGCTGCCGTCTGGCTCAGAGGTCGCTTTCACCGGTTCGTTGATGAACTGCACGCGCGTACCGACCGGCACGTTTTCGAACAGGAATTTGATGTCGTCGTTACGCAGGCGCACGCAGCCGTGGCTTACGCGCAGGCCGATACCGAAGTTGGCGTTGGTCCCGTGGATAGCGTACAGGCGGCCAATGTACAGCGCGTACAGACCCATTGGGTTATCCGGACCGGCTGGCACAACGGCTGGCAGCGGTTCGCCTGCAGCGATGTATTCTGCGTGCATTTTGGCAGTCGGCGTCCAGGTTGGGCCCGCTTTCTTACGCTCAACCTTGGTGGTCCAGTTCATTGGGGTGTCTTTACCCAGCTGGCCGATACCGATTGGCAGCACGATAACGGTGTTGGTGCCTTTCGGGTAGTAATACAGACGCATTTCGGCGCTGTTAATCACGATACCTTCATGAACGGTATCCGGCAGGATCAGCTGCTGAGGAATATTCAGCACGGTACCCGCTTTTGGCAGATACGGGTCAACGCCCGGGTTCGCTTCCAGCATGTTAGACAGGCCCAGCTGGTACTGCGCAGCGAAATACTCCAGTGGCTGAGAGTTACCTTCTGGTACCGTCACAACCTGGTTCTGGCCCACCAGACGGCTACCGTCTGTTGGCAGGGGATACGTCACCGCAGACGCGGTCTTACAAAAACCTACTACGGCTAACGCCGCCGCAAAAAGCGTTGTTAATTTCATGTTCATGTTGTGCGAGGTATCTAAGCCATTCCGGCGATGAGTTGATAAGTCTGAATCTGTGATGGGAGCGCATTATATGTGCATTCCCGCTCACAGGGAATTCAGATGTGTACGAAATCACATTTTTTTCGATTTTGTTAAAGTTTAGTGGATTGCCGCAACACGGGATCTCAATTCGGAATTGTGGCATAATGCCGTGTTTATCACACTTTTCGCAGGAATCTCCCCGTGTTAGTTACCAGCAACGTCACTATGCAGTTTGGCAGTAAGCCGCTGTTCGAAAACATTTCCGTCAAATTTGGCGGCGGCAACCGTTACGGCCTGATTGGTGCCAACGGTAGCGGAAAATCCACCTTTATGAAGATCCTCGGCGGTGACCTGGAGCCGACGCTCGGCAACGTATCGCTCGACCCTAACGAGCGTATCGGTAAACTGCGTCAGGATCAGTTCGCCTTCGAAGAGTTCACCGTGCTCGACACCGTGATCATGGGGCATGGGGAACTGTGGGAAGTGAAGCAGGAGCGCGATCGCATCTACGCGCTGGCCGAAATGAGTGAAGAAGACGGCTATAAAGTGGCCGAGCTGGAAACGCAGTACGGCGAGATGGACGGCTACTCTGCAGAAGCGCGCGCGGGCGAGCTGCTGCTGGGCGTAGGTATTCCGGTTGAACAGCATTACGGTCCGATGAGCGAAGTGGCGCCAGGCTGGAAGCTGCGTGTGCTGCTGGCACAGGCGCTGTTCTCAAACCCGGACATCCTGCTGCTCGACGAACCGACGAACAACCTGGACATCGACACCATCCGCTGGCTGGAGCAGACGCTGAACGATCGCGACAGCACCATGATCATCATCTCGCACGACCGTCACTTCCTGAACATGGTCTGTACGCACATGGCGGATCTGGACTACGGCGAGCTGCGCGTTTACCCGGGCAACTACGACGAATACATGACGGCGGCCACCCAGGCGCGTGAACGTCTGCTGGCGGATAACGCCAAGAAGAAAGCGCAGATTGCTGACCTGCAGTCCTTCGTCAGCCGCTTTAGCGCCAACGCCTCTAAGTCGCGTCAGGCGACCTCGCGTGCGCGTCAGATCGACAAAATCAAGCTGGACGAAGTCAAAGCCTCCAGCCGTCAGAACCCGTTCATCCGCTTCGAGCAGGACAAGAAACTGTTCCGTAACGCGCTGGAAGTGGAAGCCCTGGCAAAAGGCTTTGAGAACGGCCCGCTGTTTAACAAATTCAACCTGCTGCTGGAAGTGGGCGAGAAGATTGCCATCCTCGGTGCCAACGGCGTGGGTAAATCCACCATGCTGAAAACCCTGGTGGGCGAACTGCAGCCGGACAACGGCACCGTGAAGTGGTCTGAAAACGCGCAGATCGGCTACTACGCGCAGGACCATGAATACGAGTTCGAAAACGACCTCACCGTCTTCGACTGGATGAGCCAGTGGAAGCAGGAAGGCGACGACGAGCAGGCGGTGCGCAGCATTCTGGGCCGTCTGCTGTTCAGCCAGGACGACATCAAAAAACCGGCTAAAGTGCTCTCCGGTGGTGAGAAGGGCCGCATGCTGTTCGGCAAGCTGATGATGGAAAAACCGAATATCCTGGTGATGGACGAACCGACTAACCACCTGGACATGGAATCTATCGAATCCCTGAACATGGCGCTGGAGATGTATCAGGGCACCCTGATCTTCGTCTCTCACGACCGCGAGTTCGTCAGCTCGCTGGCGACCCGCGTGATCGAAATTACGCCAGAGCGCGTGGTGGACTTCACCGGTAATTACGAAGACTACCTGCGCAGTAAAGGTATCGACGGCTAAAAAAAAGCCGGGTGGCGGCTTCGCCTTACCCGGCCTACGTTCTATTCCCTCTCACTGTGGGAGAGGGTTAGGGTGAGGGCATCAGGCCGCACTACACCACCCACTCGCCCCCTTCAACCCCGTTCACCAGCAGCGTACGTTTTTCCCCTACGGGCAGCGACACCTTCAGCGCTTTCCACGCCGGACGATAATCCCCGCGCGCGTTGACCTTCAGGTTGATGGTTGCGCCATCGCACACCATTTCCCATTCCACCCACAGCGCACTGCCGTTCTGGTAGCCCCAGCTTTCGCCATCGTCTTCAAACAGCATGCCCGAGGTTGTCCCGACGCCCTTCACCGGGAACAGCTTCAGCTCGCGGGTGTTGTCTTTTTCAGCGGACACGTGGGTAATGCGTTCGCTCAGCGGCAGACCGGCACCGGCGCGCACCAGCAGCGGCAGTTTTTCCAGCGGCGCGTCGAGAACGATCGACTGGCCGCCAGCGAACCACGCGTGGGTGTAAAAATCGTACCAGCCGGTTTCGTTATCCGGCAGCCAGACGCGGCGCTCGCGCTGCCCGGCTTCGACCACGCTGGCCACCAGCAGATCGCGGCCCAGCAGGAAGTCATCGCACTCTTCAAAGGTCTGCGCATCGTGCTCGTGATCGAGGAAGGTCGGGCGCAGCATCGGTTCGTCGTCGGCGTGCGCCTGCCACAGCAGGGTGTAGAGGTACGGCAGCAGGCGGTAGCGCAGCTCAACCGCGCCGCGAATGGCTGGCGTGACGCCCGGGTACATCCACGGCTCGTTCACGGTGCGATCGTCATTCCACGAGTGAATGGTAAAGCGCGGGTGCATCACGCCGTTCTGCACCCAGCGCACGAACAGCTCCGCGTCCGGCTTGTCGCCGGAGAAACCGCCGACGTCGTGACCGACGTTGAACAGCCCGGACAGGCTCATGCCCAGCCCCATGCGGATGTTATAGCGCAGGGTGTCCCAGTTAGTACGGTTGTCGCCGCTCCAGGTCTGGACGTAGCGCTGCATCCCGGCGCAGCCGGAGCGGGAGATGAGATACGGACGTTTTTCCGGCGCGAAACGCTGCTGCGCTTCCAGCGAGGCGCGCATCATCAGCAGCGGCATTACCGGGCGAATGTGCTTGATGGCGATCTCCTTGCCGAAGCCAAAGCAGCGCGCTTCCCCATCCCACACTTCGTATTCGTTGTTGTCGTTCCAGGTAGAGTCGATGCCCATCTCCAGCAGCTGCGTGGTGACGCCGTTCTGCCACCACTGCACCGTCTGCGGGTTGGTGAAATCGAGGTGCGAGCCTTCGTCATCCCAGAAGCTGGAACGTTCCGGTGCATCGGTTTCTGAATCGCGAATGAACAGACCGCTTTCCGCCACTTCTCTATAGCGCGGATGATCCTGCAGCAGGCACGGCTTGATGTTGGCCGCAAGCCGCAGCCCCGCGTCGTGGAACGCCTGGCTCATCACCTTCGGCTGCGGCACCTTGTCATAGTTCCAGTTAAAGACGTAGCGCTTGCCGTTGATGGAGGTATAGCCGGAAGAGAGCTGGAACGAGTCGCACGGAATGGCGTGTTCTTCGCACAGGCGGATGAAATTCATCAGCTGGTTCTGCGCGTCCGGCGCGTCGGTGTAGTGCATGGTCGAGCCGCTGTAGCCCAGGCTCCACTTCGGTCCGAACAGCGTTTTCCCGGTCAGGCGCACGAAGGCTTTGGTGACGTCCAGCACGCGTTTGCCGGTAAATATGTAGTAATCGATATCGCCCGCTTCCGCCTGCCAGCGACGATAGGCGGTGTGGTAGTTGTCGATTTCGTTGCCCAGATCCAGCCAGCAGCTGCTCAGGTTGTCGTAGAACAGGCCGTAGCTGACGTCGTCGCGGCGGGCGATAGTGAACGGGATGTGCTTGTAGAGCGGGTCGGTGCTGGCCGCGTTGTACCCCATCGCGTCGAGGTTGCGCATCTCGTAGCGCTTACCGTTGCGCTGCAGATCGCCCGCTTTCTCGCCCAGGCCGTAGAAGCGCTCGTCCTTACGACGGCTGAGATAGTGCGCCACGCCGTCGCCGTGGGCGTTCAGCAGGTAGGCGCTGGTCGGACGGTCGTTGACCAGCGGCTGCCACTCGCCCGCCTCATTGCGGTAGTGCCACTCCAGCCACAGCGGCTGGTGGACGGTCACGCGCAGCCGTTCGGTGGCCACGGTGAGCGTCTCATCCTGCTGCGTCAGGTTCCAGGCCGGGCAGGAGAAACCGCTTATATCGTCACGGCGGCGGCCTTCCCAGGGCACGTCTTTTTCCGGCGCGATGCTCCAGGTGCGGTCCAGCGCCAGCTCGCCTTTGCGCTTAATCAGCACGCGGAACAGGTTCTCTTCCAGCACGTACAGGCACAGGCGGTGCTGGTTATCAATCAGCAGTTCCAGATGGTTTGCCGACTGCGTATCAAGGGTCCAGTTTTTCAGGGTTTTCATATGCAATACATCCACTATCAGGCGCGCTTGGCGCGGCGTTCAGCAATAAATGCTATCAGGAAGACGGCGCCAATCAGGTCAAAGAAGCCCATGGCAATAAAGAGCGGGTTAAAGCCGATTTTGTCGGCGGTCACACCGATTAACAGCGAGAACAGGAAGCTGGCGATCCACGCCGCCGAGCCGCGCATGCCGTTGACGGTCGCCATCTGGCCTTTGTCGAACGACTCCACGACCAGGGCGCTTAGCATGCAGGAGATGATCTGGTGCCCGAAACCGCCGATGGAGATCAGCACGATGGTGATATACGGGTCGCGGGTAATGGCCACGATGCCGAGCGAGATCATCAGGAACGCGCCCGTCACGGAGCTGGCAACGACCGAGTTAACGCGGGAGCAGCCGAACAGGCGGGTGTACAGACGCGTCAGGTAGCCGCTCGCCACGCTGCCGAGGTCGGCGGCGAGGAACGGCAGCCAGGCAAACATCGCAATCTGCTTCAGATCCATGCCGTGCTCTTTGGCGAGGTACAGCGGCACCCAGAAGCTCAGCACCGCCCAGGCGGGTTCTGCCATAAAGGCCGGGATGGCGATACCGTAGAAGCGTTTGTTTTTCGAGACGGTTTTCAGCGCGGTCAGGAAGGGCAGTCTCACCGCAGGCGGTTCGTTATCCTGCTTGATGAACGCCAGCTCGTCCTTGCTCAGGTTCGGGTGCTGCTCCGGGTTGTGGTAGAACGCCCACCAGAGGATCACCCACAGCAGCGCCAGCACGCCGGTAAACATGAACGCGCCCTGCCAGCCGAACGAGGCGTGAGCAAAGTAGATGATAGGCGGAGCCAGCATCGCGCCGATGGAGAAGCCCACGCCCGCCCAGCCTGCGGCAACGGGACGCTCTGATTTCGGGAACCATTCGCCGATGGTTTTGGCGTTCGCCGGGGTAGCGGCGGCCTCAGAGGCACCCATAAAGAAGCGCAGAATCGCCAGGTGCAGCCAGGTTCCGGCACCCGCGTGGAAAATACACATCAGCGCCCAGATCCCTGCGCAGACCATAAAGCCAATCTTCAGGCCGATAACGTCAATCAGCCAGCCGCACAGGGGCTGGAAAATGGTGTAGGCGATCTGGAACGCGCCAACGATCCAGGAGTATTGCTCGGTGGTGATCCCGAGGCTCTCTTTCAGTTCCGGGGCGAGGATCCCGAGCGAGTTTCGGGTGATGTAGTTAACGGTGACGCCAAGTAAGAACAGCACCAGCACGTACCAGCGCAGGTTCTTGATGACGCGACGGGTTTTGCTTGTCGCAACGGTGTTATTGATGTCCTGACTCATTTTACTCTCCACAAGACGGACGGTAAGGGGACGGAGGTTCAGGTGTCACACGGATTTTTATGCCTTTGATTTCTATCCGTTTAAACTGCTTAAGTTGGTATACAACTAGTATGGAAGTTGTGTGACAAGTTCACCTTAAGGGAGAAAATGAGTAGGCAATAGTGGATTTTGTGCAAAATTTCTCATAACTGACGAAAAGGCTCTGGCATGATGACATCCATGTCAGTTATTGCCTGGCGGATACGCTATGAAAATTTTTTCATTTCGCAAATGGAGCCAGATCACAAAATGGACAAAAGGCTAAAAATCACCGAGATCGCAGCCCGTACGCAGCTCTCGATCAGCACCGTGTCGCGGGTGCTGGCGGGGAAAGCCAATACCAGTGAAAAAGCGCGCGCAAAGGTGCTGGCGTGCGCGCGGGAGCTGGGGGTGATGGAGGGCATGGCGGCAGGGCGGTTACTGCTCAATAGCCTGGTGGTTTTTGCCCCGCAGCGCGCCTTCGACGAGCGGTCCGACATCTTTTACTACCGCGTGATCCAGAGCGTGAGTAAAGGGCTTGCCTCGCACGACGTGCGCCTTCGCTACTGCGCGTTGGAAGAGAACGACAGCGACGCCCAGCTGTTTCTGGCGCGCATGAACGAAGCGGATACGCAGGCGGCAATCCTTCTTGGCATCGACGATCCCCATATCCACGATCTGGCGGTGGACGTGGGTAAACCCTGCATGCTGATTAACTGCCGGGACCGCCACGTGCGTCTGCCTGCCGTCGCGCCGGATCATAGAGCCATTGGCGAGCGGGCGGCGGAATATCTGTTCGAGATGGGACACCGTGAGGTGATGAACGTGCTGTGCCTGCGTCGCTACACCATGGAGCAGCGCCTGTCGGGGATCCGCGATGCGTGGCAGTCCCACAACCTGACGTTCAACGATAAACGCGATCTGCTGGTGGTGCCCAGCTTCAGCGCCAAAGAGACGGAACAGCTGGTCAGCGAGTGGCTTAACCAGCAGAAGGGAAAAGACCTGCCGACGGCGTTTCTGGTCGGCGGCGACTTTATGGCGGCGGGCACCATTAGCGCATTACAAAACCACGGTCTTCGCGTGCCGCAGGACGTGTCGGTAATGAGTATTGACGGGTTTAACCTGGCGGCGATTCAGGATGTTCCATTAACGGCCGTGCATGTTCCCCGCGATGAGCTGGGAACAGAAGCGGTTTATATGCTCCAGCAGCGGCTGATGCGCCCGGGCGCGCCGGTGGGAACGTTACTGCTGAACGGTACGCTGACCGTAAGGGAGTCGGTACGGCGGATACGTCAGGGGAAACGACGTACCGCCGTGGAGCGGGAAGGGCTTTACGACAGTTAAACCATGCCCAGGGCGCGCTTGCCGTGGATGTTGAGATCGTTCACGGTAAAGCGGTCCTGCCAGCGCTTTTCATAATCCTCGCGCGGGAAGTCTCCCGGCGACGCGCCGGTTTCCAGCGCTTCCTTGACCTTCTTCGCGTAGGCGAGGTTTTTCTCGCACATCGGCGCGGCAGGGATGTACATCACGTTGCCCCAGCCCTGCTGATTTTCCACCGGCGCGACGGAGTGGATCACATCGCAGTGCCACCATACGGAATCGCCCGCCTCCAGCGCCGGAATGCTGCTTAATGCCTCGATCAGCAGCGGGTGCCACTTCTCGGAAACCGGCAGCACGCGCCCCGGCGCCACGCCGCACAGCTCGTCTTCCGGCACGTCGTCCAGCAGCGGACGCAGCAGAATATAGGCCATCGCTTCCGGGATCGGCACCACGTGCAGCAAGCCCTGTCCGGGGATCATATCCGACAGCGCCGTCCAGCCCTGGAAGGTCCGGAACACCGAGCATTTGGTAGTGTTATCGACGGTGTACTCTTCCACTTTGGTACGGTGCGCGGCGTTCCACGGATCGTACTTATCGACGTTGCCGTCAAACACGCGGGCAAACACCTGCTGATAGGCCGGCAGCAGCCAGCGCTCCAGCGCGCCGGAGTCGGTATGCGCGCCAAGCCCTTTCGAGGTGGTTCCCGGCGGACGGCGGCGGATACGGTCCGGGTAAATCACGCTCACGTCCGGGTTGAACCACTGCTTGCCGTTGCTCTCGAATGTCCATAAACGGTTCAGGAACGACTGCACCTGCGCCATCTCTTCGCTCTGGCGCGCCTGCATCTGCGCCTGCGACCAGTAAATCGGGAAAATCTCCGGACGAGAGGCCGTTAGGGTGCCGAAGAAGTTATCGCCAGGCCCTTTGTACACGTCGTCAAATTTGTTCAGATCGAGGTAGTCGAGCATCGACTGATCCCACGCCAGCGCCTGCTCGCGCGGGAAATGACCTTTAATCACCGCGCAGCCGCGGCGCTTAACGGCTTCGCGCTGTGCGTCGGTAATGGTGCCGTTTTTCACGTCCGCAAACGGGATCTCCGGCCAGACGGTTTCGCCTTTGTTCTTAAGGGCGTTGATTTCCGCCACGCGGGTGGCAATTTTATCGCTGAGCTTATTAAACACCGCCTGCACGTCGCCGATCTGCACGCGCAGCTCACGTTTCAACTGACGGATTGCCGCTTTGTGATCCGCTGGCAAAGTTTCACTGGTAAAGGTCATAACTGCCTCGCATCTTTCATTCGAAAGTAAAAATGTCTACAAGTGATACTTTAAGTTAAAAATAAGTTAATGCAAGTTTAAAAACTTGACGCAAGCCACAGGACGGAAAAAGAGTGAGAGGCCGGAGCGAGGCTCCGGCGAGGAAGGGATCAGACGTCGAACGGGGAATGGTTGTCGAGCACGGCCTGAATGACGTTCAGCGCGCCCTGATGATTGTTGTCGTCGGTGCTGTAGCGGCTGATTTCTTTGATGTTTTCCGCCGCGTTGCCCATCGCAAAGGAATATTTCACCAGCTTCAGCATCTCGGCATCGTTGCCGCTGTCGCCAATGGCCACGCACGCCTGCGGGGAGATTTTCCAGCGTTTCAGCAGACGGCTGATGCCGTTGGCCTTGTGCAGGCCGGGGATAATCAAATCGACAAAACCAAAGCCGCTGGTGACCGGCTTCATAATGCCGTCCAGCGAGACGTGCAGCTTATCCACCAGAGTTGGGATATCGCTATCCGGCAGGTTCAGGGAGAACTTAAACAGCACGTCGTCAATGTCGCGGTAATCGCTGATGCGCTTTAAGCGGTGGTAGTGCTTTGACATCAGCGCCACGAACGCTTCAGGGGCCTGGTCGCTGACGTAGGCACTTTCCAACCCGCAGGCCACGAAGTTCAGTCCCTTATCTTTCAGCAGTTCGCCAATCACGATCTGCGATTCATGACGCGTCAGCTCGCCGTGGAAAATCTGTTCGCCGCGATCGAACACCAGCGCGCCGTTTTCCGCCACGAAGGAGATGCGATCTTTAAGCTCCGGAAAGAAGGAGATGAGCTGGTAATACTGGTTGCCGCTGGCGACAACAAATTCAATGTCGCGGGCGTTAAGCTGTTCAAACTGTGCCTGGAAGCGGTCACGATCGTACTGCTTGGCATCATCAAGGAAAGTTCCGTCCATATCGGTGACGATAACTTTAACGGTCATACTGTGCTCCTGGGTCACTGCGTTTTGAAACATTCTAATAACAAGGTGACGGGGAGCACAAATTTAATTTCGAATGAAAGTCAGAAAGCCGGGTGGCGGCTTCGCCTTACCCGGCCTACGGAGAGAGGAGTAGGCCCGGTAAGCGAAGCGCCACCGGGCGTTTTTTACAGCGTATGCTCGGTACGGGCGATAATATCGTCCTGCGCATCCGGCGACAGGGCAGTGAAGAACGCCGAGTAGCCCGCTACGCGCACCACCAGGTCACGATACTGGTCAGGATGTTTCTTCGCTTCCAGCAGCGTTTCGCGCGAGACGATGTTGTACTGAATATGCCAGCCTTTATGCACCTCGAAGAAGGTGCGCAGCAGCACCATCAGCTTCTGTCGGTCGCTGTCGTTTTCCAGCGTCGACGGGTTCAGCTTCTGGTTTAACAGCACCCCGCCCAGAATCGCTTCCGTAGGCAGTTTGCCCACCGAGCCGATTACCGCCGTCGGGCCGAGATGGTCCGTACCGGAAGCCGGGCTTGCGCCTTCCGCCAGCGGGGTGTGCGCTTTGCGTCCGTCTGGGGTGGCCATTGTCGCCGCGCCAAACGGCACGTTCGCGGAAATAGAAGAGGTACCTGCGTAGTAGTTACCACCGATCGGGCCACGGCCGTAGCGCGGGTTGTGATACTGCTTCAGCTCTTCAATGTAGGTCTGATAGGCACGGGTCAGCAGCATATCCACGCTATCGTCGTCGTTGCCGTACTTCGGCGCGCCGTTGATCAGGCGCTGGCGCAGCTGTTCGTGGGTCAGGCCGTCGAAGTCATCCGCCAGCGCGGCTGCCAGCTGCTGCTGACCGATAGTGCCCTGTTCGAACACCAGCTTTTTCACTGCCGCCAGGCTGTTGCCGAGGTTGGCGATGCCCACCTGCAGGCCGGAGACCCAGTCATACTTCGCGCCGCCCTGCTTGATGCTTTTCGCGCGCTCGATGCAGTCGTCCACCAGCGCCGAGCAGAGAATATCGTGGACGTTCTCTTCCAGCATGGTGTCCACCACGTACTCAATTTCGATGGATTTGCGGGTGTAGTAGCGGATCTGGCTGTCCCACGCCGCCATCACCTCTTCGAAGTTATCGAAGTTACCGGCAGAGAGGGCTTTTTCCTGCGGCAGGAACACCTTGCCGCTGGTGGCGTCGCGGCCGCCTTCCAGCGCGGCGAGCATCACGCGGGCGAAGTTGATAAAGCTCATGCCGGTGCAGCGGTAGCCCCACTTGCCGCCCACCGCGGTTTCGATGCAGCCGATGGCCGCATAGTCGTAGGCATCGTCGCGCTCAACGCCGAGCTTGATGAATTCCGGAATGACGATTTCATCGTTGTTGAACGCCGGCATCCCGAAGCCGCAGCGGATCACCTGCACGCAGGCGTCGAGGAAGTCGTTGCTCATGCCCGCATGGTAGCGCACGCTCAGGTTCGGCTGGGTGGAGCGCAGGCGACCGCAGGATTCCAGAATCGCGTAGGAGAGCGGGTTCACCGCGTCCATTGGCTCACCGTTGACCAGCTTCTGGCCGCCAATGGTGACGTTCTGGTACAGCGGGCTACCGGCGGAAGCCTTGGAGTGCGAGCCGGAGCGGATCTTGTTCACTTCCAGCAGCTTCAGCCAGCAGCTGTGCAGCAGCTCGATGGCGTGTTCGCGGTCGAGGCTCTGGTTCAGCTCCACGTCGCGGCGGTAGAACGGATAGAGATACTGGTCCATGCGCGCGAAGGAGACGGAGTGGCCGTTGGACTCAATCTGCAGGATCAGCTGAATGAAGTAGCACAGCTGCAGCGCCTGCCAGAAGGTTTTTGGCGGCTCGTGAGCAATGATGTCGCAGTTTTCCGCCATCGCCAGCAGCTCGTCGCGGCGGCTTTCGCGGGTTTCGGTCGCGGCCATTTCACGCGCCAGGTCGGCAAAGCGTTTGATGTGCAGGCTTACGGCTTCCAGCACGATATCGATCGCCTTCAGGAACTGGTCGCCGTGCAGGTCTTCCAGCACCGTCAGGTTGATGCGCGTGCGGCGCTCGGCCACTTTGGCGCGCAGGCCGTCGAGGCCTTTCTCCAGTACCAGCGGGAAGTTCACCGCCAGGTGCGCGTCGCCGGAGGTCATGTTGCCTTCGGCTTTGATAATGCCGGTTTCCAGCAGGCCTTTCTGCTCGTCGGTGAACATGCCGTAGCAGCGATCCTGCACCGTCTGGCCGCGCCACCACGGGCAGATCTCATGCAGCACGCGCTTGTTCTCTTCGCTTACCGCAAAGCCCGCGCCCGGGCGGTCCGCCAGATCGTCGATCTCTTTCTCAATCCAGGAGACGGTGTATTCCGGGAAAATCGGCGCGGCGCGCACTTCGCTTGCCTGGTTACCGATAATCAGCTCGTCGTGTTTGATCCAGATGGTGCGTTCAGCCAGGTGATGCGCCAGCGCCAGGGCGCGACGCACCGGGATCGGCTTGTCCATGTGCTGCTGGTACATTTCGGTGTAATGCTGCGCGCGCTCGGTACAGACCGGCGGCTTAACGATATGCACCAGGGCCGTTTTGTGCGCTTTAATGCGCTCGCTGAGGGTGTTGAGATTCAGGGTTGTCATAGGTTTATCCTCGTAAGGTCGCGGTTAACCCTTTCTGGCAGGCGTACTGCTGCGCGAAGTCCAGCAGGGCAGGGTTATCCAGCGGTTTGTCAGGGGCAGAGTAAGGTTGGCCGAGCAGGGTGTATTTGTTCATGCCCAGCGTGTGATACGGCAGAAAATGAATATCGTCGACGCCGAGTTCGTCGGCGGCAAAGTTGGTAATGGCGGTTATGGACGCTTCATCCGCGTTAAAGCCCTGGATCAGCGGCACGCGGATGGTGATTTTTTTCCCGGCCACGGCAAGGCGTTTCAGGTTGTCCAGGATCCGCTTAGCCGAACCGTCCGTCCACTGTTTGAAAACTTCACCGTCGACGTGCTTCAGGTCGGCGAGGAACAGATCGACGTAGGGTAATGACGGCTCGATATAATGCCACGGTACGTGAAGGCAGGTTTCCACGGCGGTGTGGATCCCCTGTTCGTGGCTGGCTTTAAACAGCGCGTGCGCCAGCTCAGGGTTCATAAACGGCTCGCCGCCGGAGAGGGTGATGCCGCCGCCGCTGCGGTCATAGAAGGGTTTATCGCGCAGCACGGTCGCCATGATCTCCTCGACCTGCTGTTCTTCACCGCAGACGGTCAGCGCCTGCGTCGGGCAGCAGTCGGTAAGGGCGGCGAGCGTGGCTTCATCAAGCTTCTCACGATGAATGACCAGCCCATTCAGCGCGCGTTCGATACAGCCCGGTGCCGCCTGCTGACACAGGTCGCAGCCGTCCAGGCACAGACGTGCATCAAAGAGCACGTCCCGGCTGCGGGAGCGGCTTTCCGGGTTTTGGCACCAGCGACAGCCCAGCGAGCAGCCTTTCAGGAACACCACGGTTCGAATGCCGGGGCCATCGTGGGTAGAGTAACGCTGAATATTGAAGATCATGATTTCGCCTCCCATCTTGCATATGAAGATTAAATGACTTTCGAATGAAAGTTATCTTGATGCAAGTCAACTACTGAGCAGGTTTTGTCGTGATAGGGTAAGTGCAGGCTAATTTTGAGGGTGACATCATGGAACTTTATCTCGACACATCTGACGTTGCGGCAGTCAAAAAGCTGGCGCGTATCTTCCCGCTGGCGGGCGTGACCACTAACCCAAGCATTGTGGCCGCAGGTAAAACGCCGCTGGACGTGTTGCTGCCAGAGCTGCACGACGCGCTGGGCGGCAAAGGCCGTCTGTTCGCCCAGGTGATGGCGACCACCGCGGAAGGCATGGTGGAGGACGCGCGCAAGCTGCGCGCCATCATTAACGACCTGGTGGTGAAAGTACCGGTGACCGCAGAAGGGCTGGCGGCAATCAAGATGCTGAAAGCCGAGGGCATCCCGACGCTGGGCACGGCGGTGTACGGCGCCGCGCAGGGGATGCTCTCCGCGCTGGCGGGTGCAGAGTATGTGGCGCCTTACGTTAACCGCGTAGACGCGCAGGGCGGGGACGGGATCCAGACTGTTGTGGAATTACAGCAGCTGCTGACATTGCACGCCCCGCAGTCAAAGGTGCTGGCCGCGAGCTTTAAAACCCCGCGTCAGGCGCTGGACTGCCTGCTGGCAGGGTGCGAGTCCATCACGCTGCCGCTGGACGTGGCGCAGCAGTTTATTACCTCTCCGGCAGTAGACGCGGCGATTGTGAAGTTTGAGCAGGACTGGCAGGGGGCGTTTGGACGGACGTCTATCTAACGGGTGCGGCCTGATGCCCTCACCCCAACCCTCTCCCACAGGGAGAGGGAGCAAACATTAAAACGGCAACCTGAAGGTTGCCGTTTGCTTTAACCTCTACAAACCTCACACCCCGGGTTACGCATCAGCTTCATCTCGCGGAACTGGCAGGTCATCGCGTCATACATCACGATTTTCCCCGCGGCAGGCGTGCCGTAGTGCGCCAGGACTTTGATCGCTTCCATCGCCTGCAGTGAGCCAATCACGCCGACCAGCGGCGCCATCACGCCCGCCTCAACGCAGGTCAGGGCGTTCTCGCCGAACAGGCGGCTCAGGCAGCGGTAGCAGGGTTCGCCTTCCGCGTACGTGAAGACGCTGATTTGCCCCTCCATGCGGATCGCCGCGCCGGAGACCAGCGGGATTTTGTGGGCAAAACAGCCTGCGTTGAGCTGGTTACGGACGGCGACGTTATCGGTGCAGTCCAGCACCAGGTCGTGCTGCGCAATCTGCGCGGACAAGGCGTCGTCATCCAGCATCGCGTCCATCAGGGTGAACTGAACGTTGGGGTTAATGCGCGAGAGCGCCGTGCGGGCAGAGTCCACTTTCGGCTGTCCAACCGTCGCGTCGCTGTGCAGCGTCTGGCGCTGCAGGTTGGACACCGATACGGTATCGAAATCCAGCAGCGTCATCCTGCCCACGCCCGCCGCCGCAAGATACTGCGCGGCGGCGCAGCCCAGACCGCCGAGCCCGACAACCAGCACGCTTGCTGCCTTAAGCGCTTCCTGGCCCTCGAAATCAAACCCGCGCAGCACAATCTGGCGGTTGTAGCGCATCATCTCCGGGTCGCTCAGCTCCACCGTCATGTCAGCCTCCGAACAGGTGGTTAAAACGTTCTACCTCAACCCACTCGCCTGCTTCCACATTGCCGCGCTCGCGCTCCAGCACGATAAAGCAGTTGCCCTGGCTGAAGGAGCTGAAAATATGCGAGCCCTGGTGCCCGGTGGTGCTCACTTCCAATTCGCCGTCCGCGCTGCGCGCCAGAATGCCGCGCTGGAAATCGAGGCGGCCCGGTGATTTTTTCAGGCGCGTGGCGGCGCGCACGCGCTGGCGTTCAGGCAGCGGGCTGGCGCTGTTGCCGGAAAGCTTCGCCAGCAGCGGGATCGCCAGCTGGTAGAAGGTGAGTGCCGCCGAAACCGGATTACCCGGCAGGCCGCAGAACCAGCTATGTTGCAGCTTGCCAAACGCGAACGGTTTGCCCGGCTTGATGGCCAGCTTCCAGAAGGCGATTTCGCCCAGCTCTTCAAGGATGGTTTTGGTGTAATCCGCTTCGCCCACGGAGACGCCGCCGGAGCTGATGACCACGTCGGCAGCGTTATCCGCCTCGATAAACGCGGCGCGCAGTTTTTCCGGATCGTCAGGAATAATGCCGAGGTTAATCACGTCGCATCCCAGCTGCTCCAGCATCAGGTGTACCGCCAGGCGGTTGGTGTCGTAAATCTGGCCGTCCTGCAGCGGTTGGCCCGGAAGCTGCAGCTCGTCGCCGGTGGAGAAAACGGCGACGCGCACTTTACGGATAACGTCGATTTCAGCAACGCCGAGCGACGCCAGCACCGGCAGTTCACCTACCGTCAGCTTCTGTCCGGCGGCAAAGACCGTTGCGCCAAGCGTGATATCTTCGCCCGTGCGGCGGATGTTCTGGCCCGCTTTGACGCTGGCGGTAAAACGCACGCCGTCGTCGGTCTGTTCGGTCTCTTCCTGCATTACCACGGCGTCGCAACCGGCCGGAACCGGCGCGCCGGTCATGATGCGTACGCAGGTGCCCGTAGGCCACTCACCGCTAAACGGCTGACCCGCAAAGGCTTTACCTGCCACCGGCAGGGCGTTACCCGTCTGGAGATCCGCCAGGCGTACCGCGTAACCGTCCATCGCGGAATTATCAAACCCCGGCACGTTAAGCGGAGAGACGATATCGCGCGCGGCAATACGGCCAAAACAGCGTACGAGGGGCAGCGTTTCAACGTCATGCAGCGGGGAAACTCGGTCAAGCATCTGCGTGAGTGCCGTCTCAAGCGGCATCAGTCCGGCGGTAAAATCCATGGTGGGCTCCTGCGGAGTAACAACGAAAGCGCTCATTATGGCAGAAAAGTGCGGCTAACTGTATGACCCGATGGGTGTACGCTTTACATCACAGTTACGTCTTTCTATATTCAAAAATCATCTGAAGTTTCATCGACGATAATGATATTTATAGAAAAAGCCGCAAATCAGGCTAACGGGTGATGCGAATGGTTAATGCGGTAATCGCAATTCATGGTGGCGCCGGGGCAATCACCCGAGCACAGCTCAGTCCCGAGCAGGAAAAGCGCTATATCGACGCGCTGTACGCCATTGTGGAAACGGGCCAGAGAATGCTGGAAGCGGGCGAAAGCGCGCTGGATGTGGTCACCGAGGCGGTGCGCCTGCTGGAAGAGTGCCCGTTATTTAACGCGGGGATTGGTTCGGTCTTTACCCGGGATGAAACGCACGAGCTGGATGCCTGCGTGATGGACGGCGTCACCCTGAAAGCGGGCGCCGTGGCGGGCGTAAGTCATCTGCGCAATCCGGTGCTGGCGGCGCGTCTGGTGATGGAAGCGAGTCCGCACGTGCTGCTGACGGGGGCCGGGGCAGAGAGGTTTGCCTTCGAGCACGGAATGGAACCGGTATCGCCGGATCTGTTTTCCACGGAAGCGCGCTATCAGCAGCTGCTGGAAGCCCGTTCGGCGGGCATGACGCAGCTTGACCACAGTGCGCCGCTGGATGAGACCACCAAAATGGGCACGGTCGGCGCGGTGGCGCTCGATAAGGCCGGAAATCTCGCGGCGGCGACGTCAACCGGCGGGATGACCAACAAGCTGCCCGGACGCGTCGGCGATAGCCCGCTGCCGGGCGCCGGCTGCTATGCCAATAACGCGACGGCGGCGGTGTCGTGTACCGGAACCGGGGAAGTGTTTATCCGCGCCCTCGCGGCCTACGACATCACCGCGCTGATGGATTACGGCGGTTTAAGCCTCAGTGAAGCCTGCGAGCGCGTGGTGATGGAAAAACTGCCTGCGCTTGGCGGCGTCGGCGGGCTCATTGCGGTGGATCGTGAGGGCAACGTGGCTTTGCCGTTCAACAGCGAAGGCATGTATCGCGCCTGGGGTTATGCCGGTGATGAACCGAGCACGGGCATCTATCGTGAATAAGGGGGCAGCGCGTGCCGCACAGTGAAGAACTGGACAACCGCGAAGTGCTGGCTGTCCATCAGCTCAATATTGCGTTTCAGGAAGAGCGGCAGTTCATCCCCGCAATACAGAATTTATCGTTCACGCTCAGGCGCGGCGAGACGCTGGCGATTGTTGGCGAGTCCGGCTCCGGTAAATCGGTCACCGCGCTGGCGCTGATGCGCCTGCTGGAACAGACGGGCGGGCAAATCAGCAGCGAGAAAATGCTCCTGCGCCGCCGCAACCGTCAGGTCATTGATTTAAATGAGCTGAGCAGATCGCAGATGCAGGGCGTGCGCGGGGCGGATATTGCGATGATCTTCCAGGAGCCGATGACCTCCCTGAACCCGGTTTTTCCGGTCGGGGAACAAATCGCCGAGTCCATCCGCCTGCATCAGGGGCTGAGCGGCGATGAAGCGCTCAACGAGGCCCGACGGATGCTGGAGCTGGTGCGCATTCCGGAGGCGCAGGCCATTCTGGGGCGCTATCCGCATCAGCTTTCCGGCGGCATGCGCCAGCGGGTAATGATTGCCATGGCGCTCTCCTGCCGTCCGGCGGTGCTGATTGCCGATGAACCGACGACGGCGCTGGACGTGACGATTCAGGCGCAGATCCTGCAGCTCATCAAAGTGCTGCAGCAGGAGATGGAGATGGGGGTGATATTTATCACCCATGATATGGGCGTGGTCGCCGATATCGCCGATCGGGTGCTGGTGATGCACAAGGGCAGCGCGGTGGAAACCGGCCCGGTCGAGCAGATTTTTCACGCGCCCGTGCATCCTTACACCAAAGCGCTGCTGGCGGCGGTTCCGCGCCTGGGGGCGATGAACGGCAGCGATTTGCCGCGCCGCTTCCCCCTGATTTCTCTCGAGGCGTCCGAGCAGCAGGAGGATGAGCGCGAGCAGGACACCGTGGTGCCGGGCAAGCCCATTCTGGAAGTGCGCGATCTGGTCACCCGTTTTCCGCTGCGCAGCGGCGTGTTGAACCGCGTAAAGCGCGAAGTGCATGCGGTGGAAAACGTCAGCTTCGATCTCTGGCCGGGCGAAACGCTTGCGCTGGTGGGGGAGTCCGGCTGCGGTAAATCCACCACCGGGCGCGCGTTGCTTCGTCTGGTGGAATCACAGGAAGGCAGCATTACCTTTAACGGTGAGCGTATTGATACCCTTCCGGACAGCAGGCTGCAGGCGGTGCGGCGGGATATTCAGTTTATTTTCCAGGACCCGTATGCCTCCCTCGATCCGCGCCATACGGTGGGGTATTCGATCATGGAGCCGCTGCGGGTACATAACCTGCTCGACGGTGAAGCGGCACAGCGTCGCGTGGCCTGGCTGCTGGAGCGCGTCGGCCTGAAGCCGGAACACGCATGGCGTTACCCGCACGAGTTTTCCGGCGGACAGCGGCAGCGTATCTGCATCGCCCGCGCGCTGGCGCTAAACCCGAAGGTGGTGATTGCCGATGAGTCCGTCTCGGCGCTGGATGTATCTATCCGGGCGCAGATCATCAACTTATTGCTGGATTTACAGCGGGATATGGGGATTGCCTTCCTGTTTATCTCGCACGATATGGCCGTGGTCGAGCGCATCAGCCATCGCGTGGCGGTGATGTTTATGGGGCAGATCGTGGAGATTGGGCCGCGAAGAGCGGTGTTTGAGAACCCGCAGCACCCGTATACCCGCAAGCTTATCGCGGCGGTCCCGGTTGCCGATCCGGCGCATCGTCACGGCCAGCGCGTGCTGCTGCAGGATGAAATGCCGAGCAATATTCGTAAACGCGGCGAGGCCGTAGAGCGCGTGACGCTGCGCGAGGTCGGTCCGGGGCATTTCGTCGCTCCCCCGCGTCAGGACAATGCGTTTTCGCGGTTATAACTTACAACAGGCAGGAGAACACAATGGTTACTTTTGTAGCGCGTAGATGGTTGTTAGCCGCGAGCGTGACGGCAGCCCTGGCCGCTGCCCCCGCGTTCGCTGCCAAAGACGTGGTGGTTGCCGTCGGCTCGAATTTCACCACGCTCGATCCGTATGACGCCAACGACACGCTTTCTCAGGCGGTGGCAAAATCGTTCTATCAGGGCCTTTTCGGTCTGGATAAAGAGATGAAGCTCAAAAACGTGCTGGCGGAGGGGTACACCGTGTCCGACGACGGGCTGGCGTATACCATTAAGCTCAGAACCGGCGTGAAGTTCCAGGATGGGACAGATTTCAACGCGGAAGCGGTGAAGGTTAACCTCGATCGCGCCAGCAATCCGGAAAATAGCCTCAAGCGCTATAACCTGTATAAAAATATCGCCAGCACCGAGGTGGTCGACCCGGCGACGATAAAAATCACCCTGAAAGAGCCGTTCTCCGCGTTTATCAATATCCTGGCGCATCCGGCAACGGCGATGATTTCCCCTGCCGCGCTGAAGAAATACGGCAAGGAGATCGGCTTCCACCCAGTTGGCACCGGCCCTTACGAACTGCTCACCTGGAACCAGACCGATTTTGTGAAGGTGAAGAAATTCGCGGGTTACTGGCAGAAAGGGCTGCCGAAGCTGGACACCATCACCTGGCGCCCGGTGGTGGACAACAACACCCGCGCGGCGATGCTGCAAACCGGCGAGGCGCAGTTTGCCTTCCCGATTCCGTATGAGCAGGCCGCCATTTTGCAGAAAAACAGCAAGCTGGAGCTGGTCGCCAGCCCGTCGATCATGCAGCGCTACATCAGCATGAACGTCACGCAAAAGCCGTTCGATAACCCGAAGGTGCGTGAGGCCATCAACTACGCCATTAACCGTCAGGCGCTGGTGAAGGTCGCTTTTGCGGGCTATGCCACCCCGGCGACCGGCGTGCTGCCGCCGGCAATCGCCTATGCGCAAAGCTATCAGCCGTGGCCCTACGATCCGGCCAAAGCGCGCGAGCTGCTGAAAGAGGCGGGCTTCCCGAACGGTTTTAGCACCACGCTGTGGTCCTCGCATAATCACAGTACCGCCCAGAAGGTGCTGCAGTTTACCCAGCAGCAGCTGGCGCAGGTCGGCATCAAGGCGCAGGTGACCGCGATGGATGCCGGACAGCGTGCGGCAGAAGTGGAGGGGAAAGGGCAGAAAGAGAGCGGCGTGCGGATGTTCTATACCGGCTGGACGGCCTCGACCGGTGAAGCCGACTGGGCGCTGTCGCCGCTGTTCGCCTCGCAGAACTGGCCGCCAACCCTGTTCAACACCGCGTTTTACAGCAATCCGCAGGTGGACAAAGACCTGACCGATGCCCTGAAAACCACCAAACCGGAAGAGAAAGCGCGCCTCTACAAAGACGCGCAGGATATTATCTGGAAAGAGTCACCGTGGGTGCCGCTGGTGGTGGAGAAACTGGTGTCAGCCCATAACAAAGCGTTGACCGGGTTCTACATCATGCCGGACACGGGCTTTAGCTTTGACGATGCGGATTTAAAATAAACCTCATGCTGAATTATGTTTGTAAACGCCTGCTGGGGCTTATTCCGACGCTGCTGATTGTGGCGGTCCTGGTGTTTCTGTTTGTCCATATGCTGCCGGGCGATCCGGCGCGTCTGGTTGCCGGGCCTGAAGCGGATGCCACCGTCATTGACCTGGTGCGTAAGCAGCTTGGCCTCGACCAGCCGCTGTATATGCAGTTCATCCATTACATTTGCAACGTTCTGCAGGGCGATTTTGGTATCTCGATGGTGTCGCGCCGTCCGGTGTCGGAGGAGATTGCCAGCCGCTTTATGCCGACGTTCTGGTTAACGATTGCCAGCATGAGCTGGGCGGTCGTGTTTGGGCTTGGCGCCGGGATTGTCGCAGCCGTCTGGCGCAACCGCTGGCCGGACAAGCTCGGCATGGCCCTGGCGGTGACCGGTATCTCCTTCCCGGCGTTCGCGCTGGGGATGCTGCTGATGCAGATCTTCTCCGTCGAGCTGGGCTGGCTGCCGACCGTCGGAGCCGATACCTGGAAGCATTACATCCTGCCTTCCATGACGCTGGGGGCTGCCGTGTCGGCGGTGATGGCCCGCTTTACCCGCGCCTCGTTCGTTGACGTGCTGAGCGAAGATTATATTCGGACCGCGCGGGCGAAAGGGGTCAGCGAGAAGTGGGTCATCCTCAAGCACGGGTTTCGCAATGCGATGATCCCGGTGGTGACGATGATGGGGCTGCAGTTTGGCTTTCTGCTGGGCGGCTCTATCGTCGTGGAAAAGGTCTTCAACTGGCCGGGGCTGGGACGCCTGCTGGTCGATTCCGTCGAGATGCGCGACTACCCGGTGATTCAGGCGGAAGTCCTGCTTTTCTCGCTGGAGTTTATTCTTATCAACTTAGTGGTGGACGTGCTCTACGCCGCCATTAACCCGGCCATCAGGTACAAGTAAGATGCGATTGTTGAACTGGCGACGTCAGGCCGTTTTAAACGCGATGCCGGGGCTAAAACCGGACCACGTCCGCACCCCGTGGTCTGAATTCTGGCGGCGTTTTCGCCGTCAGCCGGTCGCGATGACCGCGGGGCTGTTTGTGCTGCTGCTGATTGCGGTGGCGATCGTTGCGCCGTGGGTGGCGCCGTTTGATGCGGAAAACTATTTTGACTACGACCGTCTGAACGACGGACCGTCGATGCTGCACTGGTTCGGCGTGGACTCCCTCGGGCGCGATATCTTTAGCCGCGTGCTGGTAGGGGCGCAGATCTCGCTTGCCGCCGGGGTGTTCGCGGTGCTGATCGGCGCGGCCATCGGTACCGTGCTGGGTCTCGTTGCCGGGTATTACGAAGGCTGGTGGGACCGCATCATCATGCGTATCTGCGACGTGCTGTTTGCTTTTCCCGGCATTTTGCTGGCGATTGCCGTGGTGGCGATCATGGGCAGCGGCATGGCGAACGTCATCATTGCGGTGGCGGTCTTTTCGATTCCGGCCTTTGCCCGTCTGGTGCGCGGCAACACGCTGGTGCTGAAACAGCAGACCTTTATCGAATCCGCCCGCAGTATGGGGGCCAGCGACGCCACTATCCTGTTCAGCCATATTCTGCCGGGTACGGTGTCGTCCATCGTGGTCTATTTCACCATGCGTATCGGCGTGTCGATTATCTCGGCGGCCAGCCTGTCGTTTCTGGGGTTAGGGGCGCAGCCGCCAACGCCGGAGTGGGGCGCGATGCTGAACGAGGCGAGGGCGGATATGGTGATTGCGCCGCACGTGGCGATCTTCCCGAGTCTGGCGATTTTCCTGACCGTGCTGGCGTTTAACCTGCTGGGGGACGGGCTGCGCGACGCGCTGGATCCGAGGATTAAGGGGTAGTGCAGTGAAATGTGCCGGGCGGCGGCTACGCCTTACCCGGCCTACAAAAGCGGAGTGGGGGATTAAACCCGGCTACCCCACAGGTCATACTCGTCCGCGTTTTCAACCTTCACGCGAATAATATCACCCGGCTTAACGCTGGTTTCACCGTTCAGGTATACCGCGCCGTCGATTTCAGGGGCGTCCGCCATGCTGCGGCCAATCGCGCCTTCTTCGTCCACTTCGTCAACGATCACCATGATCTCGCGGCCTACTTTTTCCTGCAGACGCTCGGCAGAGATCTGCTGCTGCAGCTGCATGAAGCGGTTCCAGCGCTCTTCTTTCACCTCTTCCGGCACCTGGTCCGCCAGCTCGTTGGCGGTTGCGCCTTCTACCGGGCTGTACTTGAAGCAGCCTACGCGGTCCAGACGGGCTTCTTTGAGGAAATCGAGCAGCATCTGGAAGTCTTCTTCGGTTTCACCCGGGAAGCCGACGATGAAGGTGGATCGCAGGGTCAGATCCGGGCAGATCTCGCGCCACTGCTTGATGCGCGCCAGCTGGCGGTCAACGGAGCCAGGACGCTTCATCAGCTTCAGGATACGCGGGCTGGCGTGCTGCAGCGGGATATCCAGGTACGGCAGAATTTTGCCTTCCGCCATCAGCGGGATCACGTCGTCAACGTGCGGGTACGGGTAGACGTAGTGCAGACGCGTCCAGATACCGAGCTTAGCAAGCTGCTCGCACAGGCCTACCATACTGGTTTTCACCGGTTCGCCGTTGTGGAAACCGGAGCGGTGCTTAACGTCCACGCCGTAGGCCGAGGTGTCCTGAGAGATGACCAGCAGCTCCTTCACGCCCGCGTCGGCCAGACGTTTAGCTTCAGCCAGCACTTCGCCAATCGGACGGCTCACCAGATCGCCACGCATGGACGGGATGATGCAGAAGGTGCAGCGATGGTTGCAGCCTTCGGAAATTTTTAAGTACGCGTAGTGGCGCGGCGTCAGCTTCACGCCCTGTTCCGGCACCAGACTCAGGAACGGGTTGTGCTTTGGTTTTGGCACGTAGTGATGAACATGTTGCAGCACCTGCTCGTAGCTGTGCGGGCCGGTGATCTCCAGCACCTTCGGGTGCACTTCGCGGATCTGATCTTCTTTCGCGCCCAGACAGCCGGTAACAATCACTTTGCCGTTTTCCGTCAGGGCTTCACCGATGGCTTCCAGTGACTCCTGAACCGCGCTGTCGATAAACCCGCAGGTGTTAACGATCACCATATCGGCGTTGTCGTAGCTTGGCACCACGTCATAGCCCTCGGTGCGCAGTTCGGTCAGGATGCGTTCTGAATCCACTAGGTTTTTCGGGCAGCCCAGGGAGACGAAGCCGATTTTCGGCTGGTGCGTAACATTGCTCATAGGTTAAAAATTCATCAATTATGGAGTTATCAGGGCGGGATTTTACAGCGTATCGCGGGGGATTTATACACTCTTTGCAAGGCGGATGCGCCGGGCAGACGTTGTAACATTGTAAATAATGTTAATCAGTTAATAAAAATTGATCCCAGGCATTAAACTGTACAAAAAATGTACTTATCCTGAATGTGCACAATGGCTGACAGAGGAGGAAAGAGCATGACCGTTGACAGACTAAAACGCGATCTGCTTAACAAGCTGATCAACGCCCGAATCGACCTGGCCGCGTACCTGCAGTTGAGGAAGGCAAAAGGGTATATGTCAGTCAGCGAAAGCGAACATCTGCGTGATAACCTGTTTGAACTTTGCAATTTCATGCGTGAAAAAGCACCGACCCTGAAGGCGAAATACGGCGAAAGTGAGCTAATCGCCCTGCGCCGGGCCGCTGAGGTGCTCTCCATCGCTGGGGTATGTTTGATGAATGGACGCCACGACTGCCCGAATTTTATCGCTGTTAACGCGGAGAAGCTTGAAAACTGCCTGACCACGCTCTCTCTATGCATCATGTGCCTGAACGAGCACGAGAAGCTTGAACAGCACTGAGCCCAGGGGGAGGCAACTCCCCCTTCTGATTAAGCTTTTGTAAAAGTGGTAACGCGCCCGGATGCAGTGGCTAACCTTTATGCCATATGCCGATAAAGGAGCGCGTTATGCCTCGATCCTCGCTAATTTCCCTGCCTGCGTTGTTCATTCCGTTTTCGCTTCTTGCTGCCCCAGAGGCGGTCAAGGTCGAGGTGCTGCAAAATAAACTCGATCACCCCTGGTCTCTGGCTTTTCTGCCGGACAATAAAGGCCTGCTGGTCACCCTGAAGGGCGGTCAGCTCAAACGCTGGCAGGCCGGAAAAGGGCTGTCCGATCCGATTGTCGGCGTGCCGAAGGTCTGGGCAAACGGTCAGGGAGGATTGCTGGACGTGGTCCTCGCCCCGGATTTTGAAAAATCGCGCCGCATCTGGCTGAGCTTCGCCGAAGTCGGGAGTGACGGCAAAGCCGGTACGGCGGTGGGCTATGGTCGATTGAGCGACGATTTTACGCGCATTGAAGCCTTCCAGGTGGTGTTCCGCCAGATGCCGAAACTCTCGACCGGTAACCATTTTGGTGGGCGACTGGTGTTCGACGGCAAAGGCGCTCTGTTTATCGGACTCGGCGAGAACAACCAGCGTCCGACGGCGCAGGATCTGGATAAATTGCAGGGTAAAGTGGTGCGCCTCACCGAAAACGGAAAAGTGCCGCCGGATAACCCCTTTGTGAATACCCCCGGCGCGCGACCCGAAATCTGGTCTTACGGCATACGCAATCCGCAGGGGATGGCGATGAATCCCTGGAGCGACACGCTGTGGCTGAACGAGCACGGCCCGCGCGGCGGGGATGAGATCAACATCCCGGAGAAAGGAAAGAACTACGGCTGGCCGCTGGCGACGCACGGCATCAACTACAGCGGTCTGAAAATTCCGGAAGCCAAAGGCGAGCACGTTGAGGGAACCGAAAAACCGCTGTTCGTCTGGAAAGTGTCACCTGCGGTCAGCGGCATGGCGTTCTACAACAGCGACGTCTTCCCGCAGTGGAAAAACAAGCTGTTTATTGGGGCGCTAAAGGAAAAAGACGTGATCGTGCTGAGCGTAGAGGGAAACAAGGTGACGGAGGACGGGCGCATTCTGGGCGACCGGAATCAACGTATTCGCGATGTGCGGGTGGGGCCGGACGGCTATTTATATGTTCTGACCGACGAGACGGACGGGCAGCTGTTAAAAGTTAGCCCGTCCGGTGCGTAATCAGGTGACCGGGATCATCACCACGTTGCGGTACGCCGGGCGATCGCTCAGCTGTTTAAGCCAGCGCTCAAGGTGAGGGCGCGGCGTCCACTTCAGGCCCATGTTGGTCAGGTTCCAGACGAACGGCGCCACGGCGATATCGCCTGTGCCGAACGCCTCACCGGAGAACCAGGCGTGCTTCGCCAGCTCGTCATCCATCATCGCAAACAGATTTTCGCAGGCATCCTGCGCGGCATGAATAGCCGGATAGTCACGTTCGGCTTCCGGCGTGCGGATAAGCCCCATCAGGATCACGCGGTGGGTGGGTGAAAGCGTCTGGTTCGCCCAGTCCATCCACTTTTCGCCTTGGGCGCGGCGGGCCGGGCTTTCTACCCACAGGCGGCCCTGACCGTACTGGGCGGCGAGGTAACGGACAATGGTGTTGGACTCCCAAAGCGTCGCGTCTGTTTCATCATCGCGCAGCAGCGGCACCAGGCCGTTCGGGTTCATGGCCAGATAGTCGGCCTCTTTATTCACGCCAAACGACAGCCCGGCCATGATTTGATTGAACGGTAAATCCAGCTCTTCCAGCGTCCAGAGCACTTTCTTAACGTTGGTCGAATTATTCCTGCCCCACAGCGTAATCATATTTACTCCCGATGAGATGTGAATCCGAATCAGCTTCTCGTCATGGTGAGATAAACCTAACAATTACGCAACAGAAGACAAAAAAAACGTCTTAATCAAAGCGTATCTGAATGTTATTGCATAAACTTTAATAACTTTACCCTCGTTGGGTTTCTTTAACCGTTTTAGTGCGCTATTACTCATCGCTTCTTGCGACACGGTGATGTGACGTAATTTTTGAATGGACACTCGGGTGGCATTTATGACGCGTAAAATGACTTCTCTGCGCAGCCTGGCGGCAGGCTCTGCGCTCCTTTTCCTGTTTGCACCAACTCTCTACGCAGCTGAGCAGGCTGCACCAGAAGCGCCACCTGTCGATGCGCGCGCCTGGATCCTGATGGACTACTCCAGCGGTAAAGTGCTGGCGGAAGGGAATGCGGATGAGAAACTCGATCCGGCAAGCCTGACCAAAATCATGACCAGCTATGTGGTAGGCCAGGCGTTGAAAGCGGGCAAGATCAAGCTGGACGATATGGTCACCATCGGGAAGGATGCCTGGGCCACTGGCAACCCGGCGCTGCGCGGGTCTTCCGTGATGTTCCTGAAGCCAGGGGATCAGGTCTCCGTATCTGATTTGAATAAAGGGGTGATTATCCAGTCCGGCAATGACGCCTGTATCGCGCTGGCGGATTACGTCGCGGGAAGTCAGGATTCATTTATCGGTCTGATGAATGGCTACGCGCAGAAGTTGGGCTTAACCAACACCACGTTCAAAACGGTTCACGGTCTGGATTCCCCGGGACAGTTCAGTACCGCGCGCGATATGGCGCTGCTGGGAAAAGCGCTGATCCACGACGTGCCGGATGAATACGCCATTCATAAAGAGAAAGAGTTTACCTTCAATAAAATCCGCCAGCCGAACCGCAACCGCCTGCTGTGGAGCAGCAACGTTAACGTGGACGGGATGAAAACCGGCACCACGGCGGGTGCAGGCTATAACCTGGTGGCCTCCGCGACGCAGGGCGACATGCGCCTGATTTCGGTGGTGCTGGGGACCAAAACCGACCGCATCCGTTTTAACGAATCAGAAAAACTCCTGACCTGGGGCTTCCGCTTCTATGAAACCGTGACGCCGATTAAACCGGATGCCACGTTCGTCAGCCAGCGCGTCTGGTTTGGCGACAAGAGCGAAGTGAATCTGGGCGCCGGTGAAGGCGGCTCGGTGACCATTCCGCGCGGTCAGCTGAAAAACCTGAAGGCCAGCTTTACCCTGACCGACCCGCAGCTCACCGCCCCGCTGAAGAAAGGCCAGGTGGTCGGGACGATTGATTTCCAGCTAAACGGTAAGTCGATTGAACAGCGTCCGCTGATTGTAATGGAAGCAGTGGAAGAGGGCGGCTTCTTCAGCCGGATGTGGGATTTCGTGATGATGAAATTCCACGGGTGGTTTGGCAGCTGGTTCAGCTAAGTTTTTTGCCGGGTGGCGCTGCGCTTACCCGGCCTACGTTCGAGCTGCTATAGGCCGGGTAAGGCGAAGCCGCCACCCGGCATAACCTCAATACATCAACTTCACCTGCTGCGCCTTTGCATGGGCCACAATCTCGTCGTCCGGGCGGCAGTCGCTGACGATGGCATCGAACTGCGCCAGCTCGCCCATTCTTGCCGAACGCACCTTACCAAACTTGCTGTGATCGACCACCAGCACATGATACTGCGCCGCGCTTAACGCCCAGTGCTTCACCGGCAGCTCTTCCAGGTTAAAGCAGGTCGCGCCCTGACGCACGTTGACGCCCGCGGCGGAATAAAACGCGATATCCGGACAGAGATTGCTGAGCGTGTCCTGCAGGTTAAGCGGCTTAAAGATGGCGTTGCTGGCGTGAAACTCACCGCCGCAGAGGATCACCCGACACTCGGGTTTCTCCTGAAGCGCCAGAAAGGTGTTCAGGGAATAGCACACGGCGGTGAAAGGGATGCTGCTGTCGATGGCTTCGATAATCCACGGCGTGGTGGTGCCGCAGTCAAAAAACAGCGTCTGGTGCGGCTGTACCAGCGAAGCCGCAAGCCGTGCGGCTTTGCGTTTCTCTTCCACCAGGCGCGTCTTCTGGTCGCTGATCAGGTAATGGCTGGCGCTACGCGGCTCAAGCACAATATACCCGCCCAGCAGCACGACGGGCGCGCTTTCGCTGTTCAGATCCCGACGAATGGTCATCTCTGAGACGCCGAGGAGGTTGGCGGCTTCCTTAAGATGCAGCTTATCGCTGCGCTTCAGCGCCTGTAGCAGCTGAGCAATGCGGTCATCGCGTCGTGTTTCCATAGTTCCTCGGGATAAAAAAGTGAACCCCCGCAGGGCGGGGGTTCAAGTGTAACCTGTCAGGTTGGGGTTAGTCACGTATCCAGCCTTTGCGGATCGGGATAGCGAAAATGGCGCGATAGAGTGAGGACAGCGTGCGGTAGAGCGCTTCACCGAAGAGGCTCCACAGAATAGACGCGCTCACGCAGCCAATCAGCCCCACCAGGAAACCGCCCACCATATCCATCGGCCAGTGAACGCCCAGGTAAATGCGAGACCAGGCGATTGCCAGGGCCGCCACCATCAGGACCGCACCAGACCACAGGCGATGCCAGAACAGGAAAGCCAGCGCGAAGGTGAAGATCACCGTACCGTGATCGCTCGGGAACGAGTCATCCGGCGCGTGGTGCAGGAAGGTATAGCCCACGTGAGCCACAAAAGGACGGGGGTGTGGGAATACATGACCGAGAATGTAGCTGACCAGTACGCTTACCCCGAGCGCCATCGCCACTTTGATCACCAGCTGGCGGTGTGCCTTCACCTGGCTGCGGGGGCCCCACAGCCAGAGAATCGCAGCCAGTGCAGGAACGATACTGATCAGATCCTTTGCCAGGAAGGTGGCAAAATCGATCGTCCACTCAGGCGAGGCTGGCGTGGCGTTGATCAGATAAAACAGCTGATAATTTAGATTCTCTAACATAGCGTTATCACTCTTTAGCAAACCGGGTGGAAATAAGCCCGTAGACCACCACCTGGGAAAACCAGACCCACCACCCGGCCCACAGGTTGTGAGAGAAAAAATGCGCCCCGCGCATGACCTGGCCATAGCCCATCGCCAGACCTAACACCACGCCCAGCGCGACGAAGCACCAGGCGAGACGCGGACGCTCGCGCCAGAAGGCAAAAAACAGCCCCATCACCATAAAGCCGCTGGAGGCGTGACCGCCGGGGAAACAGCGCCCCGGACCGCTGTCGGCAGGGACGGAGCTAAACAGGGGATAAGACACCGCCTTACCGCCATATTCCACCAGATCCCACGGGCAGCTGTGATGGCTCACGCTTTTCAGCACGCCCACCACCAGCGCGCCAACGCCCATCAGCAGCGCCGCCGTGACCAACCTTGCGTTACGCTTGTAAGCGCCATAAAACAGCGCCAGGGCACCTAAGGCGATGGCAATGTACTTCGCCAGGCGGTGGTTCAGCAGATCCAGCAGATGATCTTTCTGCAGCGGAAAGCTTTGCGTTGCCGCGTCATACCAAAAACCGGTGATCCATCTGTCGAGCGCTTCATTGCGCGATAGCCACGTGAAAAGCACGGCAAGGGCGATCAGTACGAAAAGCTGATAACCATAAAAGCGGGACGGCAAGCGGTAAAGTCGTTTTGTCTTATTTGTCTGTAAGTTAGACAATTCTGAACGGCTGGAAATGGGTGCCATAATTTGGGATCGTTGACGAGTAATGGGGCTATCATAAATCTGTCAAATTAAGGAAACCTTAAACGAAGACGATATGTGCTTTATTTCTGTTTACCCTCGATAAATCACTATCTCGGGCTGCGGCATTTCATTAAACTCGTCGCGATTTTGTCATTATTAAGAGATTGCATGTTAAACCGTTCTTCTTCTGGTTCACGTCTGGGTCGTCAGGCGCTGCTTTTCCCCCTGTGTCTGGTGCTCTACGAATTCTCTACCTATATCGGCAACGATATGATCCAGCCCGGTATGCTGACCGTTGTGGCGCAGTACAACGCGGGAATTGAGTGGGTACCGACCTCCATGACCGCCTATCTGGCCGGCGGCATGTTTTTGCAGTGGCTGTTAGGGCCGCTATCGGATCGTATTGGCCGCCGCCCGGTGATGCTCACGGGCGTGGTGTGGTTTATCGTCACCTGTCTCGCCACGCTGCTGGCGCAAAACATTGAACAATTTACCCTGCTGCGCTTCCTGCAGGGGGTGAGCCTGTGCTTTATCGGCGCCGTGGGGTATGCCGCCATTCAGGAGTCGTTTGAAGAGACGGTGTGCATCAAAATTACCGCACTGATGGCGAACGTGGCGCTGATCGCCCCCTTACTCGGGCCGCTGGTGGGGGCCGCGTGGGTGCATGTTGCGCCGTGGGAAGGGATGTTTGTGCTCTTTGCGCTTCTCGCCGCCTTCGCGTTCTTTGGCCTGCACCGCGCGATGCCGGAAACGGCCACCCGCATCGGCGAGAAACTCTCGCTGAAAGAGCTGGGTCGGGATTACAAAGAAGTGCTGAAGAATGTCCGCTTTGTGGCGGGCGCGCTGGCGACCGGGTTCGTTAGCCTGCCGCTGCTGGCGTGGATCGCGCAGTCGCCGGTCATTATCATCAGCGGTGAAAAGCTCAGCAGCTATGAGTATGGTCTTCTGCAGGTGCCGATCTTTGGCGCGCTGATTATCGGGAACCTGGTGCTGGCTCGTCTGACGTCACGCCGCACCGTGCGTTCACTGATTATCATGGGCGGCTGGCCGATTGCGGCAGGGCTGATTCTGGCTGCGGTCGCGACCGTCGCGTCATCCCACGCTTATCTGTGGATGACGGCGGGGCTCAGCCTCTATGCCTTCGGAATTGGCGTGGCCAACGCCGGGCTGGTGCGCCTGACGCTGTTTGCCAGCGAGATGAGTAAAGGCACGGTGTCAGCGGCGATGGGGATGCTGCAGATGCTGATTTTTACCGTCGGTATCGAGGTGAGCAAGCATGCCTACGCGATGGGCGGCAACGGGCTGTTCAGCCTGTTTAACCTCGCCAACGGCGTGCTGTGGGTTGGACTAATGGTCGTGTTCCTGAAGGACAAACGCGTCGGGAACGCCCTGCAACCTTAATTCTTATTCCCTCTCCCGGTGGGAGAGGGTTAGGGTGAGGGCACCAGACCGCACGGTATCAGTTAAACGGTGCCTCCCCGTTCAACACCTTCTCAATCACGTTCAAAACGCCTTCATCGTTATTGTGCGGCGCTTCAAAACGCGCCACCGCTTTAATATGCGGTCTGGCATTCGCCATCGCAAAGCTGAACCCGGACTGACGCAGCATCTCCACGTCGTTGCCGCTGTCGCCGAAGGCCACCACTTCGCTGTCGTCTATGCCCCAGCGCTTTTGCAGGATCCGCAGACCGTTGGCTTTATGCACGCCGGGGATGATCAGGTCGATACTGCCGTGACCGGTCGTGACGGGCACCATGATGTCGCCTAGCCGTTCATGCAGCAGCGCCTGAATCCGCGGAATTTCATCGTCAGAAACGTTAAGCCCGAACTTGAAGAAAATATCGTTCAGGTTGTCAAAATCACTCACCATTTCGAGACGGTGATAGTATTTCGCCGCGATATCCTTAAAGCCCTCGTCATAACATTTCAGCGTGTACGCGCTGCTTTTGCCGCAGGCGATGATCTCAATGCCCGGCACGTCGCTTAACACGTTCGCGACAGTCTCGAAATGGGCTTTCGACAGTTCGCCGTTAAAGACATCCTCACCTTCGCTCACGACCCAGCCGCCGTTTTCGGCGACGAACGCGATTTCATGCGCTATCTCCGGGAAAAAGGAGATCAGCTGGTAGTACTGGTTGCCGCTGGCGACCACGAAGCGAATGCCTTGCGCCTTCATGCGGGCGTACTGCGCCAGAAAGCGCGGCCGATTATAGGTCTTGGCATCGCTCAAAAAAGTACCATCCATGTCGACGGCGATCAGTTTAACGCTCATATCCCTTCTCCAGTGTCGTTTGATTCGTTTCCGGCTTTGCCACCGCGCGCGCCACCAGCGCCGCGATAATGACCAACCCTAACACCACCAGCATGGCGCTGCGCAGCCCGTAGTGCTCGCCGAGGAAGCCGAGCAGCGGCGGCCCGACCAGGAAGGCGAGATAGCCCGTGGTTGCCACCACGCTGACGCGCGTCGGGGCGTCCGGGCCGGTATCGCTGGCGGCTGAAATGGTCAGCGGGAAACCGAGCGACGCGCCCAGTCCCCAGAGGATCACCGAGACCCCGGCAATCCAGTCAACATCGACAAAGATGATCATCGCAATACCCAGGCCGCCCAGCAGGGCGCTGGCGCGCACCACCGCCACGCGGCTGTAGCGGTCGATAAACCAGCCGCCGGTGAAGCGACCCACGGTCATCCCCAGCGTAAACCCGGCGTAAATCAGCGAGCCGGAGGTTGGGCTAAAGCCGTGACCGTCTACCATCAGCAGCGGCAGCCAGTCGTTGGCAGAACCTTCCGCGAACGCCATCGCCAGCACCACCACGCCGATCAGCATCAGCTGGAAATCGCGGTAGAAGGGCAGCCCTTTTTCGGCCGAGTGCTGTTCGTCAGCGGAGTTTTTGCCGGTACCGTCCGGGATCGCCCGGATGCCGGTCAGAATCGGAACGATGCACACCAGCGCCGCCAGCAGGATATGCAGATCCGCGCTCACGCCGGTAGCCGTCAGCGCCATCCCCACGCCGGCACCGGCCAGCGTGCCGAGGCTGTAAAAGCCGTGCATCATCGGCAGCACGGTTTTGTTCATCTCACGTTCGACCGCCGCCCCTTCAACGTTGATGGCAACTTCAGCCGAACCGAAGCTGCCGCCAAATACCGTCAGGCCCAGGGCGAACAGCAGCGGCGAGGCAAACCACAGCGCCACGCTCAGTATCCCCATCCCGAATACGGCAACACACATGGTGGTGCGGATCACCGCCCGCGTACCGAAGCGCTTAACCAGCCAGGCGGAGCAGAGGATGCCGCTCATGGAGCCTATCGACAGGCCGAACAGCACGATGCCCATCTCAGCGGTAGAAACGGACAAAATATCGCGAATGGCGGGGGTGCGCGTGGCCCAGGAGGCCATCAGCAGACCGGGAATAAAGAAGAACATAAACAGCGCCCACATGCGTAGCTGCAGGGCTTTACGGGGAGAGGTCAGCGTCATTGGGGTAGCACCAGAAGTACAACAATAGCGACAACACTAGCAAGTTTGTGTACATTTGTACACAAACCACGTGAGGAATTTATGAGCAGACCACCGAACGATCCGCATCGACGGGAGAAGATCCTGCAGGCAACGCTCGATACCATCGCCGAGCACGGTATTCACGCCGTCACGCACCGTAAAATCGCCACCTGTGCGGGCGTGCCGCTGGGGTCGATGACCTACTATTTCGACGGCATGGAGCCGCTGCTGGAGGAGGCCTTCACGTGGTTTACCCGGCAGATGTCGCAGCAGTACCGGGAATTCTTTGCGGGCGTCACCGGGCCGGAAATGGCGTGCGAATCCATCACCACCCTCATCCACAGCTCGCAGGTGACCACGCCGCACAACATGGCGCTGATGTACCAGCTCTACGCCTTTATGCACCGCAGCGCGGCGCTCAAAACGGTGATGCAGGACTGGATGAAGATGAGCCAGACCACGCTGGAGCAGTGGTTCGACCCGGTCACCACCCGCGCGCTGGACGCCTTCATCGAAGGGATGACGCTGCACTATGTCACCGATCGGGCGCCGTTAACCCGCGAAGAGATCCGGGCGATGGTGGGCAGGATTGCGGGCGAAGGCGGCTGTTAGGTTGCGCCCGCGGTCATATTGACGGTGGTTCCCGTGATGGCGCCTGCCGCATCTGACGCCAGAAACGCAATGGTGTCTGCCACCTGCGCCAGCGTCGGCAGGCGATGCGTCAGGGTACTTTGCGCGGCACCGCCGAGAAACTGCTCGACCGTAATTCCCATCGCCTGCGCCTTGGCGGCGAAAATGGTCCCCACATACGAACCCGCCTGCACCGCGTCGGCTATCGCGTGCGAACGCACGCACAGCACGCGAATATTGTGTGTCCCCAGCTCCGCAGCAAGCGCCCGGGTCAAGGCTTCCGTTCCCGCGCAGCCGACGATATGCCCGAGGTGGCCCGCCATTATCATGTTGGCGGCGGGGGCGACGACGGTAATTATGGTTCCGCCATGCTCGCCGCCCATACGGGGCGACGCGGCTTGCGCAATGTTAAAGTACGCGGCCAGGAAGGGATCGAAACCCTGCCTGAACTCGCCGAGCGTTAACGCTTCAAGGCGTTTACCCTGATCGTGCATAAAGCCCGTGGCGTTGACGACAATGTCTATGTGGGCAAGGTCCGGGAGCTGAGAGGAATCATCGAGCGCATCGAACATAAACGTGCTGGCAGACCCTCCGGCGGCGCGAACACGGCTGGCGACCCGCTCCAGCCTGGCGTGGTCACGTGCGGCGAGGTATACATCCGCCCCTTCACGCGCCAGAGCGTGCGCCACTGAACTGCCGATGGCGCCGCTGCCGCCGAAGATGACGGCGGTTTTGTTTTTAAAGCCCATACCTGCATACCCTCACCAGGATTAACCCTCAAAAGTATGTGCCGGGTTTCGGTTGATGCAACTCGGCCGGTGGGCGCGGTATGCGGTTGGAAGGCCTTACTGCGCCATTATCAACGGGTTACTTTGGCGAGATTTTTTTCCCGCTGGCGTCCACCACGGCTTCGCCATCCTCTTTCGTAAACGCCCCTTTCTGCACATCGGGCAGGATGTCGAGGACAACTTCAGACGGGCGGCACAGGCGGGTGCCCAGCGGCGTCACCACGATCGGTCGGTTAATCAGGATCGGGTGCTGCAGCATAAAATCAATAAGCTGGTCGTCGGTGAAGCTATCGTCGGCAAGGCCGAGCTGTTCATAGGGCTCTACGTTTTTACGCAGCAGATCCCGCACCGAAATGCCCATATCGGCAATCAGGGTGGTCAGCTCATCGCGCGACGGCGGGGTTACCAGATAGAGGATAATCTCTGGCTCCGTGCCGCTGTTGCGGATCATCTCCAGCGTGTTGCGCGAGGTGCCGCAGGCGGGGTTGTGGTAAATGGTGATGTGGCTCATATCAGTGGCTCATTACAGTGTGAAGGAGAGACGTAGCGCCAGCGCGGCGAGCGTCACAAACAGGACCGGCAGCGTCATAATGATGCCCGTCCGGAAATAGTAGCCCCAGGTGATCGTCATGTTCTTCTGCGCCAGCACGTGGAGCCAGAGCAGGGTGGCGAGGCTGCCGATAGGCGTGATTTTCGGCCCCAGATCGCAGCCAATCACGTTGGCGTAAATCATCGCTTCCTTAATCAATCCTGTTGCCGTGCTGCCATCAATGGAGAGCGCGCCAATCAGCACCGTGGGCATATTGTTCATTATGGATGACAGGAACGCGGTGATGAACCCGGTTCCCAGCGTGGTGGCCCACAGCCCGTGTCCGGCCAGGCTATTCAATACGCCTGAGAGATATTCCGTCAGCCCGGCATTGCGCAGGCCATACACCACCAGATACATCCCCAGCGAGAAGATAACGATCTGCCACGGCGCGCCGCGCAGCACTTTTCCGGTGTTTATCGCATGTCCGCGTTTTGCGACGGCAAATAAAATCAGCGCGCCGACGGTTGCAATGGCGCTGACCGGAATGCCGAGAGGTTCCAGCACAAAGAAACCGACGAGCAGAAGGAGCAGGACGATCCAGCCCGTTCTGAACGTCGGGAGGTCGTGAATGGCCCGCGCGGGCTCGCGGAGTTTTGCCAGGTCATATTCCGGGGGAATTTCCTTGCGGAAGAAGAGATGCAGTATTACCAGCGTTGCGGCAATCGCGGCGATATCTACCGGGATCATCACCGAGGCGTATTCGCTGAACCCCAGCTTAAAGAAGTCTGCCGACACGATGTTGACCAGGTTCGAGACAATCAGCGGCAGGCTGGCGGTATCGGCGATAAAGCCCGCCGCCATTACAAACGCCAGCGTGGCCTGCTTGCTGAACCCCAGCGCCAGCAGCATGGCGATAACGATAGGCGTCAGGATCAGCGCCGCACCGTCATTGGCAAACAGCGCCGCCACGGCTGCGCCCAGCAGCACGATATACGTAAACAGCAATCGCCCACGACCGTTTCCCCAGCCGGCAACGTGCAGCGCCGCCCACTCGAAAAAGCCGGACTCATCCAGCAGCAGGCTGATGATGATGACGGCAATGAACGTTGCCGTCGCGTTCCAGACGATATTCCACACCACAGGTATATCGTTAATGTGAATCACGCCGCTGGCCAGCGCCAGCACGGCACCAATGGTGGCGCTCCAGCCGATACTGAGCCCCCTGGGCTGCCAGATGACCAGTACCAGCGTAAACAGAAAAATAGCCCCTGCCAGAAACATCTTTTACTCCGTTATATCTGTTTTTGTGAATGTGTTGTTATCAGCACGAACCTGAAAGTCGGTTTTTAAGCTTCATGCGCGTCTCTTCCCGCAGGCAGTTCCAGCTGTTGTCGATAACGGCTGCCGCCCACGCAGGCATGTTGGGAGAGAGACGGTAATGGACCCATTTGCCCTCGCGACGATCGATAACCAGCCCGGACTCGCGCAGCAGCGCCATATGGCGGGAGACCTTAGGCTGCGACTCGGCGGTCGCGGCGCAGAGATCGCAGACGCACAGTTCGCCCGCTTCACGGAGAAGCATGACGATGGCGAGCCGCGTTTCGTCGGAGAGGGTTTTGAAGAGCTGGAGCGGGTGGAGCATGGGAGTTCCTGCAGGTGTAATAATTTATATATGTTTAATCATATATATTTACTCGATAGCAGTAAAGAAAGCGAGAGTACTAGGAAGATAATTTCAGGCAACACAAAGCCCGTTTAGGTAAACGGGTTAATTAAATGATTTTCAAGAGTGTGGAGATATTAGTGATGCGGCATAAGTTATGATTAATTTCCGTTATTGTTAGTTTTATTCAAATGTTGTGCTCAATTCTATTAAATCGAAATAATGTCTAAATTTTAACTCTGAATCACTTAGTTTTGCATGGGCGTAGCTCATTTTTAAAAAGTTAATTAGACTACGCTCTACATTTATATCACCATTTAACCAACCTTCACTGATATTAATTTGACGGTTGCCACTCATTCTACTGTTTACCTCAGAGAGTACCTCCCTTGATTTATTGACATATGAAATCGCATCGCAATTTAATTGTTGATAATTTTCATTGCTATTAGAA